>NZ_QHJH01000001.1 GCF_003947455.1 Streptomyces sp. WAC 04229 | reverse complement strand
GCAGGGCGCTCAGGGCGGTCCCGGGGTCCGACGGGCTGACCACCACCGTCACCCGGCTCGCACCGGGGCGCAGCCGTGCCGGATCGACGGTGAGCGCGCCGCCGAGGAGCCGGGCGCCGGGTGCCTGCGGCTGGTTGTAGAAGACGAAGTCCCCGTCCCCGCCGACCTTTCCGCCGTCGTCCGTGACGAGCGCCGACACGTCGAAGGGGCCGGGCACCCGTACCTGCACGGGGCCGACGGGCAGAGGGACGTTGCCCCCGGGGACCAGCTCGCTCATCGTGCCGCCCTGTTTCGTCGTGCGCGCTCCCGGCGCGGTAGGGGTGGGGGTACGCGTACGGGTGTCGGTGCCGGGTCAACGTCCGCCGGGCGGCGGGGGTTCCCGGCGCCCGGGCCCGCCTGCTCAGTCCGACGACGCCGGCTCCGGGACGATCAGACCCTGCCGGTAGGCGATGGCGACCGCCTCGGTGCGGCCGGCCGCGTGCAGCTTGGCGAGGATGTTGGAGACGTGGACGCTCGCCGTCTTGGCACTGATGAACAGCTCCTCGCCGATCCGGCGGTTGCTGTGGCCCAGCGCGAGCAGCCGCAGCACGTCCCGCTCCCGGGCGGTGAGCACCGCGGCCCCCGGCCCGCCGGCGGGCGCCGCGTCCGTGAGGCGGCCGCGGCGGGTCAGGTCGTCCAGCCGCTCGCGCAGCACCGTGGCGCCGAGCCGGTCGGCCTCCCGGCGTACCGCTTCGGCCTCGGTGGCCGCCTCCTCGCGGCGGCCGGCCGCCAGCAGGGCCTCCGCGAGGCGCAGCCGGCAGCGGGCGCGCTCGTAGGTGTCGCCGAAGGCGAACGCGGTCACCGTCCTCTCCCAGGACGCCGGGTCCGGCTCGGAACCGGTGGCCCGGATCCACTCCGCCTCGGCCCGCGCCAGCCATGCCTGCCCCTCCGGGCCCTGGGGCGTTCCGTCCTCCCCGTACCCGGCGGACGACCGCGCCTGCGCCACCAGTTCGGCCGCGGTCTCCGTCCAGCGGGCGGCGCCGGCCTCGTCCCCTGTCATGCGCAGCTGCGCCACGGTGTCGGCGACCGCGGAGAGGGCGAGGGCGGCGAGCCTGACGGTCGCGAGGGGCGGTGTGCCCGCGTCGTCGCTGAGTGCCTCGACGGTGGACCGCATCGACCGCACGGCATCGGCCGCGTCCCCGCGCAGGGCGGCGGCGTCGGTCAGCACAATGCCCGCGACGAGCCGGGCCATCCAGTCGAACGGCCCCTTCAGCAGCGCCCGGGCGCGGTCGGGGGCCCCCGCGTCGCCGCGCGCCAGAGCCACGTACAGCCCCGGGCCGAGGGTGTGACCACCCCAGGCGGGCAGCGTCCCGCCGTGCTCCTCAGAGCCGCGAACGCACTCGTCCCAGTGCCCCAGCGTGTACTGCACCAGCAGCCGCAGGTACCGCATCTCCCGCGGGTACGGCGACGACAGCAGCCCGGAGCGGCGGGCCCGGTCGAGGCCCTCCGACGCCCGGGTCAGGCACTCCTCCAGGTCGCCGGACTCGAAGCCGCCGATGGCCAGGTTGAACAGGGCGCGCAGCTCCACCGGCGCGTTGCCCGCCCGCCGTGCCAGCTCCCGCGCCTCGATCAGGCGCTCGCGGCCCTCCGGGGTGCTCCGGTTGCCGCCCTCCAGGCTGGTCAGGGAGATCAGGAGGTCGGCGCGGGCGTCGGTGATGCCCAGCTCCTCCGCCACGTCGAGGGCCCGGCGGGCCACGTGCAGCGCCGTCCCGTTCTCCCCGACCTGGCGGGCCGCCATCACATGGGTCGCCGCGGCCCACAGCCAGGTCGCCGACGGTGGCTCGGCGGGGATCAGGCCGAGCGCCTCGCTGCTGTGGGCGTACGCCGCCGACTGGTTGTCGACGCTGAGCAGGTTCCCGGCGAGCGTGTAGCGCACGCGGGCCGCCAGTTCCAGGTCGGCGTCCTGGCCGAGGCCGGCCAGCGCGGAACGGGTGAGGGAGACCGCCCGGTGCACCTCTCCGGCGTGCGCCGCGGCCGCCGAGGCGCGCAGCGTCAGCGTCACCGCGTCGGGGCCCGTGGGCCGCGCGGCGGCGTCGACCGCCGACCACAGGTCGAGCGCCGCCTCCACGTGCCGCAGCTCCTCGGCGGGCGCGCCGACGCGCTGCGCGTGGTCGGCGGCCTCCAGGGACGCGGCCAGCGCCTCGGGCAGGTCGTGGCTCTCGCGGTAGTGGTGGGCGCGTTCGGCCGCGCTGTCCGAGCGGCGGTCCGGCCCGGCGAGCAGCCGCGCGAACCCGCCGTGCAGCCGGGCCCGTTCCCCGGGGAGCAGATCGGCGTAGACCGCCTCCCGGGCCAGGGCGTGCCGGAACGAGTACGTGTCCCCGTCGCCGGAGACGAGCAACTGCCGCTCCACGGCCTCGCGCAGCGCCGACTCCAGCTCCTCCTCGGGCAGCCCCACGGCGTCCCGCAGCAGATCGTGCCCCACCCGCCGCCCGGCGACCGCGGCGGTGCGCAGCACCTGCTGCGCGGTCTCCGACAGCTGCTCGAAGCGGATGAGCAGCACGTCGGCAAGGCCGCTGGGCACGCCGACGGCGGGCGTGTCCGTGGCCGCCACCAGCTCCTCGGCGTAGAAGGCGTTGCCCTCGGCGCGTTCGACGATGCGGTGCACGGTGGTGTCCGGCAACGGCCGGTCCCGCAGCGAGCGGACCAGCCGGGCGACGTCGGCGTCCGGCAGGGGACGCAGCTCAAGACGCTCCACGGAGGGCAGCCGCACCAGCTCGGCCAGCAGGGGACGGAGCGGATGCCGACGGTGCAGGTCGTCCGCCCGGTACGAGGCGAGCACCGCGAGACGGTGGCCAGGGGCCCCGCCGGCCGGCCGTTGCAGCACGCCCCGGCTGAGCAGGAACCTCAGCAGGTCCCGGGAGGACTGGTCGGCCCAGTGCAGGTCCTCCAGGACCAGCAGCAGCGGCGCGACGTCCGCCAGGTCGGTGAGCAGCGCGGCCACGCCCTCGAAGAGGCGCAGCCGCGACCGGTCCGCCGTGCCCCCGTCGTCCGGGCCGCCGCCGAGCAGCCGGTCGGCCACCGGGTGGGCGGCCAGTACGGCGGCGAACCGCTCGTCGGCGGCCAGTGCGCCGAGGATCTCGGTGAACGGCAGATAGGGCAGACCGACGTCGCCCAGGTCCACGCAGTGCCCGGTGAGCACGGTGGTCCCGGCCGCGGCGGCCCGGCCGGCGACCTCGTCCAGGGTCCGGGTCTTGCCCACCCCGGCGTCCCCGGCGACGAGCACCGCGCGGGCCTCCCCGGCACGGGCGCGCTCCAGGACGCCGGTGAGACGCGCGAGTTCGTCCTCGCGGCCGATGAGTGGGCTGGTGACTGAGGTCTGCGGCACGACGCCCATCCTGACACGCGGGTGCGACAGCGCTCCCCGTCCCGTGGCACCGGGATCGCCCGGACCGGGCCCCAGGACTGCCCGACGGTCCGCACCGGTCCCGGGGCCCGCCGGACCGGTCCGCGCGCGGTCAGCGCCGCAGTGTGGCGGCCCAGTCCGCCGGGACCCGGCCTGCCGGTCCGGGCGCCGGCTGGTCCTCGGGGTGGCTGGACGGCGGGGCGAGGCCGGGACCGGACTCGCGCACCTCGCCGGCCGCGTAGTCCCAGTACCACTCCTCGCCCGGCTCGAAGCTCTGCACCAAGGGGTGCCCGGTGGCCGTGTAGTGCCCGGTCGCGTGCTGCCCCGGCGAGCTGTCGCAGCACCCGACGTGGCCGCAGCTCGCGCAGCGCCGCAGGTGGAACCACCAGCCGCCGGCCGCGTCGCACTCGGCGCAGCCGCTGCCGCTCGGCGGGACGGTGGGGTCGATTCCGGTGTCGCTGGTCATGCCGTCTCCTCTCGTGCCGTCTCCTCGGTCGGATCGGGCTCGGCGGCGGTGAGCGGCAGGAGCACCTGGAAACGGGTGTCGCCCGGCTCGGACTCCACCTGGAGCGCGCCGTGGTGCTTGTTGACCACGATCCGCCAGGAGATGTCCAGGCCGAGCCCGGTGCCCTCGCCCACCGGCTTGGTGGTGAAGAACGGGTCGAAGATGCGCTCCCGGATCTCCGGGGCGATCCCGGTGCCGGTGTCGCGGAACTCCACGAGCAGCCGGTCGTGGTGGAGGGCGGTCCGCACCGTCAGCGTGCCGGCGCCGCCCGCGCCGTTCACCGCGGCGACCGCGTTGTCGATCAGGTTGGTCCACACCTGGTTCAGCTCCGCCGGGTACGCCGGGACCTTCGGCACCGTGCGGTCGTACTCCTTGACGACCTCGATGCGGGGGCCGATCTTGCCGGACAGCATCAGCAGGGTGCTGTCCAGGAGTTCGTGGACGTCGACGGTGCGGTAGGGCGCCCGGTCGAGCTGCGCGTACTGCTTGGCGGCGTCGACGAGGTGGGAGACCCGGGCGGTGGAGTCCGCGATCTCGTTCATCAGCAGCTCGGTCTCGACGGTGTAGTTGAGCCAGCCGACCGCTCCCGCGAGGATCTCCTCGTCCACCGCCGCCGCGACCTGCTCCAGCCAGTCGGTGTCCAGACCGGCCTGCACGAAGGTCGGGGCGAGCTGCCACCCGTGGTCGATGCCGTGGTCCTCCAGCCAGTCGGTGAGGGCGTCCTCCCGGTCGGCGGCCTCCAGCGGGCTGAGCGACGGCGCCTTGGCGACCCGCTCGGCCGTGCGCTCCTGGATCTCGATGAGCCCCGCCAGCGCGTCCCGGGAGAACGGGCCCTCGGCGATCACGGCCAGCTTGTGCCGCATCTTCGCCACCCGCTCCCGCAGCGCCGACGTGGCCCGCACCGCGGCGGCCGCCGGGTTGTTCAGTTCGTGCGTGAGACCGGCCGACAGCGAGCCCAGGGCCAGCAGCCGCTCCCGCTGCCCGACCGCCCGCTGCGTGCTCTTGGACCCGAAGAAGAGCCCCTCCAGCAGATGCACCGCCATCGGGAACCACTCCCGCATGACGGCCGCGAACGTCGCGGCGGGCAGCACGAAGAACCGCGTCGGCTCGGTGACCCGCATCGAGTTGTTGTAGACCTGCGGCAGCCGGTCACCGACGTACGCCTGCATCGCGCCCGCGTACACACCGCGCTGCGAGGTGCGGTTGGTCTCGACGTCGTCCCCGCCGACCCGGCGGGAGAGCACGACCGACCCCTCGATCATCACGTAGAAGCACGTCGCGTCCTCGCCCTCGGTGTACACCGGGCCGGGCTCGAACAACTCGACCCGCCCCTCCGCGCACAGCCGTCCCAGTTGCTCGGGCGACAGCTTCTCGAACAGGAAGAGCTTCCCGATCTCCGCGGGCGCGCACGGCATCGGCCGCCCGCTCACGACTGCTCCAGGTACCGGTGGACGAGCATCACGGCCATGGCTCCCTCTCCGACGGCGGACGCGACCCGTTTCGCGGACTCGGCGCGGGCGTCGCCCGCCACGAACACGCCCGGGACGCTGGTCTCCAGGTGGTACGGCGGGCGGTCCAGCTCCCACTGCGCCGGCGGCCGCCCGTCCACGGTGAGGTCGGGCCCGGCGAGGATGAACCCGCGCTCGTCCCGCAGCACCGTCCCGTCCAGCCAGTCGGTCAGCGGCGCCGCGCCGATGAACACGAACAGCCACTGCGCGTCGACCTCTTCGGTGCCGCCGGCCTCCGCGTCGCGCAGCGTCAGCCGCTCCAGCCGGCCGTCGCCCCGCGCGCCCTCGACCACGGTGCCGCAGCGCACGTGGATGTTGGGCGTCTCCTCGATCTGCTGGACCAGGTAGTGCGACATCGACGCCGCCAGCGAGCCGCCGCGCACCAGCAGCGTCACCGACTTGGCGCCCCGCGCGAGGTACATCGCCGCCTGCCCCGCCGAGTTGGCGCCGCCGACGATGTACACGTCGTGGCCCTGGCAGGACGCGGCCTCGGTCAGCGCCGAACCGTAGAAGACGCCGCAGCCGGTCAGTTCGTCCGTGCCCGGCGCCGCGAGCTGCCGGTAGGACACGCCGGTCGCCAGGATCACGCTGTGCGCGGCGATCGCCGAGCCGTCCGAGAAGCGCACCACCCGCGCCGACCCGTTGGCCTCCAGGCCGGTAACCTCCCGCGCGGTGAGGATCTCGGCGCCGAACTTCGCCGCCTGCCGCCGGGCCCGCTCGGTGAGCTGCCCGCCGGAGACACCGTCGGGAAAGCCGAGGTAGTTCTCGATGCGGGAGCTCTGCCCGGCCTGGCCGCCGGTCGCCGACCGCTCCACCAGCACCGTCCGCAGCCCTTCCGAGGCCCCGTACACGGCCGCTCCGAGCCCGGCCGGGCCGCCGCCGATCACCACCAGGTCGTAGAAGTCCGAGGTCGGGGTCGTGGCCAGGCCCACGTGCGCGGCGAGGTCGGGCGCCTCCGGCTCCACCAGCGGCGTCCCGTCCGGCGTGATCACCACCGGCAGCCGCTGCCCGTCCTGGCCGGCCGCCGACAGCAGGCGGCGCCCCTCCGGGGTGTCGGACGCGTACCAGCGGTACGGCACCTGGTTGCGGGCCAGGAACTCGCGGACCTCCGAGGACCGCGCCGACCAGCGGTGTCCGACGACCTTGGTGCTGGGCACCGGCCGGTGGTCGCCGGTGCGCCAGGCCTGGAGCAGGTCGTCCACGACCGGGTACAGCTTCTCCTCGGGCGGGTCCCACGGCTTGAGCAGGTAGTGGTCCAGGTCGACGACGTTGATCGCGTCGATCGCCGCGCCGGTGTCCGCGTACGCCGTCAGCAGCACCCGCCGGGCGCCCGGATAGATGTCCAGGGCCTGCTCCAGGAACTCGATGCCGTTCATCTGCGGCATCCGGTAGTCGGCGAGGAGCACCGCCACCAGGTCGCCGCGCAGCTTCAGCTCCCGCAGCGCCTGGAGTGCCGACTCGCCGGACTCCGCGCGCACGATGCGGTACGTGGCGCCGTAGCGCCGCCGCAGGTCACGGGCGACGGCACGGGAGACCCCCGGATCGTCGTCCACGGTCATGATGACGGTCCGCGTCGCCCCGTCGTCCTGTGCCATGCGTCCCCCACGTCGAGCGGCCGGATTCACGGCACGGCGTCCCCGTCACCGCACCGGCCTGCAGCCCATCGTATGTTCGATCGCCGCGCCTCGCTCAGGCAGCCGGGCCCCCGCCGCGGGGGCCCAGCACGCAGAACTCGTTGCCCTCCGGGTCGGCCAGCACCACCCACGGGACGTCCTCGCCCTGGCCCACGTCGGCGTGGCGCGCCCCCAGCTCCAGCAGGCGGGCCACCTCGGCCGCCTGGTCCACGGGCCGGAAGTCGAGGTGCAGCCGGTTCTTCCCGGCCTTGCCCTCCGGCACCCGGCCGAACAGCAGTCCCGGCAGCCGGTCCGGCTCCGGACGGATCTCGTACTCGTCGCAGGAGTCGTCCACCACCACCCAGCCCAGTGCCCGGGCCCACCAGCGCCCGAGGGCCCCGGGGTCGGCCGCGTCGACCACCACCTGCTCCCACTCCAATGGCATGCGGACATCGTAGGGAAGACTGGACCCCATGGACGTCACCGCGACACAGGGAGGGACCCGTATGACGCGCCCGATCACGGCAGGCGTGGACGGTTCGGAGGAGAGCCTGGCCGCACTGGCCTGGGCCGCGAGGGAGGCGGTCCGCCGGGAGGCGCCGCTGCACGTCGTGCACGCCTGGCAGGTCCGGGACGGCGGCGAGGGGGACCGGGACGCGCAGGAGCGGTGGGTGCGGGACGCGGTCGCCGAGCCGGTCCGGACCGTCACCGAGCGGCACCCGGAGCTGACGGTGTCCACGGAGCTCCGTGAGGCCGACGACCCCGTCGCCGTACTGCTCGCCGCCGCGGCCGACGCCGAGACGCTGGTGCTCGGCTCGCGCGGCCACGGGGCGGTCGTCGGCTTCCTGCTCGGCTCCGTCGGCCGCCAGGTGATCGCCGAGGCGACCCGGCCCGTCGTCCTCGTGCGCGCCGGTGACGAGGCCGCGGGTGAGGCCGCCGGCCGCGAGGTCGTCGTCGGCCAGCAGGGCGAGCCGGAGGACAGCGCCGACGTGATCGGGTACGCCTTCGAGGCGGCCGCCGCGCGCGGCGCCACCGTGCGCGCCGTGCGGGCCTGGGCCCTGCCGACGGTCTTCACCTACAGCCCCGGCTCGATGGCGCTCGCCGACGAGGCCGGCGGGCTGGAGCAGTACGAGCGGAAGGCGCTGGGCGAGGCGCTCGCTCCCTGGCGCGAGCGCTTCCCGGACGTGCCGGTGGTGGAGCACGTGGAGATGGGCAGCGCCGGCCAGGTGCTGCTGTCGGTGGCGGCGAACGCCCAGCTGATGGTCGTGGGCCGCCGCGCCCGCCGCACGGCGGTCGGTGCCCGGATCGGCTCGGTGGCGCACGGTGTGCTGCACCACGCGGACTGCCCGGTGGTGGTGGTCCCGCACATCTGAGGCCGCACCGGCGGGGAGGCCCGGGACGTCAGTCCGACGTGGGCTGGAGGGTCTCCCGGGCCTTGGGCAGGATGTTGACGAGGTAGTCCTCGACGGCCGTGTCCAGGCCGATGTCGTGCTGGGCCCGCTCGGAGAGGTACCAGCGGTGCTCGAGCAGCTCGTGGTAGATCTCGGCCGGGTCCATCGAGCCCCGCAGGTCCGGCGGCACGGCGCGCACGGTGGGCCGGAAGACCTCGCGCACCCAGCGGTGGGCGAGGACTTCGGGGCGGGCGCCGAGGGGGTCGCCCGGGGCATAGTCGTCCTGGGTGGCCATCCAGCTCTCCAGGTCGTTCAGCAGCCGCCTGGCCTGGTTCTCCTCGGCGTCCAGGCCGGTCAGCCGCAGCAGCTGGCGCTGGTGGTGGCCGGCGTCGACGACCTTGGGCACGAAGGTGACCGTGTCGCCGTTGGAGGCGTGCTCTATCTGCATCTCGGCCACGTCGAAACCGAGGTCGTTCAGACGCCGGATCCGGCGCTCGATGTAGTGGTACTTGCCCGCCGGGTACACCGAGGTGCGGGTCAGTTCCTCCCACAGCGTCCGGTAGCGGGCGCAGATCTCGGTGCCGAAGTCGATCGGGTCGACGGACGGGTGCAGCGCCCCGGAGGCCTCCAGGTCGAGCAGCTCGCCGCTGATGTTCACCCGGGCCAGGTCGAGGTCGTAGTCGCGCTGTCCGGGGCTGAGCCGCGGGTGCAGGTCGCCGGTCTCGGCGTCGACCAGGTACGCGGCGTAGGCGCCCGCGTCGCGTCGGAAGAGCGTGTTGGACAGCGAGCAGTCGCCCCAGGCGAACCCCGCCAGGTGCAGCCGCACCAGCAGGACGGCCAGGGCGTCCATCAGACGGTGCATGGTCGCCGGGCGCAGCGTGGTCTCGAACATCGACCGGTACGGCAGCGAGCCGCCGAGGTGCCGGGTGACGAGCACCGGTTCCAGCTCCTCGCCGGCGGTGCCGGTGCGGCCGGTCACCACGGCCAGCGCGTCCACCGCGGGGATGGCGAGCCGGTCCAGGTCGCGCAGCAGCTGGTACTCGCGCAGCGCCGGCCGTTCGGCCAGCTCCTTGACGGCGATGACCTCGTCCCCGGCGCGGGCGTAGCGGACGACGTGCCGGGAGATGCCGCGCGGCAGCGGCACGAGGTACTCCTCGGGCCACTGCTCCAGCGGCAGCTGCCACGGCAGTTCGAGCAGGAGCGCGGGGTGCTCCGGATTGGTGGCGCTGATCTGCAAGGCCATGCCAAGACTCTAAGCGGCGCGTTCCCGGGCCAGTAGCGCGGCTTCCCGGACGGGGCCGCGGTGGACGGGCCCGTGCCCGGGGAGCAGGACGTCGCCGTCGAGTCCGGCGAGGATCCCGAGCGAGGCCAGGGTGCCCGCCCGGTCGTGGTGGAACATGCCGGGCAGCAGCTGCGGCCCCCGGGTCCTGCCGATGGCGTGCCCGCTGACCAGCGCGTCCCCGGAGATGACCACCCCGGCGTCCGGGAGGTGGTAGGCGCAGTGCCCGTCCGTGTGTCCGGGGGTGTGCACCGGTACCGGCCGCCCGGGCAGGTCCAGGGCACCGTCCGACGGGAAGGGCGCGGGCGTGGTCACCGGATGCTGCTCGGTGCCGCCGGAGCGCAGCACGTGAACCATCCAGGGCAGCACGCCCGGCCGCCAGCCGTTGCGCAGGACCGTGCCGACCGACACCTGCTGGAGGAAGTCCCGCCGGGCGTGCGGCACTTCGGCCTCGTGCAGCAGGACCGGGGTGCCGTGGGCGGCGCGCAGGTACTCGGCGGAGCCCAGGTGGTCGTTGTGCGCGTGGGTGATCAGTACGGCCGTCACCGCCTCGGGCGAACCGCCCACCGCGGCCAGGGAGTCGAGCAGCTGTCGCCGGTCGCCGGGGTAGCCGGTGTCGACGAGGGTCACCGCGTCGCCGTCGGTGAGGATCACCCAGTTGGTGTGCGAACCGTGCACCAGGTAGGTGCCGTCGGCCACTTGTCGTACGTCCGCGCCCATGGGGTCTCCCGCGTTCCGTTTCCGCTCTGCCCGCACCAGCCAACCAGACCGGCACGGTGACGGCCGTCCGCCCCTCAGCGCACGCCGTGCGGACGGAACTGGACGCTGATGCGCGGGCCCGCGGCACGGGTGCTCTTCGGGACGCAGTGCTCCCAGGTGCGCTGGCAGGAGCCGCCCATCACGATCAGGTCGCCGTGGCCGAGCGGGCGGCGTACGGTCTCGCCGCCACCGCCCGCCGGGCGCAGGAGCAGATCCCGGGGCGCGCCGACCGAGAGGATCGCGACCATCGTGTCCTGGCGCGCACCGCGTCCGATCCGGTCGCCGTGCCAGGCGACGCTGTCCCGGCCGTCGCGGTAGTGGCACAGCCCGGCCGTGGTGAACGGCTCGCCCAGTTCGTCGGCGTAGCGCGCGGACAGGGCGTCGCGGGCCTCGGTCAGCAGGGGGTGCGGCAGCGGGTCGCCGGCGCCGTAGAAGGCGAGCAGCCGGGGTACGTCGACGACCCGCTCGTACATGGCACGCCGCTCCGCGCGCCACGGGACCTCGGCGGCCAGGTGCTCGAACAGCGCGTCGGCGCCGTGCAGCCAGCCGGGGAGCAGGTCGATCCAGGCACCCGCCCCGAGGTGGGTGCGGCGCAGTCCGTCCAGCGGGCCGAGCCGGACCTCGTCGGTCTGGTCGAAGAGTGAGCCCTGGAGGTGCGTGGTCATGGGACCAGCGTACTCCTTATTCGAATGTGCGTTCTAAGTGTGAGTGCGAGCCGGCGTCCGAGGGCTGTCGGATACACCGGTGTATCCGATACATTCACGCATCGAACGGCGGAAGGGGCCGGGCCGATGGCGGTGAAGGCGACGACCGGGCGGGTGACCAGGCGGCGCGTGCGCACCCGCGCGAACCTCCTGGACGCGGCGTTCGCGGTGTTCGCGGCCAAGGGATTCGGCCGGGTGTCGATCGAGGAGGTCTGCGAGGCGGCCGGGTACAGCCGGGGTGCCTTCTACTCCAACTTCGACAGCCTCGACGAGCTGTTCTTCGCCCTCTACCGGGACCGGGCCGACCTGATCGCGGAACAGGTGGCAGGGGCCCTCGCCCAGGACGGACCCGGCCTGGACGTGCGCGCCGCCGTGGACCGCGTCACCGAGGTGCTGCTCCTGGACCGGGACTGGCTCCTGGTGAAGACGGACTTCCTGGTGCACGCCGCCCGCGACCCTCAGGTCGCCGCGGCCCTGCTGGAGCACCGGGCCCGCCTCCGGCGCGCGATCGCCGGCCGGCTGGCCAGGGCCCGCGGGCACACCGCCCTGCCCGCCGTGCTGGGCGACGCCGAGGGTGCCGCGCACGCGGTCGTCGCCGCGTACGACGGGGTCACCACCCAGCTGCTCCTCGACCGGGACGTCGAGCACGCCCGGGCCTGGCTGGGACAACTGCTCACCGCGCTGCTCACCGACGGCGGCGCTCGCCAATGACAGAGCCACTACGGACAGGGAAGGGACGGTCGCCATGGATGCCGACGTCATCGTGGTCGGAGCGGGCCTGGCGGGCCTGGTCGCGGCCCACGAGCTGACCAGCCGGGGCCGGAAGGTCGCCCTGCTCGACCAGGAGAACGCGGCCAACCTCGGCGGCCAGGCCTTCTGGTCCTTCGGCGGCCTCTTCCTCGTCGACTCCCCGGAGCAGCGCCGCCTCGGCGTCAAGGACTCCTTCGACCTGGCCTGGAACGACTGGCAGGGCAGCGCCGGCTTCGACCGGACCGAGGACGAGGACTCCTGGGCGGTGCGCTGGGCCCGGGCCTACGTGGAGTGGGCGGCGGGGGAGAAGCGGTCCTGGCTCGCCGGCCACGGCATCACCTTCCTGCCCACCGTCGGCTGGGCCGAGCGCGGCGACCTGAGGGCCGGCGGACACGGCAACTCGGTGCCCCGCTTCCACATCGCCTGGGGCACCGGCACGGGCGTGGTCGAGCCCTTCGTGCGGTACGCGCAACAGGCCGCGCACGACGGACTGCTCACCTTCCACCACCGCCACCGCGTCGACCACCTGATCGTCGAGGACGGCACCGCGCGCGGCGTGCGCGGCACGGTCCTCGCCGAGGACGACTCGCCCCGCGGCGTCGCCTCCAGCCGTGAGGCGGCCGGCGGGTTCGAACTCACCGCCCAGGCCGTGATCGTCACCTCCGGAGGCATCGGCGGCGACCACGACGTCGTCCGCAGCCACTGGCCCGAGCGTCTCGGCACCCCGCCCGCCGAGATGGTCACCGGCGTCCCCGCCTACGTCGACGGACGGATGCTCGGCATCAGCGCCGACGCGGGCGCCCGCCTGGTCAACCGCGACCGGATGTGGCACTACACCGAGGGCCTGCGGAACTGGGACCCGATCTGGCCCGGCCACGGCATCCGCATCCTGCCCGGGCCGTCGTCCCTGTGGTTCGACGCCCTCGGCCGCCGGCTGCCCGAGCCCTGCCTGCCCGGCTACGACACGCTGGGGACCCTGCGGCACCTGCGCACGGCGGACGGCCTCGCCGAGCACGACCACTCCTGGTTCATCCTCACCCAGAAGATCATCGAGAAGGAGTTCGCACTCTCCGGCTCCGAGCAGAACCCCGACATCACCGCCAAGGACCGGGCCGGCTTCCTGCGCGAACGCGTCCTCGGCAAGGGCGCCCCGGCCCCGGTGGACGCCTTCCTGCGCAAGGGCGCCGACTTCGTGACCGCTCCGAACCTGGAGCAACTGGTCGAGAGGATGAACGGGCTGACCGACAAGCCGCTCCTGGACGCGGCCCTGATCCGGCGCCAGATCGAGGCCCGCGACCTCCAGATGGCCAACCCGTACGCCAAGGACGCCCAGGTCCAGGGCATCCGCAACGCCCGCCGCTACATCGGCGACCGGCTCGGCCGGGTCGCCGCGCCGCACCGCGTCCTCGACCCCGCGGCGGGCCCGCTGATCGGCGTCAAGCTGCACATCCTCACCCGCAAGACCCTCGGCGGCATCCAGACCGACCTCGAGTCCCGCGCCCTGACCGCCGACGGCACGCCCGTCGAGGGGCTGTACGCGGCCGGTGAGGTGGCCGGCTTCGGCGGGGGAGGGGTGCACGGGTACAACGCGCTGGAGGGCACCTTCCTGGGCGGCTGCCTGTTCTCCGGACGGGCCGCGGGCCGCGACGCGGCGCGCCGCACGGCCTGAGCGACGGGGTGTCCGCCCGCCTGCTGCCCCGCCGCCTCACTTCCCGTCGAGGAGGCGGAGCAGCACGGCGGCGTGGCTCTCCCCGGGCGACTTGGACGCCGTCAGCAGCGTCACGTCGCCCTTGCCCGCCAGTTCCCGCACGTGGTCGAGGAGTTCCGCCTCCTCGGGCCCGGCCAGCTCGGCCTCGTACCGCTCGGTGAACTCCGCGGAGGAGCCCTCGCCCGCGTGGTACCAGCGGCGCAGCTCGGTCGACGGGGTGAGGCCCTTGGGCCATTCGTCCACCCGCGCCGCGTCCTTCGACACGCCCCGCGGCCACAGCCGGTCCACCAGGACCCGCACTCCGTCGCCGGGCTCGGGCGGGTCGTAGACGCGGCGCACCCGGACGGTCACGCGCCCGACCTTCTGCGCACGGCCTCGCGCCGCTTGAGCGCACGGCGTTCCAGCTCGCTGGTCCCGCCCCAGACGCCGATGGACTGCCCGGTGTCGAGCGCCCATCGCAGACACTGCTCCTGGACCGGACAGCCGCGGCAGACCGCCTTCGCCTGCTCGGTCTGCAAAGCGGCCGGACCGGTGGTGCCGATGGGGAAGAACAGGTCGGGATCCTCCGTACGGCACGCGGCGTGCTCTCGCCAGTTGTCCATCAAAGTCACCTGCGATCGGTTTCGTTCGCGCCCTCGTGCATGGATTGCTCCGATGCGGGTGACCTGTCGACCGCGGGCCGAAACCGGCTCGACGCCACGGACACCGCGATGTGTCTAGCGTCGCAGCGCACGCCGGGCCGCCGCCGTCACCGCGTCGGCCACCACGGCCAGCGCTGGGGAGTCGAGTTTCCACTGCTGCCAGTGGAGCGGGGCGTCCACCGACAGGTCCGGTGCGAAGTCGACGAGCCTCCCCGTACGCAGCAGCGGCAGCGCCTGCGACTCCGGCACCATGCCCCAGCCGAGTCCGGCGGCGATGGCCTCCACGAAGCCCTCCGAGGTCGGCACGTAGTGACGCGTGGAGCTGGCGCCGTCGTGCCCGAACCGCCGGGCGAAGCCATCCTGGAAGTCGTCCCGCCGGTCGAAGACCACCACGGGTGCCACCCCCAGCGCTTCCCGCAGCGGCCCGCCCAGGTGCCGCCCGGCGAATCCGGGGCCGGCACAGGGCAGGTAGCGCATCCGCCCCAGGAACCGGACGGCGCAGCCCGGGACGGGTTCGGGGGAGGAGGTCACCGCGGCCATCACCGCGCCCTCCCGCAGCAGGGCCGCCGTGTGGGCCTCGTCCTCGCGCCGCACCTCGAAGCAGATCCGGGGCTCCTGCGGCAACTCCGTGAGCGCGCCGAGGAACCAGGTGGCGAGCGAGTCCGCGTTGACGGCGATCGACACCCGGGTGGGCGCGCCGGCCGCCCCGCTCAGCCCCAGCTCGGCGTGCGCGTCCCGCTCCAGCCGGGCGACCTGGCGGGCGAGGCGCACCAGCACCGCGCCGGACTCCGTCGGCCGCACCGGCTTGGTGCGCAGCAGCAGGACCCGGCCGGTGCGCTGCTCCAGGGCCTTCACCCGCTGACTGACCGCCGACGGTGTCACGTGCAGCGCGGCGGCGGCCGCGTCGAACGTGCCCTCGTCCACCACGGCCAGCAGGGTGCGCACCTGGTCGAGCGGCAGATCCGCAGTCTCCGGCGTCATCACGAGTGCTAAGGATACGTAAGAATCTTTAGCTGTACCTGCGGTGATCGTCCGCCTAGCGTCGAGAGCATGCACAACGCCCTCGCCGCCGCGGCCGCCGGCTTCGGTACCGGTCTCTCGCTCATCGTCGCCATCGGCGCCCAGAACGCCTTCGTCCTGCGGCAGGGGATCCGTCGCGACTCGGTCCTCGCCGTGGTCGGCATCTGCGCCCTGTCCGACGCCCTGCTCATCGCCCTGGGCGTCGGCGGCGTCGGCGCGGTGGTGGTGGCGTGGCCGGACGCGCTGACCGTGGTCGGATGGATCGGCGGCGCCTTCCTGCTCTGCTACGGCGCCCTCGCCGCCCGGCGCGTGTTCCGCCCGGCCGGCGCGCTGCGGGCGGAGGGCGACACCGCGGGCTCCCGCCGCCGGGCGGTGCTCACCTGCCTGGCGCTGACCTGGCTCAACCCGCACGTCTACCTCGACACCGTGTTCCTGCTGGGCTCGGTGGCCGCCGACCGGGGTCCGCTGCGCTGGACCTTCGGTCTGGGCGCCGCCGCGGCCAGCCTGGTCTGGTTCGCGGTGCTCGGCTTCGGCGCCCGCCACCTCGGCCGCTTCCTGGCCCGGCCCGCGGCCTGGCGGGTACTGGACGGACTGGTCGCCGCCACCATGATCGTCCTTGGGGTGAGCCTCATCGCCGACGCCTGACCCTCCGCTCGAACGGAGCTGCGACACTGATCTCCGCAGCCGAAAGATGTATCGAGCACGTAGGAAGCGCGTGGACACCGGCGAGAGCAGCGAGAGCGGGACCGAGCAGGGGGCGGCGAAGACCCCCGCCCCGGACGAGGGGGCGCGGCGCGGGTGGCGCCGCTGGGCGATGGACACCCGCCCGCTGCGCCGTCCCGCCTACCGCAGGCTGTGGTCCTCGACCATCGTCACGGCCGTCGGCAGCCAGCTCACCGCGGTCGCGGTGCCCAAGCAGATCTACGACATCACCGGTTCCTCGGCCTGGGTGGGCGCCGCCGGTCTCGCCGGTCTGCTGCCGCTCGTCGTGTTCGCGCTGTGGGGCGGCGCCGTCGCCGACACCATGGACCGCCGCAAGCTGCTGCTGATCACCAACACCGGCATCGCCGTCACCTCGCTGCTGTTCTGGGTGCAGGCGGTCACGGGCCTGGAGTCGGTGGCCGCGCTGATGCTGCTGCTCGCGCTCCAGCAGGCCTTCTGGGGTCTCAACGCCCCGGCCCGCAACGCCTCCATCGCCCGGCTGGTCCCGGAGGGCGAACTGCCCGCGGCCAACGCGCTCGGCTCGACCGTGATGCAGACCGGGCAGGTGGTCGGGCCGCTGCTCGCCGGTGCGCTCATCCCGGTGATCGGACTGCCCGAGCTGTACCTGATCGACGCGCTGGCCCTGTGCGTCACGGTGTGGGCGGTCTACCGGCTGCCCGCCCTCCCGCCGCTCGCGGGCACGGCGGTGCGGCGCGCGGGCGTGCGCGAGATCGCGGCCGGCTTCCGCTACATCGCCGGGCACAAGGTGCTGCTGCTGTCCTTCCTGGCCGACATCGTCGCCATGGTCCTCGGCATGCCCCGCGCGCTGTTCCCGCAGCTCGCCGCCGAGACCTACGCCCCGTACGGCGAGGGGCTCGCCCTGGGGCTGCTGTTCGCGGCGATTCCGGTCGGCGCGGTGGCCGGCGGTCTGTTCTCGGGCACCTTCTCCCGGGCGCGGCGGCACGGCTGGATGGTGATCGGCGCGGTCGTCGTCTGGGGTGTGGCCATCGCCGGATTCGGACTGAGCGGGAGTCTGTGGCTCGCGGTGGCGTTCCTGGCGGTGGCGGGAGTCGCCGACATGGTGTCCATGGTGTTCCGAGGGGCGATCCTGCTGTCCGCCGCGACCGACGAGATGCGCGGGCGGATGCAGGGGGTGTTCACCGTCGTCGTGGCGGGCGGTCCGCGGCTGGCCGACGTCCTGCACGGCACGGCGGGCTCCGCCTTCGGCGCACGCGAGGCGGTGACGGGCGGCGGGCTGCTCGTCGTGGTGGTGATGCTGGCCCTGGCGGCCGCGGTGCCGGCGCTGCGCCGCTACCGCGTCTGAGTCGCCTACAGGGACCCGCGCCCGTGCAGCGCGTAGTGGTCCATGAGCCGGCCCCGGGTGGTCTCCAGCCGGTGGGCGAGGATCTCGGCGACCGACCGCACCAGCACGATGCCCAGGTGCGGGTCCTCCTCGCACAGGTCGAGCACCGTGGCCGCGTCGAACTCGTAGGCGCGCACCTGGCTGAACGCCTCGGCGCCGAAGTCCCACTCGTAGGGAGGGAACAGCCAGGACCAGCCGAGCAGGTCACCCACGCCCAGGCTGGCGACGGTGACCTTCTGCATCGACGTCACCTGCTGGGTCAGTGAGACCGCGCCGGAGCGGATGACCCAGAAGCGGTCGGCCCGGTCGCCGGCCTCGAAGATCCGGGCGTCCTCCGGAAACGAGATCTCCCTCGCGAGCGCCATCAGCCGTTCTCGCTGGGCCGGGGGAAGGGCGGTCAGGAGTTTGATCGCTTTGGTCATGGCACGGGGCTCCTCGCCGGCGATTCGGTTCCGGGGCTTTCCCTATGCCCATTTCAGTCGTTGTCGGCGCGCTGGGCCATTCGGCGGACGGCGGATCCCGTACGGATTCGGTGCGGAATCCGGGGACGGCGGTGCGCGGGCATGAAAAAGCCCTGGCCGGACGGGGGAGGCCGGCCAGGGCTGTCAGCGGTGACCGCGGAGGACTTTCGGTCGACTCCGTCGCCACGTATGGATGAACGCTAAACCATCCTGGGGTGTCCGGGGAAACCGGGGGTGGGCGTACGTGACCGGACTCACGCACGCCCGGCGGGCGTCGATCCGTCCCCGCACCGCTCACCGCGGGTGGCGCCCCGGGGTCAGCACCTCGTCCAGCACCCGCAGGACGGCCTCGTACGCCACCGCCCGTACGGCCGCCTCCCGGGATCCCTCAGGATCGGTCGGCCGCAGTTCCGCGCTCCGGTCCCGCCAGCTCCGTGTCTCCTCCATCGCACAGGTCCTCGCCCGGTGCATCCGGCGGAGCAGTTCGTCCGAGTCCACAACATCCGTCATGTACTCCGCGTACCCGCGCACGGCGCCCGGATGGCCGTTGGGCCACAAGGAGGGCCCGAGGTTTGCCGGTGCGGCCACAGGTCAGCCGGAAAGCGACGGGTCCGTACGGCGCCCACCACGGCGCACGGCCCGGACCGAAGGCTCATGTCACCGATCAGGGAGCGGACGTATGCGCGACAGGCACACGACCGAAACCGTCGTGGATCAGTACGGCGCGGACCGCAGCCCGCCGTGCCGGCCCGCCGACGCCCGCAGAGCCGTCGAACGCGCCGTCGCCGGGCGCCGGGGCGCCGACGGTCCCGCCCGGTACGACGCGCGCGCCCTCTCGGACGCCGTGCTGGTCGCCTCGGAGCTGACCACCAACGCGATCCTGCACGGCGGCGGCATCACCGACTTCCGGGTCGACGTCGTGGGACCCGGCGTGCGCCTGTCGGTCAGCGACCGCAGCCACGACCTGCCGGTGGCCGTGCCGGCCACCGACGACCAGGGCCACCGACGACCAGGGCCGCCGCCGCGTCGGCGGCCGGGGCTGGCCGATCGTCTGCCGGCTCGCCCACGACGTGCGCGTGGCAGATCTTCCGGCCGGCGGCAAGTGCATCACCGTCCTCGTTCCGCTGTCCTGAGTACATTTCGAAAAGCGGAGTTTGTTCCACCGGGGCGGGGGCAGTCGCAGAATCGTGCTTCGGACCGGAGGCGCAGCGGCGGGAGCGGTATGGCCGCTTCGGCCCCTCCGGATCGCGACGATCGCGACCGGGGTGGGTGCGAACGGTGCCGTTCTCGCGGCAAGTCCCTGACACCACCGTTCAGGAGCGAATCCGCATGCTCGTAGAAACGCCCACCGGCCGCCCCGACGCCTCGGGGACCGCCAACGCCACCGCCGGTCGCCGTCGCCACGACGACGCCCCCGACACCATGGCCCTCTTCGGCCGCCTCGCGGGCCTGCCGGACGGCCCCGAGCGGGACGCCCTGCGCGACGAACTCGTCACCGCCTGGCTTCCCATGGCCCACCGGATCGCGGGCCGGTTCCGGGACCGCGGCGAGTCCCTGGAGGACCTGCGCCAGGTGGCGGCGCTGGGCCTGGTGAAGGCCATCGACCGCTTCGACCCGGAGCGCGGCGCCTTCGAAAGTTACGCCGTGCCCACCATCACCGGCGAGGTCAAGCGCCACTTCCGGGACCGGATGTGGGCGCTGCGGGTCCCCCGCCGGGTCCAGGAACTGCGGAACAAGGTGCGGGTGGCCCGCCGGGAACTCACCCAGAGCCCTGGCAGCCCCGAACCCTCGCTCACCGCCCTCGCCGCCCACACCGGCCTCACCGAGGACGAGGTGAGCGCCGGCATGGAGGCGCTGGAGAGCTTCAGCACCCTGTCTCTGGACGCCGAGCTGTCGGCCGGCGACGACGGCTACAGCCTCGCGGACACCCTCGGCGCGGCGGACGCCTCGTACGACACCGTGATCGACCGCGAGTCCGCCAAGACGGGCCTGCGCCGGCTGCCCGAACGCGAACGCGCCATCCTCTACATGCGCTTCTTCGAGGACATGACGCAGAGCCGGATAGCCGACAAGCTGGGCATCTCGCAGATGCACGTCTCACGGCTCATCAGCCGCAGCTGCGCCCGGGTGCGCGACGAGGCGCTCGGCGAGCGGACGGCCGGCGGCCGTCCGCCGCAGCACTGACGGCGTGAACTCCGGCCCGTACACCGCTGGGCGGTGTACGGGCCGGACCGTGCGTGCGGCGCCGATGCCGGGGCATGCGGTGTCCGGGAGGGGAGGTCCACATGAACGCACGAGTCATGGCACGTACAGGCCGCGGCACCGCCCGGAGGGCCGCGAACGGATCGGCCGCCGAGGGGGCCGCCAGGGCGGGGCTCACCGCCCGCGGAGTCATCTACCTGCTGGTCGGCATCCTGGCCCTGCAGATCGCCTTCGGCAGCGGAAACCGGCAGGCGGACCGGGGCGGCGCCCTGGAGGAGCTGGCGGACAAACCGTTCGGCGCCGTCCTGCTGTGGGCGCTGGGCATCGGACTCGTCGGCATGGCCCTGTGGCGGCTGTCCGAGGCGGCCTTCGGCGCCACCGGCAAGGACGGGCACAAGGCCAAGAAGCGGCTGCCGGCCGCGGCCCGCTGCGTCTTCTACGCCTTCGTCGCCTACTCCGTCCTGGCCTTCGCGGCCGGCGCGGGCGGCAGCGGCTCGAGCGACCAGCAGTCCCGGGACGTCACGGCCAAGGTCATGGAGATGCCCGCGGGGCAGTGGATCGTGGGACTGGCCGGAGCCGGCGTCGTCGTCGCCGGAGTGGTGATCGCCGTGCAGGCCCTCCGCCGCAGCTACCACAAGAAGCTGAAGCTCGGCGCCCTCAGCTCCCGGGCCCGGACGCTGCTCGACGTCACCGGCGTCGGCGGGGGAGTGGCCCGCGGAGCCGTCTTCGCGGCGGCGGGCGCCTTCGCGGTGCGGGCCGCGGTGGACTACGAACCCGATCAGGCCAAGGGCCTCGACGACACGCTCCGCTCCTTCGCCGACACCCCCCTCGGCCCCTGGCTCCTGGCCCTCGTGGCCGCCGGTCTGGTGCTGTTCGGGGTGTTCTCCTTCGCGCTGGCTCGCTGGCGCCGCGTCTGAGCCGGGCACCACGGGGAACACGGGGCGAATGAACGAACACGAGATTCCTCCGCCGGACGGACGTCCCGTGGACGTCTACCTCGACCTCCTGCGCGTCCGCATGCCGAACGACGACTACCAGCTGCTGCTCAGCGTGGTGGAACCGGTCCTCCAGGCGATCGACGAGCAGCAGATGCCGAGCATCGACTTCTCCCTGGACGGGGACAACGCCGAGGCGCTGCCCCAGGAGATCAGGGACGAGGCCGCCCTGGTCATCGCCACCGCCGTCACCGGGCGGCTGGACAACGAAGTCGTCGAGATCAGCACCGACGAGACCGGCCCCGTCCGGGTCGTCACCGACGCGACCACCGCCGCCGACCCCGAACGCCTCGGCGAGATAGCCGACTACCTCAAGGAACGCCACCGGCAGAACGAGGAACTGCGCGGCATCGCCGAGGCGAGCGGTCTGCCCAGCGACTTCTGACCGCCCGGCTCCGGCAGCTCAGCGCTGCGGAGTCTTCACGGCCACACCCAGCGGCCGGGCGAGGCCGACCACCGCCTCGTCCAGCCGCTCCAGGTGCCGCAGCACCCGGCCGGTGATCCTGCCGTACCGGGGCGTCCCGGCGGCGTCCGGCTCCAGCAGCGAGGCGATCGAGGGGCCGGTCTCCACCTCGGTCACGGTGTCCTCGTCCTCGACGTGGGCGGCGATCGCCTCGATGTTGCGCACCGTGCGCCGCACCGCCCCGCGCAGCCTCGGGTCGGCCGCGATCGACGGGTGGGTGGGCAGCAGCTCGGCCGTCGCGGCCAGCGACCGCGCGTGGTAGGCGCAGGTCTCCAGCAGCGCGACCACGTACTGCGCCGTGTTGCGCCGCGAGCGCAGCGGCGTGATCGGGTGGGTGAGCGGCTGCACGGCGGCCCGCAGGTCGCCGAGCGCCTGGTCCAGCTCCCGGGCCGTGTCCAGCAGGTCGGCCGCGGGACCACCGCTGAGCTGGTCGACGGCGCCCTCGGTGACGTCGGTGAGCCGCTCCAGCACCGTGCCGAGCAGTTCGTTCGTCCGCCGGTCGGTCCGTATCGGCAGCACCAGGGCCGCCGCGACGATCCCGCACGCCGCGCCCAGCGCCGTCTCCTCCACCCGCAGCAGCAGCACGGACATGCTGTACGTGTGCAGCAGGGTGTACAGCAGCCCCAGCATCGCCGTGACGAAGAACGACATGAGCGTGTACGACAGCGGCACCGTGTAGAACATCGCGAAGATCAGCACCAGCACCAGCCCGAACGCGGTCCAGGTGTGGTTGCCGACCAGGCCGGCCAGCACGATGCCGGCCACCACCCCCAGCACGGTGCCCAGCAGCCGGCGGTAGCCCTTGACCAGGATCTCTCCGGTGGACGCGGTGTTGATGAAGACGATCCAGCAGGTGAGGACCGCCCAGTACCAGCGCTGCGTCGACAGGAACTCACCGCCCACGATGGCCAGCGACGACCCCACCGCCACCTGCACCGCGGCCCGCGTCGTGGGGCGCCTGAGCCCGGTCGGCTCGTCCTCGGCGGCCGCCTCCTCGCCGGCGTCGATCGCCGCGTCCTCGGCGTCCAGCTCCTCCCGGGAACGGGCCGTCGCCGGTGAGTCGTCCGACTCGTCCTGCGGCCCGTCCAGCGCGATCCGCAGGCCCATGACCGCCCGCGCGCTCTCACCGATCCCGCGGAACACGTCCTGGACGGCCGGGGTCGCCTCGGGCAGGTTCTCCTCGTCGCGGTAGCCCAGGAGCCGGTTGCGCAAATGGGACAGCGCGGTCCCGCGCGCCTCGGCCGGCGGCCTCAGCACCAGCGTGCGCAGCGCCGCCAGGTCCCGGCGCAGTATGTCCGTCGCCTCACCGGGCGCCGGCGAGTGGCCCACCGAGGGCGCGGGCGCTCCCGGCAGGTGCAGCGTCAGGGTGTCCGCCCGCTCGGCGCTGCGCGCGGTCAGCAGCAGCAGGCCCAGCCGCTCGGCGGCGATCTCGGCGTCCGCGACGCGGCGCTGCACCAGCCGCGCGGTGGACTCGTCGGGCGTGCCCTCCTCCAGCCGGGACTGGATCATCAGGGCCGTCTCGTGCAGCCGCGCGGTGCCCTCGCGCAGCCGCTCCAGGGTCTTCTCGATGTCGTCGGGACCGGCGTCGAGCAGCTCCTCCTGTGAGGCGATCAGCTGCGCCAGGCGGGCCCGGAACGCCTGCCGCAGCCGTTGCAGGATCCGCGCCGGCGTCGCCGGTACGATCCCGAAGCGCACCACCGCGCTGGACGCGAACGCCACCGCGATGGCGGTCCACAGGGCCGGCAGCCCGGACACCTTCGCGCCGACGAACAGCGACACGAAGTAGACCTGGAAGCCGATCAGCCCCAGCGCGGTGCCGCGGTCGCCGAACCGGCGGACGAAGACCGCGCAGAAGATCAGGACGACGAAGACCGCGTCGCCGAGGACCACCCGCGAGGTCAGCAGCGCGCTCAGCGACACCGAGGCCAGGGCGACGGGCAGGCCCAGCGCCAGCGTCACGGCCTGCGGGCCCAGCTCCTTCTCCCGGATGGCGAACGTGGCGACCATCGCCGCCATGGCGCCCGCCACCAGATGCTTGACGTCCACGCCGAACACGGCGAGCACCGCCAGCGTCAGCGCGATGGCGCCCACCGTCCGCAGTCCCGCCGTCAGCCGCAACAGCCCGGGGTCGGACGCGGCGACGCTGTCCCGCAGCCGTGTCCGCACCGAGCGCCCCGCTGCCTTCACGCCGCCGTACACTCTCCCGATTCACAGCCGATTCCCGGCCGGTTCACGCCGAGATCCACTTCTCAGCATGTCATGCCGCGGGCCGGTCCCGGCCGCGGGGTCACCGCTCCTTGAGACCCGCCCCCTCGACCCGCTCCCGTACCTGTTCCGGGGTCAGATAGGCGTCGGTGTACTCGAAGTCCTTCAGCTTGGCCGGTTTGCGGGCCTGGAAGCCGGTGCGGACGAAATCGTCGCCGGCCACCGCGTTGATCGCCCAGTTCGCCGCCACCCGGGCCTTGGCCACCCCCGTGCGCAGCGCCGACCAGTGGTAGCCGCGGGCCACGGCCTGCGCCGGCAGCCCCTTCAGCTCGACGCCGAGCGGCTTGGAGACCGCGTCGGTGCCGCCGAGGTCCACGACCAGACCGAGGTCCTTGTGCACGTACGGCCGCATCGGCTGGTTGCGCAGGGTGGCGATGAGGTTCTCGGCGACGTGCCGGCCCTGCCGCATCGCGTGCTGCGCGGTGGGCGGGCACACCGCGCCGTCCTGGCCCTTGGCGAGGTCGGGCACGGCGGCGGAGTCGCCCAGCGCGAACACCCCGTCGTGGTCCGGCAGGCACATCTCGGCGGTGACCGCGAGCCGCCCCTTGACCGTCTCCGCGCCGAGCGTGGCCATCAGCGGGCTGGCCACCACGCCCGCCGTCCAGATCAGCGTGCGGGTCGGCACCACCCGGCCGTCCGTGAAGGTGACCTCCTCGGGCCCGGCCTTGTCGATGGACACGCCCAGGGAGATCTCGATGCCGCGCCGGGCGAGGACCTCCTGCGCGTCGCGCCCGAGCTTCTCGCCCAGCTCGGGCATCAGCTTCGGGGCGATGTCGATCAGGTGCCACTTGATCAGCCCCGGGTCGAGCCGGTTGTAGCGCTTGACGGCCGCGTGTGTCAGCCGCTGCAGGCAGGCCGCGGTCTCGGTACCGGCGTAACCGCCGCCCACGACCACGAACTGGAGCCGGGAGGCGCGCTCGACCGGGTCCTGGCTGGCGTCGGCGAGATCCAGCTGGGAGATGACGTGGTCGCGGACGTACGCGGCCTCCGCCAGCGTCTTCATGCCGAACGCGTTGTCGGTGAGCCCCGGGATGTCGAACGTACGGGTGATGCTTCCGGGCGCGAGGACGATGTAGTCGTACGGCTCGTTGACGATCTGGTCGGTGATGGTGCGCACCACGCACACCTTTGCCTTGAGGTCCACCCCGATGGCGCCGCCCGGGATGATCCGGGTCCGGTAGCGGCTGCTGCGGCGCAGGGAGAGGGCGATGGACTGGGGGGTCAGCACCCCGGAGGCGACCTGGGGCAGCAGGGGCAGGTAGAGCTGGTAGGAGAACGGTGTCACCAGGGTGACGTCGGCTTCATCGGGGGCGAGCTTCCGCTCCAGTCGGCGGACGCACTCGACGCCGGCGAAACCTGCGCCGACCACCAGAATCCTGGGTCGTGTCACGGTGTTCATCCCTTTCTGCGGCTTCGGACGTTCCGCCGCGAACGCCCTTCGCCTGCCCCTGGATCGCTGCTTCGCACCTCGACAATCCCACCGCGCCCACGCCGGTGCGGCCAGCCGGGTGCGGCAGGCGGGTGCGATCGGGCAGGCGCGGCCGCAGGGAGTGGTGCCGCCGGTCAGGCCGGGCCGCGGAGGTGGCACAGCAGCAGGCACACGTCGTCGTCCCGCTCGGAGTCGCTGAGCAGCGGATCCAGGAGCCCGTCCGCCGCACCCTCCAGGTCCGTCTCCAGTTTCGCCGGCGCGAACGAGCCCAGCGCGTCGGCCAGTCGACCGATGCCCGGGTCTATGCCCTGTGCGCGGCGCTCCACCAGACCGTCCGTGTACAGCGCCAGCGTGGAACCGGGCGCCAGCGGCACCGTGTGGTCGGAGATCTCCTGGCGGAGCGGGATGCCGAGCATCGCGCCGGGTTTGTCGTCCAGGATCCGCACCTGCCCGTCCGGCGTCCGCAGCACCGGCGGCGGATGGCCGGCGGCGGCCCATGTCAGGGTCGGGTCGTCGGGGTGGAAGCGCGCGATGACGGCGGTGGCGAACAGGTCGGGCTGCAGATGGTGCAGGAACGTGTGCAGCCGGGTCAGCAGCCGCCCCGGGCTGCCGCCGTCCACGGCGTACGCCCGCAGCGCGGTACGCAGCTGGCTCATCATCACGGCGGCGCGCAGCCCGTGCCCGGTGACGTCGCCGACCACGGTGATGACCCCGCCGTCGGGCTGGCGGAAGGCGTCGTACCAGTCGCCGCCGATGTTCAGCCCGTGGGTGGCCGGCAGATAGCGGGCGGCCAGCCCGAGGCCCGCAGGGGAGGGCAGCTCCGTCAGCAGGGCCCGCTGGAGCGTCTCCGCGATGTCGCGGTTGTGCTGGTAGCGCCGGGCGTGGTCGATCGCGATGCTCGCCCGCCGGGTCAGCTCCACCAGCATGACGGCGTCGTCCGGGTCCCACAGCTCCCCGGGCGGTGACAGGGTCACCACGCCCTGGGGCGCCAGCCGGGTCGGCAGCGGGATGCACAGCGCGGGCCGGTCCGGGTCCAGCGCCGAGGGCGGCTGGTCCTGGACGCCGGGCAGGCCCCCCGGGTGCGTGGCGGCGTACTGCGGCCGCCCGGTGCGGGCCGCGACCACGGCTGCCGCCGGACGCGCCTGCACCGGCCGCCCGTCCTCCTGCTCGAACAGCCAGACGTCGACGCTCGCCGCGTACTCGGGCACCAGCAGATCCGGCAGCCGCCGCACGATCTCGTGGTGGTCCAGGGACGCCGTCAGCACCGCGCTCGCGTCCGCCAGGAAGGTCAGCCGGCGCCGGGCGTTCTCCGCCTCCGTGCGGGCCTTGCGTTCGGCGGCGAACGCCTCCCGCTGGGCCCGCCCGGCGGCGTCCAGTTCCGCGTGCAGCGCCACGACGCCCTGGTTGGTCTGCTGCAACTCCTCGCGGTGGAAGCCGACCAGGTCCTCCTGCTCGCCGAGCCGCTCCAGCACCAGCGCCGTGTCCTCGTCGGCACCGAGCAGGGCCTCCGCCAGCCCGGCCGCGTCGTCCGGCACGGCGCCGTCCCCGAGATCCGTGGCCGGTTCGGGGCAGGCCACCGTGGCCTGCCACGGCGGCTCGCCCGCGGCCGCGGCGTCCGGCGAGGTCACCACGGCGTGCAGGACGCCCTTCCCGGCCGCCGACGCGGGGCCCGTCGCGAGGGTCAGCCGCCAGGTGCCGCCCTTGGTCAGGCACAGCCGCAGCTGCGCGCCGACCGCGGCCGTCAGCCGGGTGCGTTCCAGCGGCGGCACGCCGCAGGCCGCGGCCAGCCGCGCGGTGGCGACGCGCGCCCGCGCCGCGTCGGTGACGTCGCTGATCTGCCAGGTACGTGTCATGGGCGGTCCGGCGGGACGGGGGCCAGCACGGCGACCGCGGTGTCGTCCCGCACCGGGCGGGCCGGGCTGCTCGCGTCGCGGAGGGTGACGGCGGCGGTCACCGCCGGGTCGGCCGTCGTGCTGCAGGTCTCCGGCGTCGGCGTCCAGCGGCTCGGCAGACCGTCGCTGTGCAGCACCAGCACCCGGTCGTCCGCCCAGTCCGCGGTCTCCTCACGCAGGGTCGTGGGCCGGTGGGCGCCGATGATGCCGGGCCGGGACACCAGGTGGCGCCAGGTGCCGCCCTCGCACAGCCTCGCCCCGATGTTGCCGACGCCGGCGAACCTGAGCACGCCGGCCCGCGTGTCGACCTGGGCCACCGCGACGGCCGCGCCGCGGGTGCCGGTCAGCGCCCGGTCGAGCCGCCGCAGCGCGTCCGCGGGGGTGACGTGGGCCGCGTCGCGCAGGGCCTCGACGGCGGCGGTCGAGGCATGGGCCGCCTCCGGGCCGTGGCCCAGACCGTCGGCCAGCATCAGCGTGACCAGGTCGCCCGCGCGCACCCAGGCCCAGGCGTCGCCGGAGTACTGCGCCCCGCCGAAGGGGAGGTTGACGCCGCCTGCCCGCACCCGGTCCGCCGGGCCCGGCTCGGCGGCCGGGCCGTCGGGTACGGCGCCGATCCGGGCGGCCACCACCGTGCCCCGCCCCGGCACGCTGTGCAGGTCGAAGTGGTCCGAGAGACGCGCGCAGGTGCCCAGACCGGCACCGAGGGAGCGCGCCGTGGTGAAACCGTCCCCCAGGGCGGCGGGCACGTCGGCGATCCCCGGGCCGTGGTCCACCGTGGTGACCTGCACGAGCCGGGCCCCGTCCCGGCCGCCGGCGAGGACGGGCGGAGCGACGACGTCGATGAGGACCCGGCCGCCCCCGGCGTGCTTGAGCAGGTTGGTGGCCAGCTCGGTCGCCACCAGCGCCGCGGTGGCGGTGCGCCGCTCGTCCAGTCCGGCCAGCGCCGCCGCCTGTTCCGCGGCCACCCGGACGTCACGCACCCGGGTCGAGTCGTGCACCGGCACGTCCCACACGCGTGGCATCAGGACTCCTCGCGCGGCCGCGGGGGTCTGCCCACCCAGGACGTCACCCGTACCGTCGTGCCCGTGCCCGGGGCGCTCTCGATCGCGAACTCGTGCACCAGCCGCCGGGCTCCGCCGAGCCCCAGGCCCAGGCCCTCACCGGAGGTGAAGCCGTCGCTGAGCGCCTGCTCCAGATCCGCGATGCCCGGCCCCTCGTCGGCGAAGGTGAGCCGCAGCCCCCGGGCGCCCCCGTCGGTCAGCTGCTCCGTCTCCATCGTTCCGCCACCGCCGTACACGAGGGTGTTGCGAGCCAGTTCACTGGCGGCCGTGACCAGCTTGGTCTGGTCCACCAGCCCGAAGCCGGTCTGTGCGGCGGCCTGGCGCACATGCTGTCGCACCCACACCAGATCCATGTCCGAACGGATCGGCAGGCGGGCCTGGGAGCCCGCGGCAGTGTGCATCACTGAGTCTCCCGGCGCAGGCCGCTGGAGCGGGACGTCGGGGCCTGCCCCGTGAGGAACTCCATGGCCGCCTCGGTATTGAGCGCCGTCCGCATGCCCGGCAGCGTGAGACCCAGCTCCACCAGCGTGATGGCGACCGCCGGCCGCATGCCGACCACCACGGTGCGCGCGGCGAGCAGGCCGCTCTGCCCGGCGATCTCGGCCAGCACGCGGCCGAGGAAGGAGTCGACGATCTCCACGCCGGAGATGTCGATGATCACACCCGTGGCGCCACTGCCCACGATGGTCTCGGCGAGATCCTCCTGGAGCTGCTGCGCCGTGCTGTCGTGCAGGTCTCCCTGCAGGGTGACCAGCAGGACGTCACCGAGCCGCAGGACCGGAAGCCGACCCGCCAGGGGAGCCCCGCCGGGTGCCGGGAAGCCCTCGCTCACCGCGTGACCGCTCCGTTCGCGCCGGGCGCCACGATGCCGACCCCGAGCTGGTGCAGCACGTACGCCAGTGCGTCGGCGAGGCTCGCACGGGTGGGCACGTTGCCCAGGTCGAGACCGAGGTGGACCATGGTCTGCGCGATCGCCGGCCGGATGCCGGAGACCATGCACTCGGCGCCCATCAGCCGGGCCGCCGCGACCGTCTTCATCAGGTGCTGGGCCACCAGCGAGTCCACCGTCGGGACCCCGGTGATGTCCAGGATCGCGAAGCGCGCCTGCTGCTCCACGATGGATTCCAGCAGAGTCTCCATCACCACCTGGCTGCGGGCGCTGTCCAGCGTGCCGATCAGCGGCACGGCCACGACGCCGTCCCACAGCTTGATCACCGGAGTGGCGACCTCCAGCAACTGCAGCCGCTGCCGGTCGATCAGTGCCTGCCCCTCGCTGAGCGCCGTCTGCATCACCACGACGCGCAGGGTGCCCATCAGCACACCCAGCGTGGCGAGACAGGAACGGGTGTGCTCGATGGAGTCGTCGGGCAGATCGGCCAGGAGCAGGTTCTCGACCGGCGAACGCAGCGTGGCCAGTTCGCCCGACACCTGCGCGCTGCTCAGGCCCGCCCGGGAGCGGGCCGCGCCCATCCGCGCCAACTGCTCGCGCACCGTGGTGAATCCCGCGGCGTCCGGATCCTCCACCCGCTCCGCGTCCGCGACTTGAGCCAGCGCGTCCACCACGGCCTTGCCCGCCTCGACCGCCTCGTCGCGCGAGACGGTGAACACGGCCCGGAACAAGGGCTCGTCCGCCCAGCGCTGGGCGATCTGCTCCCGGCGGCGCCGCAGGAAGTCCCTGATCTCAAGCGTGGGCGATCCCGCGGTTCCCTCTTCCGGCACCTGTTCCACTCCTCATCCGCTCCTGCCGCCCGCAGCGCGCGAAGCGGTGCGGCGGTGATGTGACTCTGCCGGGCGACAACTGTAACCACCCTCCGACCTCGCACGACACCTGCTCCCGCACGACCGGTCCCCGCGCGGCGGGGCCGGGTGCTCAGACCTCCGGCAGGTCGGGACCCTCCGGCTGCGCGTCGACGCGCGAGAGGGCCTCCTCGGTGCTCTCCGAGACCGGCACGGTGATGCTCACCCCGGTCAGGTCCAGGACGCGCCGCACCGCCGGGGCGGGTGCGATGATGTGCACACTGCCCGGCAGCTCCCGGGCCTCCTGGTAGACCCGCAGGATGATGTTCATGCCGGAGGAGTCCATGAACGGGACCTCCGACAGGTCCAGCAGGAAGTGCCGTCGGCCGTGGTGGAGCTGGTTGGCCAGGTGATGCTGCAGTTCGGTCGCCGTGTCGACGTCCAGGTAGCCCGCCACCTTCAGCAGCGCGATCTCCTCCCGCGGCAGCGTCACCTCGACGGACAACGGGTTCTGGGCGATGGGCACGTGTACCTCCAACAACGCGGCGTCGCGGCGGACCGTCGTGATCCGCCGCGCCCGGCGATTACCCCCGAATCCCGGTCCCATGCACGGCCGCCGGGACGGGTTCGCGGACCGCCCTCAGCCGACCCGGATGCCCACCAGACACGTGTCGTCGTCGGTGTCCGAGCGGCTGTAGGTGAGCAGCCGGTCCAGGTGCTGGTCCAGGGTGGTCGGCGTCGGGCTGACGGTGGTCAGCAACTGGTCCAGCGCCTCCTCCACGGAGCGGTCCCGGCGCTCGATCAGGCCGTCGGTGTACATGAGCAGCGTGTCCTGGCCGGCCAGCTGCACCTCGGCCTCCTCGTACGCCGCCTCCGCGACCGCGCCCAGCAGCATCCCCCGGACCAGGGGCAGCCGCTCCGCCCGTACGCCGCGCACCAGCACCGGCGGCAGATGGCCCGCCCTGGCCCAGCGCAGGGTGCGCCGGGCCGGGTCGTACAGCCCGCACACCGCGGTCGCGGTGACACCGCCCGTCAGGTGGTGCGCGACGATGTTGAGCCAGGACAGCAGCTGGCCCGGACCGGCCCCGGTCACCGCCAGCCCGCGCAGCGCGTTGCGCAGCACCACCATGCTGGTCGCCGCCTCTATGCCGTGTCCGGCCACGTCGCCGACGCACAGCAGCACCAGCCCGTTCGGCAGCATCACGGCGTCGTACCAGTCGCCGCCGACCAACTGCTCCGTCTCCGCGGGCCGGTAGCGGACGGCCACCTGGAGTTCGGGCATCTTCAACGGGGTCTGCGCCGGCGGCATGATGGCGTGCTGCAACTGCAGGGTCAGCCGGTTGCGCTCGATGGCCTGCTGCTCGGTGTGGGCCAGCTGGTCGCGCGTCGCGGCGAGCGCCACCTCGGTCCAGTGCTGGGCGGAGATGTCCTGATAGGCCCCCCGTACGACGAGCAGGCGGTCGTCGGTGTCCAGGACCGGCTCGGCCACCACCCGTACGTGCCGGGTCACGCCGTCCGGCCGCTGCAGCCGGAACGCCGCCGACGCCGGCCGCCGGTGGTGCAGCAGCGTGCGCAGGAAGCGCCCGATGGCGACCGCGTCGTCCGGATGGGCGTGGGCGGCCAGCTCCTCCAGCCGCACCGGGGTGCTCGTCCGCGGACGTCCGTAGAGGTCGAAGAGCTGCCCGTTCCAGGTGATCTCGCCGGTCAGCAGGTTCTCCTCGAAACCGCCGATGCGGCCGAGGCGCTGGGCGTGCTGGAGGAGGCTGGCCAGCCGGGCCGTCTCGTCCTCGATCCGCCAGATGAGGAGGACGGCGTTGCCGTGCCGGCTGGCGCTTATGTCCGCGACCGCCGAGAGCGCCACCTGGTCCACCAGCGCGGTCAGGTTCATCCTCCGGGCCCGGAACGGCTCACCGGTGGCGTACACCCGCTCCACGTTCCGGAACAGCTCGCTGTCCCCGGCGGCCATCGGGTACGCCTCCAGCAGCAGGGCGCCGCTCACGACGGCACGCGGCCGTCCGGCGGGGTCCATGAAGCTCTCGTTCACGTGCTGGATGCGGAAGTCCGCCAGGTGGCCTTCGGCGTCCAGGTGCGGCACCAGCACCAGGGCGGGGTCGTACAGTCCGTCGGCCAGGTCCATCAGCTCCACCGCGTCCGGCATGACCCGCGGCTGCTGCCCGGCGCCGTTCGGCGGCGTGTACGACTCCAGGGTGTGCGCGCACAGCTCCGCCAGGGCCTCCACCTGGCGCACCACCTGCGGCGGCTGTGGCACCAGCGGCGCCGGCCAGGCGATCTCCAGCACGCCGTGCAGGCGTCCTCCGGTGCCGGCGGGCACGGCGACCCTGCCGCCGTCCGGATACTGGTGCCGGCCCACGCTGGGCAGCCCCGTCTCCGCCAGGGACGTGATCCACTGCCCCGTCCGCTCGGTCAGTCCGGACCGGGCGACCGTCGCCACGTCCGGCGGAACGTAGCGCCAGCGGGTGGCCTCGGCCGGGGAGAACCCCGCGCTGCCGGCCAGGGTGAGCGACCCGTCGTACCCGGCCGCCCAGATGGCCACCGCGACCGCGCCGAGCGGGCGCAACGCCTGCTCCAGCAGGGAGTCGGCCACGGCCTGGGTGTCGCCCGCGGCCAGCGCGCCGCTCTCGGCGGCCCGCAGGCGTACGGCGGCGGAGTCGGCCCCGGCCTCCCCGGGCTGCCGGTCTCGCCCGCAGTCCCCGCCGTCCCCGTCGGTCCCGAGGTCCCGGTCGGACTCGGAGCGCACGGCGGCGGTCGCCGTGAGGAAGGCGTCCGTCACCTCCGACATCCGGTCCCGTGCCGCCTGGTTGATCACGTCGACCGCGAACTCCAGCGGCGTCGCCCGGGACTGCTCGGCCAGTTCGGCGAGCTGCCGCGCCGCCTGGGCCGGGCCGCAGCCGAGCCGCGCCACCAGGATGCCCTTGGCCAGCTCGATCAGGGCCCGGCCCTCGGCCTCCGCCTGGGCGGCCCGTACCTCGCTGCTGAGCCGGTCGACGGTGGCCGCCAGCCGGCCCACGGGCGACAGCGGGGTCAGGGCACGCATGCCGACGGCCGGTCCGTCGAGCGCGCAGGACTGCGGGGGCCCGGGCGCCGGGGGCGGTGCGGCGGACGTCTCCCGCGGTGCGGCGGCGGCCGGTTCGCGGGACTGCTCGGAGTTGCTCACGACGGGGACGCTCCTCGGCCGGCGAGGGCCACGGAGCGCGACGGGCCGCGCCGCGCTCCGTGGGGCCCACCCTGGTACGGGACGGGGGCCGGTGTGGTCATGCGGGCAGCCACCGTCGGACGCAGGCGATGAGGTCCTGGGTGTCGACGGGCTTGGTGACGTAGTCGCTGGCGCCCGAGGCGAGGCTCTTCTCCCGGTCGCCGGGCATCGCCTTGGCGGTGACCGCGATGATCGGCAGCTCGGCGTACTCGGGCATCCGGCGGATCTCCGCCGTCGCCGTGTAGCCGTCCATCTCCGGCATCATCACGTCCATCAGGACCAGCGCGACCTCCGGGTGGTGCGTCAGCTTCTCGATGCCCCGGCGGCCGTTCTCCGCGTGCAGGACACGGAAACCGTGCAGCTCCAGGATCCCGCTGAGCGCGAAGAGGTTGCGCGCGTCGTCGTCGACGACGAGGACGGTGCGCCCGGTGGGGGAGTCCTCCCCGAGGTGCGTACTCGCGCGCCGGGGCTCCTCCGGCCGGACCAGGGTCAGTACGTCCCCGGGTTCCTCGGCCGCCAGGTGCAGGGCGATGCGCTCGCGCAGCTCGTCGAGGCTGGACAGGAACTCCAGCACCCCGCCCGCCGCGCCGGAGCGCAGGTCCTCCTCCAGGGCCGCGTCCACGCGGTGACCGCTGTGCACCAGCACGGGCACGCTCGCCAGCGCGGAGTCGCCCCGCAGCGCGTGCAGGAACCGGGACGCCTCCTCGTCCGGCATGCCCAGCTCCAGGACGACGCAGTGGCACGGCTCGGCCGCCAGCGCGCCGGCCGCCTCCTGCGCCCCCACGGCGGTGATCACGTCGAGCGGGGGCCGGTCGCCCGCCTCGTCCCGCCCGTGCGTCAGATCGGCGATCACGCTCTCCGCGACGAGGGTGAGCAGACCGCGAGGGCGCTCCTCCACGACCAGCAGCCGCCGCGGACGCGGCCGGTGACCGCCGCTCGTCAGCTCGGGCACCGGTGCCGGCCGGTCGAGCACGTCTGCGGACGACTCGTCCGGCACCCGGTCCGGGCCCCGTACCAGCAGCTCCTCGAAGTCGGGCCGGGTCACGGGCAGGAACAGCGTGAAGGTGCTGCCGCGGTCGGGCGTGCTGTCGACGGTGACCGCGCCGCCGAGCAGCTGGGCGATCTCCCGGGTGATGGACAGGCCGAGCCCGGTGCCGCCGTACTTGCGGCTCGTCGTGCCGTCCGCCTGCTGGAACGCCCCGAAGATCGACTCCAGGTTCTGCTCGGGGATGCCGATGCCCGTGTCCTTCACCCGGAAGGCCACCACGGCACCGCCCCGGACCACGCCGGCGGGCACCTCGTCGTCCGGTGCCGGTTCCACGGCCAGCTCCACGCCGCCCCGCTCGGTGAACTTCACCGCGTTGGACAGCAGGTTGCGCAGCACCTGACGCAGCCGGGAGTCGTCGGTCAGCAGGTCCGCGGGCGCGCCGGCGGCCGTCGCCACCGTGAACTCCAGGCCCTTCTGCGTCGTCATGGGCCGGAAGGTGGCCTCGACGTACTCGATGAGCTGCCGCAGCGTCACCCGCTCCGGGGCGACGTCCATCTTCCCCGCCTCGACCTTCGACAGGTCCAGGATGTCGTTGATCAGCTGGAGCAGGTCCGAGCCCGCGGAGTGGATGATGCCCGCGTACTCGACCTGCTTCGGGGTGAGGTTGCGCGAGGGGTTCTGGGCGAGCAGCTGGGCGAGGATCAGCAGGCTGTTGAGAGGGGTGCGCAGTTCGTGGCTCATGTTGGCCAGGAACTCCGACTTGTACTTCGAGGCCAGCGACAGCTGCTGGGCCCGTGCCTCCAGTTCCTGCCGGGCCTGCTCGATCTGGAGGTTCTTCGCCTCGATGTCCCGGTTCTGCGTCGCCAGCAGGGACGCCTTGTCCTCCAGCTCGGCGTTGGAGTGCTGGAGTTCCTCCTGCTGCACCTGCAGCTCCGCCGAGCGGGCCTGGAGTTCGGCGGTGAGGCGCTGCGACTCGGCCAGGAGTTCGTCCGTACGGGCGTTGGCCACGATCGTGTTGACGTTCACGCCGATGGTCTCCATCAGCATTTCCAGGAAGTCCTGGTTGATCTGCGTGAACGGGGCGACCGAGGCGAGTTCGATGACGCCGAGGACCTGCCCCTCGACCACGATGGGCAGCAGCACCAGGGCCGTCGGCACGATCTCGCCGAGCCCCGAGGAGACGGTCAGGTAGCCGGCCGGCAGGTCGTCCACCAGGATGGTGCGCCGGCTGCGCGCCGCCTGGCCGACCAGGGTGCGGCCGAAGGCGAACCGGGTGGGCCTGGCCGTGCTCTCCGGATACCCGTAGGAGCCGACCAGCCGCAGTTCGGGACCCTGGTCCCCGTCCTCGGCCAGGTAGAACGCGCCGTACTGCGCCGACACCAGCGGCACCAGCTCGTCCATGATCAGCTCGGCGACCACGGGCAGGTCCCGGTGGCCCTGCATCAGGCCGGAGATGCGGGCCAGGTTGGTCTTGAGCCAGTCCTGCTCCTGGTTGGCCCGGGTGGTCTCGCGCAGGGACTCCACCATGGAGTTGATGTTGTCCTTGAGCTCGGCGACCTCGCCGGACGCCTCCACGTTGATGGAGCGGGTCAGATCGCCCTCGGCGACGGCGGAGGTCACCTGGGCGATCGAGCGGACCTGGCGGGTGAGGTTGCCCGCCAGCTCGTTGACGTTCTCCGTGAGGCGCTTCCAGGTGCCGGAGACGCCCTCCACCTCGGCCTGACCGCCGAGCCGGCCCTCGGTACCGACCTCGCGGGCGACGCGGGTGACCTCGTCGGCGAAGGCGGACAGCTGGTCGACCATCGTGTTGATCGTCGTCTTCAGTTCGAGGATCTCGCCGCGCGCGTCGACGTCGATCTTCTTCGACAGGTCGCCCCGGGCCACCGCGGTCGTCACCAGTGCGATGTTGCGCACCTGGCCGGTGAGGTTGTTGGCCATCGAGTTGACGTTGTCGGTGAGGTCCTTCCAGGTGCCGGCGACGTTCGGCACGTTGGCCTGGCCGCCGAGGCGTCCGTCGGTGCCGACCTCGCGGGCGACGCGGGTGACCTCGCCGGCGAAGGCGGACAGGGTGTCGACCATCGTGTTGATCACGTCGGCCAGCGCCGCGACCTCGCCCTTGGCGTCGACGGTGATCCGCTGCGACAGGTCGCCCCGGGCCACGGCGGCGGCGACCTGGGCGATGGAGCGGACCTGACCGGTCAGGTTCGACGCCATCACGTTGACGTTGTCGGTGAGGTCCTTCCAGGTGCCCGACACCCCGCGCACCCGGGCCTGGCCGCCCAGATTCCCGGCCGTGCCGACCTCGCGGGCGACGCGGGTGACCTCGTCGGCGAAGGCGGAGAGCTGGTCGACCATCGTGTTGATGGTGTTCTTCAGTTCGAGGATCTCGCCGCGGGCGTCCACGGTGATCTTCTGGGAGAGGTCGCCCTTGGCCACGGCGGTGGCCACCTGGGCGACGTTGCGGACCTGGTTGGTCAGGTTGCCCGCCATGAAGTTCACCGAGTCGGTGAGGTCGCGCCAGGTGCCCTTGACGCCCTGGACGTCGGCCTGGCCGCCGAGGCGTCCGTCGGTGCCGACCTCGCGGGCGACGCGGGTGACCTCGTCGGCGAAGGCGGAGAGCTGGTCGACCATCGTGTTGATGGTGTTCTTCAGTTCGAGGATCTCGCCGCGGGCGTCGACGTCGATCTTCTGGGAGAGGTCGCCCTTGGCCACGGCGGTGGCCACCTGGGCGATGTCACGCACCTGCGTGGTCAGGTTGCCCGCCATGGCGTTGACCGAGTCCGTCAGGTCGGCCCAGGTGCCCGAGACCCCCGGCACCTTCGCCTGTCCGCCGAGGGTGCCCTCCGTGCCGACCTCGCGGGACACCCGGGTCACCTCGGAGGTGAACACGGACAACTGGTCGACCATGCCGTTGAAGACCTTGGCGATGTCGCCCATCAGGCCGTCGGCGTCGTCTGGCAGACGGGTGCCGAAGTCGCCGTCGCGCACGGCCGTCAGGCCCGCCAGGAGGCGGCGCAACTCCTGATCGGCCGGAACCGCGTCGACGGCCCCGGCGCTGTCGTTGGTCATGCGCACCCTCGTTCCGCTCCCCAGGAGCCCTCGGAGCGAGGACTCGGACCCCCTCCGGACCGATTGGGTGGGTCCGGGCTGTTGCGTGGCATTTCCGCTGTTCACGGATCCGCACGAAGAGAAAATACGCCCGAGATTAACCCAGGTGCGGGGTGCGGACAAAGCGGGGCCGCCCCCCTGCGCGGGGGCGTTCCGCCGCCCCCGATCGGCCCGCGGGCCCGAATGCGGTGGCTCCGGCCGGGTATCTGCTGCTGTGGGGCCGGACCGGCTCCGCGGAGGTCGCCGAAACGGGAGGGAAGGGACAGCGTGCCGATGGAGAGCATCTGGTCGTACGCGGCGGACAGCGGTCACGTGGAGGGACAGGACCTGGCGGACTGCACCGTCGTCGCCGACGACGGAACCATCGGGCACGTGGACCGGCAGGCAGAGCACTTCGGCATGCAGCACCTGGTCGTCGACACCGGAGTCTGGGTGTTCGGCCGGAGCGTGCTGGTGCCGGTCGGCGTGGTCCGCGGCATCGATCCCGAGTCCCGCACGGTCACGCTGACCTGCACCAGGGCCGAGGTGAAGGCCGCGCCGCGGTTCCGGACCGACAGCGAGACGATGGACCGCGACTACCTGGCGTCCGTCGGCGACTACTACCATCGGCTGCCGCCGCGGGAGACTCCCGCGACCTGACCGGGCGCCGGAAGAGAGCACGCGGAAACACGCTGAAAACGGGGACCCACGACATGGAACCAAGTGAAGGGATCATCACGGCCTCGCCCGCTGCCGCCCCGGTGGGGGTGCCGGCGCCGGCCGTGGTGGACAGCGCGGCGGCGGCACGCGCGTACGCCGAGTCGGTGGCGCGCGCCCAGTGGGGCGGCCCCGGCCGTATCGTCCGCGACGAGGACGTCGTCGACCTGCTGCTCGTGGTCTCGGAGCTGGTCACCAACGCGATCCGGCACGGTGGCGGACTGGCCGGCTTCGAGGTGCGGCCGACGCCCGAGGGACTGTGGATCGCCGTGCACGACCACAGCGCGGTGGTGCCCCGGGCGGTGTACGCCTTCCCCACCACGCACCCCGGAGGCGGCTACGGCTGGCCGCTGGTCGCCCGGCTGGCCCGGGACATCGCCGTGGACCTGCGGGAGGGCGGCGGCAAGACGATCAGCGTGCTGGTTCCCCTGCGCCCCGCGAGCCCCTGACCCGCGAGGTCACCAGGGCAGGAAGACGTGGATGTCCTTGCCCCGCTCACCGGTGACGACGCTCACCTGGTCGGACAGGGTGTGGATCAGATGCCAGCCGATGCCGCCGCCGCCGTTGCTCGGATGGAAGGGGCGCGGAGCGGGCTCGGTCACGCTGGTGTCGTGCATGACCACGTGCACGCCGTCGAAGGTACGGCGCAGCCGCAGCTGGAACGGCCCGGGGGCGTACTGCACGGCGTTGGCCGCCAGTTCCGTGACCACGAGGAGGATGTCGTCCCAGTGCTCGGGCGCCGCGGGAGGCGCCGCACGGGCCAGGTCGTAGAGGAACTCCTCCGCGACCAGCCGCGCACCGGTCACATTGTGCAGTTCCCCGGTGAAGCTTGCCGTGCGGCTCGTGATCTCCTCGGAAGCCAGTGTCCTGTCCCTACGCGACTCGGCTGCCATCTCGCCTTCCCCGGGCCCGGCACCGGCCGGGCGTCGTCCTTCCTTCGCATTCCCTTCGTTTGTTAGTTCCCGAGACGGCCGAGGCCATTCGCGTCGGTGTGCCCGGTCCTGCCGGTGCGACCCGGGGTGACGGCCCTGTCACCCCCGGGCGCGGTTCAGCGCAGGAACACGCTGTCCGACTCCTCCCAGCCGGCCGGCTCCTCGGGCGGCGGCTGCGGCGGTCGGCGGTGCGAGCGCGCCTCGTACATCGCGTCGATCTCCAGGGCGTAGGTCCGCACGATCTCGTCCCGGCGCAGCTTCATCGACGGGGTGAGCAGCCCGTTCGCCACGTCGAAGGGCTCCGGCAGGACGCGGAAGACCCGGATGGACTCCGAGCGGGACACCGCGCTGTTGGCGGCGGCCACGGCCCGCGCGACCTCCTCCCGCAGCGCGTTCTCCTCGCGTGCCTCACGGGCCGCGGTGTCGCCCTGCGCGGCCAGCGCCGCCCGCCAGTGCGTCAGGAACTCCGGGTCCAGTGTGATCAGGGCACCGACACAGGGCCGGTTGTCGCCGACCACCACCGCCTGGTGCACCAGCGGGTGCATCCGCAGCCGCTGCTCCAGGGCGGCCGGGGCGACACTCTTGCCGCCGCTGGTGATGATGACGTCCTTCTTGCGGCCGGTGATCGCCAGATAGTTCTCGTCGTCCAGGTGCCCGAGATCGCCGGTGGCCAGCCAGCCCCCGCGCATCACCTGGCGGGTGGCGGCCTCGTCGCCGACGTACCCCTGGAACAGCGACGGCCCGCGCACGAGGATCTCCCCGTCGTCGGCCAGCCGGATCTCCACGCCGGGCAACGGCTGCCCCACGGTGCCCGACTTCTCCCGGCCCAGTGGCTGCATCGTCAGTCCGCCGCTGGTCTCCGTCAGACCGTAGCCGTCGTGGACGTAGACACCGATGCCTTCCCAGAAGAGGGACAGCTCGCGGCTGAGCGGCGAGCCGCCGGACGTCGCCCGCAGCACCCGTCCCCCCAGCGCGTTCCGCAGCCGGCGGTACACCGTTCGCTCGTACAGGGCGTGCTGGAGCCGCAGGTCGAAGCCGGGCCCCGGCCCCCTGCCCAGCCGCTGGCGCTCCAGCGCCCCGGCGAAGTCCCGCGCCGTGCCGGCGGCCCGCTCGAACAGGGCCCCGCGCCCCGCCTGCTGGGCCGTGCGCAGGAAAGTCTTGTAGAGCTTCTCCAGCACCGACGGGACGGCGTACAGATACGTCGGACGGAAGGAACGCAGGGCCGAGGAGAGCGCCTCGCCGGTCATCGCGGGTTCGTGGGCCATCAGGAGCCCGCCCCGCACACACAGGGTCTGGATCATCAGCCCGTACACGTGCGCGAAGGGGAGGTAGGCGAGGACCGCGCCCTGCTCCCCCTCCGGCGCCACCGTGTGGCCCCAGCCCGCGATCAGCGTGTCGCAGGGGAGGGCCAGCCCGCGGTGGCTGAGCGCACAGCCCATGGCCCGGCCCGACGACCCCGAGGTGTAGGCGACGACGGCAGTGGAGTCCGGCAGCACGATGCGGCGCATGGAGTCGACGGTGGCGAACGGGAGGTACTCGCCGCGCGCCACGAGCGCGTCCAGCGCCCCCGCGTCCAGTTGCCAGACGTGCCGCAGGGCCGGCAGCGACGCGCACACCGAGCCGACGGTCATCACGCTCTGCTCGTCCTCGACCAGCACGCCCACACAGCCGGCGTCCCGAAGGATGTACTCGACCTGGTCGCGCGAGGAGGTCGGGTAGATCGGCACGACCTCGGCGCCCACCGTCCACAGGGCGTGGCTGAAGACCGTCCACTCGTACCGGGTACGGGCCAGGATCGCCACCCGGTCGCCCGGCTGGATCCCGCTCGCTATCAGCCCCTTGGCCAGGTCGACCACCTCGTCGCGGACCTCCACCGCCGTCACCTCGTCCCAGACCGCGGAGTCGGGACCGCGGCGGCGCGCGAGCATCGGCAGGGTCGGCGTGCGGGCGGCCGTCTCGAAGAGGCTGTCGGCGAGTCCGCCGGTCAGCGGCGGGACGGGCCGGGGAGCGGGAGCGAGGTCGCGCATACGCTGGCTCCTGACGTGTACGGACGGTGACACCACCCACGAGTACCGTGGCCGGCGGTGCTCGGAATCTAGCCGAGCCGCAGGCCGCGGGGGGCCGGGACGGCAGAAGTGTGTCCGCCCGGTGATCTCGGTTCAGGCCGCCTGGGTCCGGCGCACGCACGCGGTGACGACCTCACGCAGACTGCCCGTGCGCTCGAAGAGCTCGCGCTGCACCCGGGCGCCGTTGCCGTGGCGCAGCAGCGTCTCGACGCCCTCGCGCACCCGGTCGAGGTCACCGTGGTCGGCCAGCGCCTCCTCGACGTGCTGCACCAGCGCCCGTACGACCACCGCGGCGGGCATCCGCCGCATCGTCGCGGGGTGCAGCAGCTCCTCCGTCAGCCCGGAGCGGGCCGCCCGCCAGGCCGCCAGGCGGAGCAGACTCACGCTGTGCCCGTCCGGCTCGGTGCCCGCGCGCCACTGCCGGGCGGCCGTCTCGACCAGCGCGCGGGCGAGGGCGGCGAGGACGACCGCGGTCCCCGCGTCCAGGCAGACGTCCGCCACCCGGAACTCGACCGTCGGATAGCGCTGGGAGAGCCGGACGTCGAAGTAGACCATCCCGTCGTCGAGGATCGTGCCCGTGGCGAGCATGTCCGCCACCCGGCGGTGGTAGCGCTCGGCCGAACCGAACAGCTCCGTCGGACCGGCCGACGGCCACCGCTGCCAGACCCGGCTGCGGTAGCTGCTGTACGAGGAGTCCTCCCCCTGCCAGTACGGGGAGTTCGCGCTCAGCGCGGTCAGCAGCGGCAGCCAGGGCCGCACCCGGTCGATGACCGCGACGCCCTCCTCGTCGGAGCCGACCGAGACGTGCACGTGGCAGCCGAGGACCAGCTGCTCCTGGACGACGACGCCGTACTGGTCGGCCATCCACTCGTAGCGGCGGTTCACGCCGATGGACGGGGTCACCGGCAGCGGTGAGGTGGCGAGTGCGGCGACGGCGCACCCGATCCCCCCGGCGTGCCGGCCCGCCTCCTCACGGCAGCGGACGATCTCCGTGTGCAGCCGCTCCATGTCCGCCTGCGGATGGGTGGCGAACTCGAGCATCTGCTCGTGCAGTTCCTTCTCGAACACGTCCTGTCCGGCGTCGTCCAGCGACGCCCTGGCCAGCACGGCGGCGGACAGCGCCCGTGGCTCTCCGGTCGCGGGGTCGACCAGGAGGAGTTCCTCCTCCACTCCGACGGTGCGCACGTGGTGCCGCCTCTCTGTGGGCTTCCGGGACCCACCGACTGCCCCGGGCAGCCGGTCGGACACCTGGTCGTCTCACAGGGCGTACGGCATCAGCCACACCGTGGCCAGCGGAGGCAGCGTGATCCGGATGGCGCCGTCCTCGGGCTTGACCGGACCGGGGTTGGTCACCCCGCTGCCGCCGTACTCCCCGGCGTCGGTGTTGAGCACCTCCTGCCAGGCGACGGCCTCGCCGGGAACGGCCAGGTGGTACTCGTGCCGGACGACGGGGGAGAAGTTCGACACCGCCAGCAGCGGCGCACCGTCCGCGTCGAACCGCAGGAACGCGAAGACGTTGTCCTCGGCCGCGTCCACCGCCACCCACCGGAAACCGGCCGGGTCGGTGTCCCGCTGCCACAGCGCCGGGGTGCGCGCGTAGCGGGTGTTGAGTTCGCGGACCAGGTCCTGGATCCCGCGGTGGTCGGCCGCCGAGTGGTACCCCTCGTCCAGCAGCCACCACTCCGGCCCCTGCTCCTGGGACCACTCGGCGCCCTGCGCGAACTCCTGTCCCATGAAGAGCAGTTGCTTGCCGGGGTGGGCCCACATGAAGCCGAGGTAGGCGCGCACGTTCGCCCGCCGCTGCCACCAGTCGCCCGGCATCTTCGACACCAGCGCCTGCTTGCCGTGCACCACCTCGTCGTGGGAGATCGGCAGGACGTAGTTCTCGCTGTACGCGTACACCATCGAGAACGTCATCTCGTGGTGGTGGTACTTGCGGTGCACCGGCTCGTGCGCGGCGTACTCCAGCGAGTCGTGCATCCAGCCCATGTTCCACTTGAGGCCGAAGCCGAGCCCGCCGGTGTCGGTGGGCCGGGTCACCCCGCCCCAGGCCGTCGACTCCTCGGCGATGGTCACCACGCCGGGGCAGCGCCGGTAGACGGTCGCGTTCATCTCCTGGAGGAACGCCATGGCCGCCAGGTCCTCGCGGCCGCCGTACTGGTTGGGCTCCCACTGCCCGGAGTCGCGCGAGTAGTCCAGGTAGAGCATCGAGGCGACCGCGTCGACCCGCAGCCCGTCGATGTGGAACTCCTCGCACCAGTACACGGCGTTCGCCACGAGGAAGTTGCGCACCTCGGTCCGGGCGAAGTCGAAGGTGTACGTGCCCCAGTCCGGGTGCTCCGCGCGCCGGGAGTCCCCGGGCTCGTACAGCGGTTCCCCGTCGAAGCGGCCCAGCGCCCAGTCGTCCTTCGGGAAGTGCGCCGGCACCCAGTCCATGATCACGCCGAGGCCGGCCCGGTGCAGGGCGTCGACCAGGAAGCGGAAGTCGTCGGGCGAGCCGAGGCGCGCGGTGGGCGCGTAGAAACCGGTGACCTGGTACCCCCACGACGGGCCGTAGGGGTGCTCGGCGACCGGCATCAGCTCCACGTGGGTGAAGCCCAGGTCCTTGACGTACGCGGGCAGCTCCTCGGCCAGCTCGCGGTAGGTGAGCCCCGGCCGCCAGGACGCCAGGTGGACCTCGTAGACGGAGAAGGGCGCCTCGTGCACGGGCGTGGCGGCCCGGGTCCGCATCCACTCCGCGTCGCCCCACTCGTACCGCGAGGCGGTCACCACGGACGCGGTGTTCGGCGGCTCCTCGGCCGCGCGGGCCATCGGGTCGGCCTTGAGGAACCGCTGGCCGTGGCGCGAGTGGATCTCGAACTTGTACGTGGTGCCCTCTCCGACGCCCGGCAGGAACAGCTCCCACACCCCGGACGAGCCCAGCGAGCGCATCGGGAACGCGGTGCCGTCCCAGTGCGTGAAGTCGGTGGCGACCCGCACGCCCTGGGCGTTCGGCGCCCACACCGTGAACCGGGTGCCGGTGACGCCCTCGTGGCTCATCGGCTCCGCACCGAGCGCCCGCCACAGCTCCTCGTGCCGGCCCTCGGAGATCAGGTGCAGGTCCAGCTCGCCCAGGGCGGGCAGGAAGCGGTACGGGTCGTGGACCTCGTGCTCGCCCTCCTCGTACGCCACGACGACGGTGTACGCCGGAATCGAGGCCAGCGGCAGCACACCGGAGAAGAGGCCGTCCTCCTCGGAGACGAGGGCGTGGCGCTCGCCGCCCACGACCACGCTCACCTCGCGGGCGAAGGGCCGCAACACCCGGAAGGCGACCCCGCCGGGAACCGGGTGGGCACCGAGCAGGGCGTGCGGATCGTGGTGGGCGCCCGCCAGCAGGCGGCCCCGGTCGGCGGGGTCCAGCGGCGGGGCGGTACCGCGCGCGCCGGGTGTGGACGGGACGGGTGCGGACGGCTCGGGGAGTGAGGTGTCGCGGAGTGCCACGGGTCAGTCTCCTCTCACGGCGAGTCGTTCGATCGCCGCCATGGGTACGGGAAGCCAGTCGGGGCGGTGCCGCGCCTCGTACAGCACCTCATACACGGCCCGGTCCGTCTCGTAGGCGCGCAGCAGGCCGTGCTTCTTACGGGGGTCCCAGCCCGCGCGGGCGGCGTAGCCCGCGCAGAACGCCTCCCGGCAGCGGCGCGCCCACTCGGGGCGCCAGGGGCGACGCTGCCGGGCTGCGTAGTCGAAGGAGCGCAGCATGCCCGCGATGTCCCGGACGGGGGAGTGGGCGCTGCGCCGTTCGGCCAGCGGGCGGGACGGTTCGCCCTCGAAGTCGATGACGAACCAGTCCCGGCCGGCCCGCAGCACCTGCCCGAGGTGCAGGTCGCCGTGGATGCGCTGGGCGGGCGGTCCGGAGTCGCAGGTGGACAGCGCGGCGAAGGCGGCCCGCAGTCCCGGGACGAAGGGCTGGAGCGCAGGGACGCAGTGCGCGGCGGCCGTCAGCCGCTCGGTCATCGCCGCCGCGGTCCGGCTGTTCTCCCCTGGAGCCCCGGCCGGGAAGGCGGAGGCCAGCGCCAGGTGCACGTCCCCCATGGCCTGCCCCAGCTCGTGGGCCTGCACGGTGAAGTCGTCCCCGGACGCGAGCGCGTTCAGGGAGAGGGTCCAGCCGTCGGAGGCGTCGTGCAGGAACGGCTGGAGCACGCCGAGGGTCGCCTCGTAGGGATGCGTCGTGCGCATCCACGCCACCGGCGCCGGAACCCGCCCGCAGCCCTGGCGGGCCAGCGCGTCCGGCACCTCGAGGTCGGGGTTGACGCCGGGCTGGACGCGCCGGAAGAGCTTGAGGATGAACTCGTCGCCGTAGATCAGCGAGGAGTTGGACTGCTCGGCGTCCAGGAGGCGCGGCGCGAGTCCGCCGGGCACCGGCCGCGCGGGGTCGGACTCGAAGCGCAGCGGTCCCGCCTTGCCGGGGTGCCGCAGCCGTTCCAGGAGGAGCTGCGCGGTGCGCGGATCGTGCAGCGCGTCGTAGACCGTCCGCCCGGCCAGCGGACCGTCCTGTACCTGACCGATGATCGCCCGGCCCAGGCGCGGCGACGGCTGCTCGCGTACGCCGAGCAGCAGTTGGTAGCAGTCCCCGGCCGAGGGGGCGCCGCCCGGGGCGGGCGCGGGGCCCTGTCCGGTGTGCACCAGGAGGTGCAGACAGCCCGGGAACAGCTCGGTCATCGACAGCAGACCCAGCTCGGCGACGGGTCGGTCCTTGCCGGCGAACCAGCGCTGGTGCGGCAGCCACTCCCGCAGCAGCTCGCCGAGCGACGCCATGGGCTCGGCGAGTTGCCTGCGTCTCGTGCGCAGGGGTGCGGTCTTCGGCATGGTGACGCGTCCTTTCCTCGGCCCAGGCTCAAGCGCGGCGGCCGATGCGGGATGCGACTCGGGTGAGCCGGAACCAGTAGAAGCCGTGGCCCCCGAGGGTCAGCAGGTACGGCAGCTCGCCGATGGCGGGGAAGCGGACTTCGCCGAACAGCTCGACCGGGTGGCGTCCGGCGAACTCGCGCAGGTCCAGTTCGGTGGGCTGCGCGAACCGCGCGAAGTTGTTCACGCACAGCACCAGGTCGTCCTCGTACTCCCGCAGGAAGGCCAGGACCGCCGGGTTGGAGGAGGGCAGTTCCGTGTAGGTGCCCAGGCCGAAGGCCGGGTTCTGCTTGCGGATCTCGATCATGCGCCGGGTCCAGTGCAGCAGCGACGAGGGCGAGGCCATGGACGCCTCGACGTTCGTCACCTGGTAGCCGTAGACCGGGTCCATGATCGTCGGCAGGTAGAGGCGCCCGGGGTCACAGGTCGAGAAGCCGGCGTTGCGGTCCGGGGTCCACTGCATCGGGGTGCGCACCGCGTCGCGGTCGCCGAGCCAGATGTTGTCGCCCATGCCGATCTCGTCGCCGTAGTACAGGATCGGCGAGCCGGGCAGGGCGAGCAGCAGCGCGGTGAACAGCTCGATCTGGTCGCGGTCGTTGTCCAGCAGGGTCGCGAGCCGCCGCCGGATGCCGATGTTGGCGCGCATCCGCGGGTCCTTGGCGTACTCCGCGTACATGTAGTCGCGCTCTTCGTCGGTGACCATTTCCAGGGTCAGCTCGTCGTGGTTGCGCAGGAAGATGCCCCACTGGCAGCCGGACGGGATGGCCGGGGTCTTGGCGAGGATCTCGGAGACCGGATAGCGCGACTCTCTTCTGACCGCCATGAAGATGCGCGGCATGACCGGGAAGTGGAACGCCATGTGGCACTCGTCGCCGCCCGCGGCGTAGTCGCCGAAGTAGTCGACCACGTCCTCGGGCCACTGGTTGGCCTCGGCCAGCAGCACGGTGTCCGGGTACTGGGCGTCGATCTCGCGGCGGACGCGCTTGAGGAAGGCGTGCGAGGCGGGCAGGTTCTCGCAGTTGGTGCCGTCTTCGGCGTACAGATAGGGAACGGCGTCGAGGCGGTAGCCGTCGACGCCCAAATCGAGCCAGAACTTCAGCGCGGCCAGCATCTCCTCCTGCACGGCCGGGTTCTCGTAGTTGAGGTCCGGCTGGTGGGAGAAGAACCGGTGCCAGTAGTACTGGCCGCGGACCGGGTCGTAGGTCCAGTTGGACGCCTCGGTGTCGACGAAGATGATGCGGGCGTCCGCGTACTGGGTGTCGTCGTCGGCCCAGACGTAGTAGTCGCCGTAGGGGCCGTCGGGGTTCTTGCGGGACTCCTGGAACCACGGGTGCTGGTCGCTGGTGTGGTTCATGACGAAGTCGATGATGACGCGCATGCCGCGCTGGTGGGCGGCGTCGACGAACTCGACGAAGTCGGCGAGGTCGCCGAACTCGGGGAGGACGGCGGTGTAGTCGGAGACGTCGTAGCCGCCGTCGCGCAGCGGTGACTTGAAGAAGGGCGGGAGCCAGAGGCAGTCCACGCCCAGCCATTGCAGGTAGTCCAGCTTGGCGGTCAGTCCCTTGAGGTCGCCGACGCCGTCCCCGTTGCTGTCCTGGAAGGAGCGGACGAGGACCTCGTAGAAGACGGCTCGTTTGAACCAGTCCGGGTCGCGGTCCTTGGCCGGGGTGTCCTCGAAGGTGTCCGGCACGGGCTCGTTGACGGTCATGAGGCTCCTGACCCTCCGTTCTGGGGTGCGGCGGCGGACGGCCGGCGGACGTGGAAGACGTGGGCGGGGGCCCTGCCGGGCTCCAGGCGCACGTAGTTCGTCCGGCCCCAGTGGTAGGTCTGACCCGTGAGTTCGTCGTGGACGGGCACGGTCTCGTGCCAGTCCAGGCCGAGCTGCGGCATGTCGAGGGAGATCGTGGCCTCCTGGGTGCGATGCGGATCGAGGTTGGCGACCACCAGGACGGCGTCGGACCCGAGGCGCTTGCTGTACGCGATCAGCGCGTCGTTGTCGGTCCGGTGGAAGCGGAGGTTGCGCAGCCGGTGCAGCGCGGGATGGTCGCGCCGGATGGTGTTGAGCTTGGTGACGAGGGGGGCGATGGTGCGGCCCTCGCGGGCGGCGGCGGCCCAGTCGCGGGGTTTGAGCTGGTACTTCTCGGAGTCGAGGTATTCCTCGCTGCCTTCGCGCAGGGGGGTGTGTTCACACAGTTCGTAGCCGCTGTAGATGCCCCAGGTGGGGGAGAGGGTGGCGGCGAGGACGGCGCGGACCTCGAAGGCGGGGCGGCCGCCGGTCTGGAGGTAGGCGTGCAGGATGTCGGGGGTGTTGGCGAAGAAGTTGGGCCGCATGTAGGAGGCGGCGTCCCCCGTGAGTTCGGTGAGGTACTCGGTCAGTTCCTGCTTGGTGTTGCGCCAGGTGAAGTAGGTGTAGGACTGCTGGAAGCCGATCTGGGCGAGGGTGTGCATCATCGCGGGGCGGGTGAAGGCCTCGGCCAGGAAGATGACGTCGGGGTCGGCGCGGTTGATCTCGCCGATGACGCGTTCCCAGAACACGACGGGTTTGGTGTGGGGGTTGTCGACGCGGAAGATGCGCACCCCGTGGTCCATCCACAGGCGCAGGACGCGGACGGTCTCGGTGACGAGGCCGTCGAGGTCGGCGTCGAAGGCGACGGGGTAGATGTCCTGGTACTTCTTGGGCGGGTTCTCGGCGTAGGCGATGGTGCCGTCGGGGCGGTGGTGGAACCAGTCGGGGTGTTTGTGGACCCAGGGGTGGTCGGGGGAGCACTGGAGGGCGAAGTCGAGGGCGACTTCGAGGCCGTGCTGGGCGGCGGTGCGTACGAAGTGGTCGAAGTCGTCGAAGGTGCCCAGGGCGGGGTGGAGGGTGTCGTGGCCGCCTTCGGGGGAGCCGATGGCCCAGGGGACGCCGACGTCGTCGGGGGTGGCGGAGAGGGTGTTGTTGCGGCCTTTGCGGTGGGTGGTGCCGATGGGGTGGACGGGCGGGAGGTAGACGACGTCGAAGCCCATCGCGGCGATGGCGGGCAGGCGGCGGGCGGCGGTGCGGAAGGTGCCGTGGGGCTGTTCGGGGGTGCCCTCGGAGCGGGGGAAGAACTCGTACCAGGCGCCGTACAGGGCGCGTTCGCGTTCGACCAGCAGGGGCATCGGGTCGGAGGAGGTGACCAGTTCCCGCAGCGGATGGCGGGCCAGCACCGCGTCCACCTCCGGCGTCAACGCCGCCGCCAGCCGGGTGGCGGCCGGCCGGGTCTCGTCCCGCAGTGCCTCGACGGCGGCCAGCAGCACCCGCCGGTCCTCGCTCCCGGGCACGTCGGCGGCGGCACGCTCGTACAGCCGGGCCCCCTCGTCGAGGACCAGGCCGGTGTCGATGCCGGCCGGGATCTTGATGCGCGCGTGGTGCCGCCAGGTGGAGACCGGGTCGCCCCACGCCTCCACGGTGTACGACCACGTGCCGGGCTCGCCCGCGGTGACGGTCGCCCCCCAGCGGTCGGTGCCCGGCGCCAGCTCCCGCATCGGCGTCCAGGGCCCCGGCCGGCCCCGCGGATCTCGGAGGACGACGTTGGCGGCGACCGCGTCGTGGCCCTCCCGGAACACGGTGGCGGAGACCTCGAAGGACTCGCCGGTGACGGCCTTGGCGGGCCGGCGTCCCTGCCGGACGGCCGGGCGCACGTCCAGGACGGGGATGCGTCCGACAGAGGTGGTCCGGTCGGCGCCGGTGCTGTCCGGCTCGGTCGGTGACGAGTGGTGCGTGGCGGGCATGACCGCTCCTGTCCGCGTCAACATGGGTGGGCGGATGACTCTGGGGAGGTGGGTCCTGCGGGTTCGTGCGGGGCGTACCGCAGGAGCCTTCCCACACTCTTCTGGGGGGCAATCCGGCACTTTGTTAACTACTCGCGCGTATGTCGACATACATGACGCGCCGACACGCACGACGGGCCTGTCCCAACGCCTTCCCGGATGCCGTTGCCGCAATCAGCGCCTTCGCGACATGTGCAGCCTTTCGCGCGGGGGCGAAGTGCCACAAGAAGGCCGACGGGAGGAGATCCGGCCATATCGCCGGGCCGGCCCGCATTAGCCCGTCCGGCGTTTGCCGGGGAGGCCGTTCAGGCCGAATCGGAGGTTGGCGGGCGAAGCCCCCGGCGAGGGACACATCGCCCCGGTAACGTCGTGGAGGTGAAGGCGATCCGTCGACTGACCGTCCGTCCCGTTCTCCCCGACCCCCTCCGGCCGCTCAGTGACCTGGCCCGCAATCTGCGCTGGTCCTGGCACCCGGAGACCCGTGACCTCTTCCAGTCCGTCGACCCCGCGAGCTGGGCCACGTCCGGCCGCGACCCGGTGAGACTGCTCGGCACCGTGCCGCCCGCCCGCCTCGCGGAGCTGGCCGAGGACCGGCGCTTCCTGCGCCGGCTGACCGCGGTGGCCGACGACCTCGACCACTACCTGACCGGTGACCGCTGGTACCAGGCCCAGTCCGGCCGACTGCCCGCCGCCGTCGCCTACTTCTCGCCCGAGTTCGGCATCACCGCCGCCCTGCCCCAGTACTCCGGGGGGCTCGGCATCCTGGCCGGCGACCACCTCAAGGCGGCCAGCGACCTGGGCGTGCCGCTCATCGGCGTCGGCCTGCTCTACCGGCACGGCTACTTCCGGCAGTCCCTCTCCCGGGACGGCTGGCAGCAGGAGCACTACCCCGTCCTCGACCCCCACGAGCTGCCCCTGGCCCTCCTCAAGGAGCCCGACGGCACCCCGGCCCACGTCGCCCTCGCGCTGCCCGGCGGCCGGGAGCTGCGGGCGCGTGTCTGGCTGGCCCAGGTCGGCCGGGTGCCCCTGCTGCTCCTCGACTCGGACGTCGAGGAGAACGACCTCGGCGAACGGGGCGTCACCGACCGGCTCTACGGCGGCGGCAGCGAGCACCGGCTCCTCCAGGAGATGCTGCTCGGCATAGGAGGTGTCCGGGCGGTGCGCACGTACTGCCGGCTCACCGGCCACGCCGGTCCCGAGGTGTTCCACACCAATGAGGGCCACGCGGGCTTCCTGGGGCTGGAACGCATCGCCGAACTCTGCGACGAGGGCCTTGAGTTCGGGTCGGCGCTGGAGGCGGTGCGGGCCGGGACCGTGTTCACCACCCACACCCCCGTGCCGGCCGGCATCGACCGCTTCGACCGCGAGCTGGTCGCCCGCCACTTCGGCCCCGACTCCGAACTGCCGCGCATCGACGTGGAGCGCATCCTGCGGCTCGGCATGGAGACCTACCCCGGCGGCGAACCCAACCTGTTCAACATGGCCGTGATGGGCCTCAGGCTCGCCCAGCGGGCCAACGGCGTCTCCCTGCTGCACGGCGGAGTCAGCCGCTCCATGTTCGCCGGACTCTGGCCCGGCTTCGACGCCGACGAGGTGCCGATCACCTCCGTCACCAACGGCGTGCACGCCCCGACCTGGGTGGCGCCCGAGGTGTTCCGGCTCGGCGCCCGGCAGATCGGCGCGCAGCGGGCCGAGGACGCCCTGGCCGTCGGCGGCTCGGACCGCTGGGACTCGGTCGCCGACATCCCCGACCAGGACATCTGGGAGCTGCGCCGCACCCTGCGCGAGCAGTTGGTCGAGGAGGTGCGGGAGCGGCTGCGCGCCTCCTGGCGGCAGCGCGGCGCCGGCACCGCGGAGCTGGGCTGGATCGACGACGTCCTCGACCCTGACGTGCTCACCATCGGCTTCGCGCGGCGCGTCCCGTCGTACAAGCGGCTGACGCTGATGCTGCGCGACCGCGACCGGCTGATGGACCTGCTGCTCCACCCGGAGCGGCCGATCCAGATCGTCGTCGCCGGCAAGGCGCACCCGGCCGACGACGGCGGCAAGCGGCTGGTCCAGGAGCTGGTGCGGTTCGCGGACGACCCGCGGGTGCGGCACCGCATCGTGTTCCTGCCCGACTACGGCATGGCGATGGCGCAGAAGCTCTACCCGGGCTGCGACATCTGGCTGAACAACCCCCTGCGGCCCCTGGAGGCGTGCGGCACCTCCGGCATGAAGGCGGCGCTCAACGGCTGCCTCAACCTGTCGGTCCTCGACGGCTGGTGGGACGAGTGGTTCCAGCCCGACTTCGGCTGGGCGATCCCCACCGCCGACGGCCCGGGAACCGACCCGGACCGGCGCGACGCCATAGAGGCCGCCGCCCTCTACGACCTGCTGGAGCAGCGGGTGGCCCCCCGCTTCTACGAGCGGGCGGCGAGCGGGCTGCCGGACCGGTGGATCGAGATGGTCCGCAGGACCCTCAGCCTGCTGGGTCCGAAGGTGCTGGCCGGCCGCATGGTCCGCGAGTACGTCGAGCGGCTCTACGCCCCGGCCGCCGAGGCCCACCGCGCGATGGACCCGGACTCCGCCCGCGGCCTCGCGGAGTGGAAGACCCGGGTACGGGCCGCCTGGCCCGGCGTGAGCGTCGACCACGTGGAGACGGGCTCCGCCACCGCGCTGGCGGAGCTGGGCTCGACGCTCGGGCTGCGGGTGCGGGTGAAGCTGGGCGATCTCGCGCCGGAGGACGTCGAGGTGCAGGCGGTCTCCGGGCGGGTGGACTCCGAGGACCGGATCACCGACGCGTCGAAGGTGCCGCTGAAGCCGGTGGGCGGGCCCGACATGGAGGGCCGCTGGGTGTACGAGGGCCCGCTGGCCCTGGACCGCACCGGCCCGTTCGGCTACACGGTCCGCGTGCTGCCCGCGCACCGCCTGCTGGCCTCCGGCGCGGAGACGGGGCTCGTGGCGGTGCCGTCCGACGACCTGGCCCAGGCGGCGGGGCTGCTGATGAGGTGAGCCCGGACGGCCGGGCGGCGGCGGCCGGGCGGGGCGTTCAGTCCTCGTCGCCGCCGCTCAGCCGTCGCAGCACGCTGCCGCACCGGCGGGCGTAGGCGTGCTGGAAGGCCCGGGCGGCCGGGCCGCCGGCCTTGGCGTACCACTTGGCGGGCCGGCTGAAGGCGCTCACCGTGAGCCAGACCGTGCCGTCACCGGTGCGGTCCACCACGAAGGCCTCCTCGCCGGACTCCGGGTGACCGGGCAGCGTGCCGTAGGCCCAGCCGGCCCGGCGGGGCTCGTCCAGTGTCCACACCACCCGGCAGGGTGCCTTGATCATCCCGGCGAGGGTGACGGTGACGTCGACGCCCGGCGCGGCCCGTTCCGCGCTCGCGTCGATGCCGACGCCCATCTCCCGGTGCATCTCCCAGGTGAGTACGGCCTCCACGGCGCGCTGGAACACCGGTTCGCCCTCACCGAGGCGGGTGCGTACGTGCATATGGCGGAAGCCGGGCGGGCAGTGGCCCTGCTCGCGGGTGGCGCCGACGTCGTCGTACGTGAAGGACATGGGCACCAAGACTAGGACGGCACCCGGGAACCACTGGTCCCGGGTGCCGTCCGCCGCGTGTTGGGGCCGGTCAGCTCACGTTGATCGCGGTCCAGGCCGCGCCCACCGTCTTGTACTCGGTGCTGTCGGCCCCGTACAGGTCGGACGCCGCGCTCAGGGTGGCGGTGCGGGCCGCTTTGTAATTCGTCGTCGACGTCATGTACGTGGTCAGCGCCTTGTACCAGATCTGCAGCGCCTTCTCGCGGCCGATGCCGGTGACGGTGGAGCCGTCGGAGGTCGGCGAGTCGTACGCCACCCCGTCGACCGTGCGCGCCCCGCTGCCCTCGGCCAGCAGGAAGAAGAAGTGGTTGGCCGGGCCCGAGGAGTAGTGCACGTCGACGCCGCCGAGGCCGGAGGACCAGTAGTCCTTGGACGCGCCGTCCTTGCTGGGCTTGTCCATGTGGCGCAGCGGGGTGCCGTCGCCGTTGATGTCGATCTTCTCGCCGATGAGGTAGTCGCCCTTGTCGGCGGAGTTCTTCGCGAAGTACTCCACCCCGGTGCCGAAGATGTCGCTGGTCGCCTCGTTGAGGCCGCCGGACTCGCCGCTGTAGTTGAGGCCCGCGGTGTTGGAGGTGACGCCGTGGCTCATCTCGTGCCCGGCGACGTCCAGCGAGGTGAGCGGGTTGGTGTTGCCCGTGCCGTCGCCGTAGGTCATGCAGAAGCAGGCGTCGGACCAGAAGGCGTTGACGTAGTTGTTGCCGTAGTGGACGCGGGAGTAGGCCGCCTTGCCGTCGTTCTTGATGCCGCTGCGGCCGAAGGTGTCCTTGTAGAAGTCCCACGTGGTCTGCGCGCCGTAGGCGGCGTCGACGGCGGCGGTCTGGTCCTTGGCGTCGGCGGAGGCGGTGCCGGTGCCCCACGCGTCGTCCGCGTCGGTGAACAGGGTGCCGGTGCCGGACGTGCCCCGGTTGAGGTTGTACGTCTTGTGGCCGCCGCGTCCGGTGTCGTACAGCTGGTACGACGAACCCGACTTGGTGGTGCCGAGGGTTACCTCGCCCGAGTACAGGCTCTTGCCGGAGCCGGTCTCGATGCCCTGGTACTCGTACAGCTTGGCGCCGGTGGCGGCGTCGGTGATCACGTGCAGCTCGTTCGGGGTGCCGTCGTCCTGGAGGCCGCCGACCACCGTCTCGTAGGCGAGGACCGGCTTGCCGGTGGCCGCCCAGATCACCTTGCGGGGCGCGGCGTCGGCCGCCGTCTTCGACGAGCCGGCGTCCTTGGCGGCGGACAGCGCCTGCCGCTCGGCCTTGGCCGCGTCGACCTTCGGCGTCACGGTGGCGACCTCGACGGCGGCCTTCGTCGCTCTGGTCACGCCCTCGGCCGCGCCGGACTCCGAGCGGTGCACCACGAGGTCTCCGCCGAGGACGGGCAGTCCGTCGTAGGTGCGCTCGTAGCGGGTGTGCACGGTGCCGTCGCGGTCCTTGACCACGTCCTTGACGACCAGCTTCTCCTTGGCGCCGAGGCCTATCTCGCGCGCGGTGCCGGCCGCGCCGGCCTGCTGCTCCTGGATGAGCGCGGTGCGGGCGGTGTCCGACAGCAGGAGGGGCGCGCCCGGGAGGGCGGGGCTCGCGGTGGCGCTGCCCGCGCCCAGTGCGGTGCTGAGCAGTGCGCCGGCGGCGACCGCGGTGGCGAGGGCGAGCGCGGTGCGCTTGTGGCGCGCGATGTGGGGGGACACACAGACTCCTTCGGTGGGGGATCCGGTCGGCGTGGGGTCCGGCCGGAGTTGGCTGCGAAGTTGTGCGGCGGATCACCGAAGACTGACACCGAGGGCGCGTACATGTCAGGAGGGTCGAATGATGTTGGCCGAAAGTTGACGTCCGGGTGAATGTTGCGGGTGTGTGAACCCGTGTGACCTCGGCAAAGCGGCAACCCTCGGCGCGTATGGCCTTGGCAAAAAGAGGGCGGACGCGGGAGGGCGCCGCCCCGGGGATTCGAACCACCGGGACGGCGCCCTGACCGTGGGGACCCGCGTGCGGGCCTACGGGAAGGTGAGCTTGAAGGAGTTGATGTAGCCGGTGTCGCGGGCCGCCACGTCCTGGACGCGCAGCTTCCAGGTGCCGTTGGCGGTCTCCGAGGAGGCGTTCACCGTGTACGTCTGGTTCACGTTGTCCGCCGAGTCGGAGGAGCTGGAGTTCTTCAGGCGGTACGCGGTCCCGTCCGGGGCCAGCAGGTCGACCACCAGGTCACCGCGCCAGGTGTGCACGATGTCCACCGCCGCCTGGAGGTTGGCCGGCGCGTTGCCCGCCCGTCCCGTCACGGTGACCGACGAGGTGACCGCCGCGCCGTTGTCCGGGATCGCCACGTCGGCGGCGTTCTCGAAGGAGGTGCCGCCACCGCCGCCGCCGGAGCGGGCGCCGACGTTGATGCCCGCCCACGCGTCCTGCACCCGCTTGTACTCGGTGCTGTCGGTGCCGTACAGCTCACCGGCGGCGGCGAGGGTGCCGGTGCGGGCCGCCGCGTAGTTCGTCGTCGACGTGAACTTCGTGGTCAGCGCGCGGAACCAGATCTTCGCCGCCTTGTCGCGGCCGATGCCGGTGACCGGGAGGCCGTCCGAGGTGGGCGAGTCGTAGGTGACACCGTTGATGGTCTTGGTGCCGCTGCCCTCGCTCAGCAGGTAGAAGAAGTGGTTGGCCGGGCCCGACGAGTAGTGGACGTCGATGTTGCCGATCCCCGAGTACCAGGCGTCCTTGGACGCGCCGTCCTTGCTCGGCTTGTCCATGTAGCGCAGCGGCGTGCCGTCGCCGTTGATGTCGATCTCCTCGCCGATGAGGTAGTCACCGACGTCGCTGGAGTTGTTCGCGTGGAACTCGACGGCCGCGCCGAAGATGTCCGAGGTGGCCTCGTTGAGACCGCCGGACTCGCCGCTGTAGATCAGGCCCGCGGTGTTGGAGGTGACGCCGTGCGTCATCTCGTGCGCGGCCACGTCGATCGACGTCAGCGGGTTGGCGTTGCCCGAACCGTCGCCGTACGTCATGCAGAAGCAGCTGTCCGACCAGAAGGCGTTGACGTAGTTGTTGCCGTAGTGGACGCGGGAGTAGGCGCCCACCCCGTCGCCGCGGATGCCCGAGCGGCCCTGGACGTTCTTGTAGTAGTCCCAGGTCAGCGCGGCCCCGTAGTGGGCGTCGGCGCCGGCGGTCTCGGCGTTGGAGGCCTGGCCGTTGCCCCACACGTCGTCGGGGCCGGAGAAGAGCGTGCCGGTGCCGGACGTGCCTCGGTTGAGGTTGTACGTCTTGTGGTTGCCGCGCGTGGTGTCGGTCAGCGTGTACGACGACCCGGACTGGGCGGTGCCCAGCGTCACCGTGCCGCTGTACATGGTGTTGCCGGTGCCGTTGTGGATCGCCTGGTACTCGAAGAGCTTGGCGCCGGTGGCGGCGTCGGTGATCACGTGCAGCTCGTTCGGGGTGCCGTCCTCCTGGAGGCCGCCCACGACCGTCTCGTACGCCAGGACCGGGGTGCCCTGCGCCGCCCAGACCACCTTGCGCGGGGCCCGGTCGGCCTGAGCCCCCTCGGCTCCGGCGGCCTTCGCGACGGACACGGCCTGCTGCTCCGCCTTGCCGGCGGATATCTTCGGCGTCACCGTGGCCGGCCTGATCGCCTTGGACGTGGCCTTCACGACCCGCTCGGTCGTCCCGGCGTCGCTGGTCACGACCAGGTCGCCGCCGAGGACGGGCAGCCCGTCGTAGGTCCGCTCGTAGCGGGTGTGCAGCGTGCCGTCGCGGTCCTTGACCACGTCGCGGACGACCAGCTTCTCCTTGGCGCCCAGGCCCAGGTCGCCGGCCGTCTCGGCCTTGGTGGCGTTGGCGTCGCGGATCAGCTCGGCGCGCTGGGCCGGGGTCAGCGTGACCGACTCGGCACCCGGTGCGGGGGCCTGGGCGGGCGCGGCGGTGGCGGCGCCGGACTGCACCGCGGTGGCGATCAGCGCGGCGACACCGGCCAGCGCGACCGCCGCGGCACGCCGGTGCGCGACGCGGGAGGGGGTGTGGGACGTGGTGTGGGAGGTGCGTCTGTGGGGAGAACTGCTGCTCAACACCGACTCCTTCTGCGTGGCCGCGGGGTGCGCGGCCAGGGGAGACCGGTCGGCGGGTGGCCGGCCGGGCGGAACTGTGCGATACGCAGAGATCACGTGCGGGAGCTGGTCGCCGCACAACGCTCGTGAGGAAGCTGTGGGGGCGCTGTGAAGGGACCGACGGAAGAGTGGCAGGAGCACGCCCTCTTTGTCAGGAGCGCGTCAGTAAGTTGGCTGGAAATGGTTCGTTGACCGGGAGTTCACGTTCGATAAACGGAACCGTCGCCCGGGGCCCCGCTACTGACTGCCCGCTCAGTCAGTAGCCGCCCGCTCGGACGGCTCCCCGTGCCAGGAACCCCACAGCGCCGCATAGGCCCCGCCGGCCGTCACCAGTTCGTCGTGCGTGCCCAGTTCGGTCAGCAGGCCGCCCTCCATGACGGCCACCCGGTCCGCGTCGTGCGCGGTGTGCAGCCGGTGCGCGATGGCGATGACCGTACGGCCCTTCAGCACCGCGGCGAGCGCCTGCTCGGTGTGCCGGGCCGTCGTCGGGTCCAGCAGGGCGGTGGCCTCGTCCAGGATCAGCGTGTGCGGGTCGGCCAGCACCACCCGGGCCAGGGCGAGCTGCTGGGCCTGCGAGCCGTCCGTCCGGTGCCCCTTCGCACCCAGCTCGGTGTCCAGGCCCCCGGGCAGCCCCCGCACCCAGGTCTCGGCACCCACCGCGGCGAGCGCCGCCCACAACGCACCGTCACCGGCCTCCGGTTCGGCGATCAGGAGATTGTCCCGGACCGTGCCCAGGAACACGTGGTGCTCCTGGGTGACCAGCACGACCTGGCGGCGCAGCCGTTCCGGACCGAGGGCGACCACGGGCACCCCGCCCACCGTCACCGAGCCGGCGGTCGGCGCGTCGACGCCCGCGAGGAGCCGGCTCAGCGTGGTCTTGCCGGCGCCCGACGGACCGACGACCGCCAGCCGCTCGCCCGGCCGCACGGTCAGGTCCACACCGCGCAGCACCTCGCCGCCCCGCTCGTAGGCGTACCGCGCCCCGCGGACGTCGATGCGGTCGTCCGCCGGGACCGCCGACTCGTCCGCCTCCGCCCGCGGGGCCCGGGCCAGCCCCTCTACCCGGGCGAAGGAGGCCGCGCCCGCCTGGAGTTGCTCGGTCCGCATCAGCACCTCGTCGAGCGGCCCGGCCAGCTGCTGGAGGTACACGGCGCACGCCACCACCGCCCCGAGGCTCACCGACCCGCGCGCGTGCAGGAACCCGCCGCACAGCAGGACGCCCGCCACCGGCAGGACGTAGGAGACGTCCACCGCCGGGAAGAACACGCAGCGCAGGAACAGCGTCCGCATCCGGGTGCGGCGCGAGACCTCCAGCGCCTCCCGGTTGGTCGACATGCGCCGGGCGGCCAGGTGGAACGCCTCGACGGTGCGGGCCCCCGCCACCGTGGCGGCGAGGCTCTCCGCCACCTCCGACGTGGCCGCGCCCTCGGCCAGGTACCCGGCCCGCGCCCGGCGCAGGTACCAGCGCAGCGCGACCCAGGCCGGCGTCAGCCCCAGCACCCCGACCGCGCCGAGCAGCGGGTCGAGCACGAACACCGCGCCCATGAGGAACAGCGCCTGCACCGAGTTGACGAGCAGGTCGGGTCCGGCGTCCCGCAGCGTGGTGCCGACGGTGGTCACGTCGGCGGTGCCGCGGGTCGTCAGGTCGCCGGTGCCGGCCCGCTCCACCACCGACGCGGGCAGGGCGAGCGCCCGGTCCACGTACCGCTCCCGCACCCGGGCGAGCGTCCGTTCCCCGAAGCGGTGGCCCACGTAGCGGGCCCAGCGGGCCAGCAGCAGCTGTGCCAGCGAGCAGACCAGAATGGCGAGGGCCATCCGGTCCACGGCGCCGACCCCGCCGCCGGCGCGCACCTCGTCGACGATCCGGCCCAGCAGCCACGGGCCGGCCAGTCCGGCCGCGGCGGCCAGGGCGTTGAGGCCGAGGACGACGGCGAGAGCGCGGCGGTCCTCGCCGAGCAGCCGGGCCGCGGCGCGCCGGACGTCGGCGCGGTCGGCGACGGGGAGTTGTCCCGCGGAGGTCATCCGACCACCTCTTCGTCCCGCGCGACCAGCGCGCGGTATCCCGGTTCCGTGGTGAGGAGTTCGCGGTGGGCACCGGTGGCGGCGGCCTTGCCGTCGACCAGGTACACGACCGTGTCGGCGCGGTCCAGTACGAGGGGGGAGGTGGTCGCGACCACGGTCGTGCGGCCCTCGCGGGCGTCCCGGAGGCGGGCCGCGACCGTTGCCTCGGTGTGGGCGTCCAGGGCGGAGGTCGGTTCCACGGCGAGGAGCACCTCCGGTGCGGTGAGGAGGGCGCGGGCCAGGCGGACGCGTTGTCTCTGGCCGCCGGACAGGTCGCTGGCCTGGGCCGCGACCTGTGAATCGAGTCCGTCGGGGAGGGAGCGGATGATGTCCTCGGCGGCGGCTGCGTGGATGGCTTCGAGGCGCGCCGAATCGTCTGCCGGGTGCTGCTGTCGGGCGTCTGCGGGTGCGTCGTGGCTTGTCGCGCAGTTCCCCGCGCCCCTGAGGGGCGGGTCCTGATCGCCTATTACGTCGCGCAGGACGCCCGCGAACAGGTCGGCCTCCGCTTCGGCGACCAGGATGCGGTCGCGGATCCGGGGGAGGGGGATGTCGGACAGCGGGACGCCGCCCCACGTCGCGTCGGACGGGGTGTAGCGGCCCAGGCGGTCGATGACCCCGGCGGCGTCGGAGGGGCGGGAGCCGGCCAGGGCGGTCAGCCGGCCCGGGAGGACGCGTACGCCGGAGGCCGGGTCGTACAGCGCCGAGGGCTCGGCGGGGGCGTTCCGGGTGCCGGTGTCCGGCTCGGGCTCCAGGCGCAGGAAGGCGACCACCCGGCGGGCGGCCACCACACCACGGCTGAGCTGGTGGCCCATCTCGATGAGGAACGACACCGGCCAGCCCAGCGCGACCACATAGCCGTACACCGACACCAGTTCACCCACGCTGATCCGGCCCTGCGCGGCCAGCCGCGCGCCGAGCCAGGTGACCAGCGCCAGGAACAGCACCGGCAGCCCCACCCCGAGGGCCTGGATCCAGCTGGTCACCGCCCCGACCCGGTAGCCGCGCTCGCGCAGCCGCTCCGAGTCCCGGCGGAACGCGTCCGCGATCAGGCCCTTGCCGCCCAGCCCGTTCAGCACCCGCAGCCCGCCCGCGAGGTCGCCGATCCGCGCGGTCAGCACGGCCTGCCCTTCCCGGTACTCGGTCTCCCGGCCCTGGAGGCGCCCCATCAGCGGGCCCAGCAGCACCCCGAGCACCGGCACCCCGATCAGCACCACCAGGGCGAGCCGCGTCGACACCGACAGCATCAGACCGCCGACCGCCGCGTACGCGACGACCGCCCCGATGCCCGGCCCCACGGCCGTCAGCGAGGTGCTGATGGTCTGCACGTCGCCCACGCCGATGGTGACGACCTCGCCGGTTCCCACCTGTCCGCGCAGCGCGGCGCCGAGCCGCGTGGCGTGTCCCACGACCACCTTGACCGTGCGGAAGTTGGCGTCCATCCGCACCAGCGTCATCGTGCGGTGCCGCAGCATGCCCAGGCAGGCGTTGACCGCGCCGACCCCGGCCAGCGCGCCCGTCCAGCCCGCCAGCGCGCCCATGTCACCGGGTTCCAGGCCGTGGTCGACGGCCCGCGCCATCAGGTACGGCGTCGCCGCCAGCAGCACCATCCAGGTACTGGCGAGCACCGCACCCGCCAGACAGCGCGGCCACTGCCGCGCGACCAGCCAGGCCAGGTACCGCCAGCCGCCCCGGCGGTCCGGCGTGCCGGGATCCTCGTAGGCGTCGATCACCGATGACTCCCCCCGCGGCCCGTGGGCCCGCCCGTCCTCACGCGAGGCTGTCCCGCCAGGCCCGGTGCAGATCCGCGAACCGGCCCGTGCCGGAGATCAGTGCGTCCGGCGGGCCGTCCTCCACGATCCGGCCGTGCTCCATGACCAGCACCCGGTCCGCGATCTCCACGGTCGACAGCCGGTGCGCGATCACCACCGCCGTACGGTCCTTCAGCACCGTCGTCATCGCCCGCTGCACCGCACGCTCGCCGGGCACGTCCAGCGAACTGGTCGCCTCGTCCAGGATCAGCACCGCCGGATCCGCGAGCAACGCCCGTGCGAACGCCACCAGTTGCCGCTGACCGGCGGAGATGCGGCCACCGCGCTTGCGGACGTCGGTGTCGTAGCCGTCCGGCAGCGCGGCGATGAAGTCGTGGGCGCCGATCGCCTTCGCGGCCCGCTCGATCTCCTCCCGCGTCGCCTCCGGCCGGCCGATCGCGATGTTGTCGGCGACCGTGCCGGAGAACAGGAACGCCTCCTGCGTCACCATCACCACCCCGCGCCGCAGCTCGGGCACCGCCAGGTCGCGCAGGTCGACGCCGTCGAGCAGGACCCGCCCGTCGGTGGGGTCGTAGAACCGGGCGAGCAGCTTGGCCAGCGTCGACTTGCCCGCGCCGGTCGACCCCACGACGGCGACCGTCTGCCCGGCCGGGAGCGTCAGGGCGAATCGGGGCAGCACCTCGCCGCCGGTGCGGTAGCCGAAGCTCACCGCGTCGAAGACCACCTCGCGGCCGGGGTGTTCGGAGACCGCCGGGGGCAGCTCCTTCGGCGCGGCCGGTTCGGGCACCGAGGGCGTCTGGGCCAGCAGCCCGGCGATCTTCTCCAGGGAGGCGGCCGCCGACTGGTACGAGTTGAGGAACATGCCGAGCCGGTCGATCGGGTCGTACAGCCGCCGCAGGTACAGCACCGACGCCGCCAGCACACCGAGCGCCAGCGTGCCGCCCGCGACCCGGTAGGCGCCCCACAGCACGATGCCCGCGACCGCCGTGTTGGCGACCAGCCGGGACCCGACGACGTAACGGGCCATCTCCAGGAGGGCGTCGCCGTTGGTCCGCTCGTGGCGCCGGTTCAGGACCGCGAAGTCGGCGTCGTTGGCGGCCTCCCGGCGGAAGGCGCGCACCGGACGGATGCCGTTCATCGTCTCGACGAACTTCACGATCACCGCGGCGATCGCCGTGGACCGGTGCCGGTACACCCGCTCGGCGCGCCGCTGGTACAGCCGCACCAGCGCGTACAGCGGGACGAACGAGGCCACCGCGACCGCGCCCAGACCGAGGTCAAGCCAGAGCAGCAGGGCCGCGATGTAGACGAAGGAGAGGATGACCGTCACCAGCTCCTGGAGCCCCTCGTCGAGCAGTTCGCGCAGGGACTCCACGTCCGTGGTGGAGCGGGAGATGAGCCGGCCCGAGGTGTAGCGCTCGTGGAAGTCGACGCTCAGCGCCTGCGCGTGCCGGAAGATCCGCCCGCGCAGGTCGAGGAGGACGTCCTGGCTGACCCGGGCGGCCGCCGCGATGAACGCGTACTGGAGGCCGCCCGCCGCCAGCGAGCACAGCAGGAAGCCGGCGCCGACCGCGACCAGCGGTCCGTGGTCGTCGTCCCGCAGCGCCGGCACAGCGCGGTCGATGGCGTACGCCACCAGCAGCGGGCCCGCCTGCACCGCCGCCTGCTGGAGCAGCAGCAGGACGGTGGTCAGGGCGACGCGGGCCTTCAGGGGCGCCAGCAGGGAGCGCAGCAGGCTGCCGGTCGCGCCGGGCGGGCTGGGCAGGACGTCCTGGTCGAACAGGTCGGCGTCCGCTCCTGCGCCCCTCCCGGCCGGGTCCACGCCGTCCGGCTGTTCCCGGTTCGGCGCGGTGGCCGTGGGCGCGGTCATCGGGCGTCCTCCTTCTGGAGTCCCCCGGGAGCGTCGGGCACCTCGTGCCCGTCGAGCCCGGACATCAGGTGGGCGTACTCGGCGTTGCCGCGCAGCAGTTCGTGATGGGTGCCGACGGCCGCGATACGGCCACCGGAGAGCAGGGCGACGCGGTCGGCGAGCATGACGGTGGAGGGGCGGTGGGCCACGATCAGGGCGGTGGTGTCCGCGAGGACGTCGCGCAGGGCGGCCTCCACGGCGGCCTCGGTGTGCACGTCGAGCGCCGACAGCGGGTCGTCCAGGACGAGGAACCTCGGTCTGCCGACCACGGCCCGGGCGAGCGCGAGGCGCTGGCGCTGGCCGCCGGAGAGGCTGAGGCCCTGCTCGCCGACCTGGGTGCCGGTGCCCTGGGGGAGCGCGTGCGCGAAGTCGGCCTGCGCGACCGACAGCGCCCGGCCCAGCTCCTCGTCGCCGGCGCCGTCGCCCGCGCCCATCAGCACGTTCTCGCCGACGGTGGCCGAGAAGAGGGTGGGCTCCTCGAAGGCCACGGCGACCATCGAGCGCAGCTCCTCGCGGGACAGCGCGGTGATGTCCTCGCCGTCCAGCGTGATCCGTCCGCCGGTCACCTCGTGCAGGCGCGGCACGAGCGCGGTCAGCGTCGTCTTTCCGCTGCCGGTGGCGCCGACCAGGGCCATGGACTCACCGGGGCGGATGTGCAGGTCGACGTCCGTCAGGAGGGGCGGGGAGCCGGGAGCCGCGTCGGGGTACCGGAACCGGACGTTCTCGAACCGCAGGCCGTCGGCCCGCTCGGCCGCGGGCGGTCGTGCCGCGGTGGGGGCGGCGTCGCCCCGCGTCTCGGCCTCGGCGTCCATCACCTCGAAGTACCGGTCCGTGGCCGTCGCCGCCTCCTGGCTCATCGCCAGCAGGAAGCCGATGGACTCCACCGGCCACCGCAGGGCCAGCGCGGTGGACAGGAAGGCCACCAGCGTCCCCGCCGACAGCGACCCGTCCGCCACCTGCACCGACCCGACCACCAGCGCCGCCCCGATCGCGACCTCCGGCAGGACGACGATGACGGCCCAGATGGACGCCAGCAGCCGTGCCTTGCGCAGCTCCGTGCCCCGCAGCGTGTGGGACAGCTCGTGGAAGGCGCGGGCCTGGCTGCGGTGCCGGCCGAACCCCTTGATGATCCGGATGCCGAGCACGCTCTCCTCGACCACGGTCGTCAGATCCCCGACCTGGTCCTGCGCGCGCCGCGCCACCGCCGAGTACTTCTTCTCGAAGATCCCGCAGGTGATCATCACCGGGATGGCGGGCCCCAGGACGACCAGTCCGAGCGTCCAGTCCTGGACCAGCATGATGCCCACGCCGACCAGAATCGTCACGCCGTTGACCAGCAGGAACGTCAACGGGAAGGCGAGGAACATGCGGAGCAGCATCAGGTCGGTCGTCCCGCGCGAGAGCAACTGCCCCGAGGCCCAGCGATCGTGGAAGGCCACCGGCAGGCGTTGCAGGTGCCGGTACAGGTCCGCGCGCATCCCCGCCTCGACCCCCGCCAGCGGCCGGGCCACCAGCCACCGCCGGAACCCGAACAGCAGCGCCTCCGCCAGCCCGAGGAGCAGCAGGTACAGCGCCCCGAGCCACACCCCCGCCGGATCGCGGTCGGCGACCGGCCCGTCCACCATCCACTTCAGGACGAGCGGGATCACCAGCCCCACGCAGGAGGCGAGGACAGCTATCACCGCGGCGGTCCCCAACCGCGCGCGCACCGGCCGCACGTAGGGCCACAGCCGCAGCAGGGCACGAACGGTGGAACGCGGCCCGGTGGCGTCCGGGGCGGCGTCCGGGGCGAGATCCGTGGCGGGGGAAGGTTTCGTGGACATCAGCAGCGAGCCTACGGTTTGCCACTGGCACTGCCCACCGGGTTTTCGCGCCCGCCCGGGGTCGTACGGAAGCCTCGCCGGGGTCGTACCGGCGCATCAACCGATCGGCTGATGCGCCTTCGAGCGCGTCGGCCGATGTGCCGGGCCCCGGCCCGCCGGGACGCTGGTGCCATGCCCGTCATCGAAGTCACCGACCTGCGCAAGTCCTACGGCGGCCGCCCCGTCGTCGACGGTGTCTCCTTCGCCGTCGAGGAGGGCGAGATCTTCGGCGTCCTCGGCCCCAACGGCGCCGGCAAGACCACCACCGTGGAGTGCGTCGAGGGACTGCGCGTCCCCGACGCGGGCCGGGTCCGGGTCACCGGCCTCGACCCCGTCGCCGACCACCGGCGGGTGGCCGAGCTCCTCGGCGCCCAGCTCCAGCAGAGCGAGATCCAGCCCAAGCTCACCGTCCGCGAGGCCCTGGAGCTGTACGCCGCCTTCTACCCGAAGCCTGCCGACTGGCGTCCGCTCGCCGAGCGGCTCGACCTCGGCCCGATGCTGAACACCCGCTTCGCCAAGCTCTCCGGTGGCCAGAAGCAGCGCCTGTTCATCGCGCTCGCGCTGGTCGGCGACCCCCGCGTCGTCGTCCTGGACGAGCTGACCACCGGCCTCGACCCGCGTGCCCGCCGGGAGACCTGGCGGCTGATCGAGGACATCCGCGCGGGCGGCGTCACCGTCCTGCTGGTGACCCACTTCATGGAGGAGGCCCAGCGCCTGTGCGACCGGATCGCGGTGATCGACCGGGGCCGTGTCGTCGCGCTGGACACCCCGGCCGGACTGATCCGGCGCTCGGCGGGCGCCACCGTCATCAGCTTCACCCCGTCCGCGCCGCTGGACGAGGCGGACCTGCGGGCCCTGCCCGAACTCGCCTCCGTCGAATTCAGGGACGGCCGCGTCACCCTGTCCGGCACCGACGAAACCGTCAACGCCGTCGTCACCCTGCTCGCCCGCACCCGCGTCACCGCCCACCAGCTCCGGGTCACCGACACCACGCTGGACGACGCCTTCCTGGACCTCACGGAGGCCACCGCATGACCACCGACGTCTTCGACACCGCCGTACTGAGGACCGAGCTGCGCCTGTTCCGACGTGAACCCGGCGCCCTGTTCTGGATGCTGGTGTTCCCGACGCTGCTGCTGGTGATCCTCGGTTCCATCCCGTCCTTCCGCGAGGCCGACGCCTCCTTCGGCGGGCTGCGCCCGGTCGACGCCTACGTGCCGGTGGCCGTGCTGCTCGGTCTGACCGTCGGCGGTCTCCAGGGCATGCCGCAGGTCCTCACCGGCTACCGCGAGCGCGGCATCCTGCGCCGGATGTCCGCCACCCCGGTCCGTCCGGCGGCGCTGCTGTCCGCGCAGATGGTGGTGTGCGGCGCGGCCGCCCTGGTCTCGGCGCTGCTCGCGCTCGCGGTCGGACGACTCGTCTTCGACGTGGGCCTGCCCGAGCAGCCCCTCGGCTACCTCCTGGCGCTGCTCCTCGCCGTGTCGGCCGCGCTCTCCCTGGGCGCCGTGCTCTCGGCGCTCTCCCGCACCACGAAGATCGCCGGTGCGCTCGGGTCGGCCGCGCTCTTCCCGGCGATGTTCTGCGCGGGTGTGTGGCTGCCGGTGCAGGCCATGCCGGACCTGCTGGCCCGCGTCGTCGGCTGGACCCCCTTCGGCGCCGCCGCGCAGGCCCTCAACGAGGCCGCCGCCGGAGACTGGCCCGGCTGGTCGCACCTGGCGGTGCTGGTGGCCTGGACGGTGCTGCTCACGGCGGCGGCCTCGCGCTGGTTCCGCTGGGAATGAACATGCCGATGGCCGACACTGGCCCGATGACCGAAGCGGGCACCGTCGAGCGCCAGTGGACCGCGTTCCACCAGTGGGGGCCGTACGGCCTGCTCGCCGTCGGCACGGCCGTCGCCGCGGCCGCCTCCGACCTGGTCGGCATGACCGCGCCCGAGTGGTACCTGGCGGCCGCCCTGATCGCGGTCGCGGTCGGCACGCAGCTGTGGTGGACGAGAACGGCCCGCAGCCGCCCCGGGCCGGACCTGGCGAGCGGGTGCCTCTACTTCACGCGCTGCGCCGTGGCCTTCGTCCTGGTCTGGCTCAACCCGCTCTTCGGCTTCTACGCCTACGCCGGCTACTTCGGAGGGGACCGGCTCCTGCCGCCCCGGCTGCTCAGGGCGGGGCTCTTCCTGACGGCGGTGACGATCGCGGGCTCGCAGTCGGGCGGGATGCCGCCGGACGACACCACGGGGTGGATGCTGTTCGGCGCGATCCTCGCGGTCAACGTCGTACTCCTCGTGGTGTTCGCCCGCCTGGCCGAGAGGGAGGAGGCCCGCAGCCGCGCCCGGGTCCGGACCATCGCGGAACTGGAGCGCACCAACACCGCGCTCCAGCAGGCCCTCGACGAGAACGCCGCCCTTCACGCCCAGCTCCTCGTCCAGGCCCGGGAGGCCGGCGTCGCCGACGAGCGCAGACGGCTGGCCGCCGAGATCCACGACACCCTCGCCCAGGGCCTGACCGGCATCATCGCCCAACTCCAGGTCGTGGCGGCCGCCCCGGACCGGGACCTCGGCCGCGAGCACCTGGACCGGGCCCTCGCCCTGGCCCGGCACAGCCTCGGCGAGGCCCGTAGCTCCGTGCACAACCTGTCGCCGGTCGCGCTGGCCGACGCGGGGCTGCCGGTCGCGTTGAAGAAGACGGTGACGGAGTGGGGCGAACGCACCGGCGTCCGGGCCGCCTTCACCGTCACCGGCACCGCCGAGCACCTCCACGACGAGGTCGCCGCGACGCTCCTGCGCATCGCCCAGGAGGCCCTGTCCAACACCGCCCGGCACGCCGCCGCCGACCGGGTGGGCGTCACCCTCTCCTACATGGGCGACGAGGTCACCCTCGACATCCGCGACGACGGCCGGGGCTTCGACCCGCTGACCCCGTGTGAGCGCACCCCCGGCGGCGGCTTCGGCCTCGACGGCATGCGGGCCCGCGCCGAGCGCATTGCCGGTTCGCTCACGGTGGAGGCGGAACCGGAGCACGGCACGGCCGTCTCCGCTCGCGTACCGTTGGTACGCCATGACCGATGACGCCCCGCCCCGCGACGTGACGACCGGAGACGTGACCACCGAAGGCGCCGTGATCACCCTCCTCGTCGTCGACGACCACCCCGTGGTCCGCGACGGCCTGCGCGGCATGTTCGAGTCCGCGTCGGGCTTCCGCGTCCTGGGCGAGGCGGCGAGTGGTGTCGAGGCGCTGGCCCGGGCCGCCGTGCTCGACCCCGACGTGATCCTCATGGACCTGCGGATGCCGGGCGGTTCGGGCGTGGACGCCATCCGGGAGCTGACCCGGCGCGGTGCCCGGGCCCGGGTGCTCGTACTCACCACGTACGACACCGACTCCGACACCCTGCCCGCGATCGAGGCCGGTGCGACCGGCTACCTCCTCAAGGACGCGCCCCGCGACGAGCTGTTCACCGCGGTCCGGGCGGCGGCCGAGGGACGCACGGTCCTCTCCCCGGCGGTCGCCTCCCGGCTGGTCTCCGCCGTCCGCACCCCGAAGGCCCCCGGCGGCGAGCCCCTCTCCGCCCGCGAACGCGAGGTCCTGGTCCTGGTCGCGCGCGGCACCTCCAACAAGGAGATCGCCCGGGAGCTGTTCATCAGCGAGGCGACCGTCAAGACCCACCTCACCCACCTGTACGGCAAACTCGGCGTGAGCGACCGGGCCGCGGCCGTCGCGACGGCCTACGAACGGCGCATCCTCGGCTGACCGGCCGCCACTCGCCCCGTCCCGCGCTCACCCCGCCCGCAGCAGCAGCACCGTCCGCCCCGGCACCGTGATCTCCGCCCCCGCCGGATACGCGGCGTCAGGCGCCTCGCCCTGCTCCTCCCGGCCGGTGTCGACGACCACCTCGTACCGCTCCGCCCACGGGGCGCCCGGCAGGACGAAGCCGGCCGGCTCCTCGCCCGCGTGCAGGACGGCCAGGAAGCTGTCGTCGACGATGGGGTCGCCGCGCTCGTCCCGCCCCGGGATGTCCCGCCCGGACAGGTACATCCCGAGCGTGGCGGCGGGGGCGTACCAGTCCCGTTCCGTCATCTCCGTGCCCCGGGCGGTGAACCAGGCCAGGTCGCGCAGGCCGTCCGCGGAGTGCGCGCGGCCGGAGAAGAAGGCCCGGCGGCGCAGCACGGGGTGCCGGTGGCGCAGGGCGATCAGGCGGGAGGCCAGCTCGAACAGGGGGCGCCACTCCGGGTCCTCCAGCAGGCTCCAGTCCACCCAGCTGATCTCGTTGTCCTGGCAGTAGGCGTTGTTGCCGCCGCGCTGGGTGCGGCCCATCTCGTCGCCCGCGACCAGCATCGGCACCCCGGTCGACAGCAGCAGCGTGGTCAGCAGGTTGCGCAGCTGGCGCCGCCGCAGCGCCCGTACCTCCGCGTCCTGCGTCTCCCCCTCCGTACCGCAGTTCCAGGACCGGTTGTCGTCCGTGCCGTCCCGGTTGCCCTCGCCGTTCGCCTCGTTGTGCTTGCGCTCGTAGCTCACCAGGTCCCGCAGCGTGAAGCCGTCGTGCGCGGTGACGAAGTTGACCGACGCGTACGGCCTGCGCCCGCCCCACGCGTACAGGTCGCTGGAGCCCGACAGGCGGTAGCCCATCTCCCGCACGTCCGGCAGCGCGTGCCGCCAGAAGTCCCGCACCGCGTTGCGGTAGCGGTCGTTCCACTCCGTCCACAGCGGCGGGAAGGCGCCCACCTGGTAGCCGCCCGAGCCGACGTCCCACGGCTCGGCGATCAGCTTCACCCGGCGCAGCACCGGGTCCTGCGCGATCACCGCGAGGAACGGGGAGAGCATGTCGACGTCGTGCATCGAGCGGGCCAGCGCCGCCGCCAGGTCGAAGCGGAAGCCGTCCACGCCCATCTCCGTCACCCAGTACCGCAGCGAGTCGGTGATCAGGCGCAGGACGTGCGGCTGGACGACGTGCAGCGTGTTGCCGCAGCCCGTGTAGTCGGCGTACCGGCGGGCGTCGGCCTGGAGGCGGTAGTAGCCGCGGTTGTCGATGCCCTTCAGGGAGAGCGTCGGGCCCAGCTCGCCGGCCTCCGCCGTGTGGTTGTAGACCACGTCGAGGATCACCTCGATGCCCGCGGCGTGCAGCGCCCGAACCATCCGCCGGAACTCGCCGACCTGCTCACCGGTGGTGCCGGAGGCGGCGTAGGCGGCGTGCGGGGCGAAGTAGCCGATCGAGTTGTAGCCCCAGTAGTTCTTCAGCCCGCGGTCCAGCAGATGGCTCTCGTGCGCGAACTGGTGCACCGGCAGCAGCTCCACCGCCGTCACGCCCAGCCGCGTCAGATGCTCGATCGCCGCCGGGTGCGCGAGGCCCGCGTACGTGCCGCGCAGCTCCTCGGGGATGCCCGGGTGCAGCTTGGTGAAGCCGCGCACGTGCAGCTCGTAGATGACCGAGTCCGCCCACGGCGTCTTCGGCCGCCGGTCGTACGTCCACTCGTCGTCGGGACCGCCGTCGTCGACCACCACACCCTTCGGGACGTACGGCGCCGAGTCCCGCTCGTCGCGCACGGTGTCCGCCACCCGCTGCTCCGGCCAGTCCCGAACGTGCCCGTACACCTGCGGCGGCAGCCCGAAGTCGCCGTCCACGGCGCGCGCGTACGGGTCGAGCAGCAGCTTCGCCGGATTCCAGCGGGCACCGGTCCACGGATCCCAGCGGCCGTGCACCCGAAAGCCGTAACGCTGCCCCGGCAGGACGCCCGGCACGAAACCGTGCCAGATCTCGTGGGTCAGCTCGGTCAGCCGCACCCGGCGCTCCCCGCTCCCGGGCCCCGGCCCGTCGAACAGGCACAGCTCCACCGCTTCCGCCCCGCCCGCCCACAGCGCGAAGTTCGTCCCCGCCACCTGGCCGGGGCCGGTCCGGAAGCGTGCGCCCAGCGGCACCGGGGTGCCCGGCCAGGCCGGCACGGTGGGCGGCGGTGCGGCGCGCCGGGCGCCGTTGACCACGACGGAGGGGCGCGCGTCGTCGGCGGCCCGATTCCCGGCCACCGCCTCCTGCTCGGCTGCGCTGGACACCTGTCAGCCTCCCACGGCTCATGGAACGACGTCCGGCAAGAGGGCGTGCGGCGTCCCGGCCGCTGCTCCCCGTCGCGTCGTCCTCCCCACAGTTCTGCCCACCGGTTGGCTCGCACTCACGTTTCCCCGGGGCGGGCCGGTCGTTACGGGTGGATGTGAGGCACGTACATGGGCGCGCACGGCGCGCGGGGGCCGCTCTGGCCGCCGTACTGACATGGGCAGGACTGCTGGCCGGGGCCGCCGGATGCACCTCGGACGGCGGCGGCATCGGCGGCGTGTTCGGCAAGCCACCCGCCGCCGAGGACGTCATCCGCGTCACCCCGGACGACGGGAGCAAGGCCGTCCGGCCGGAGAAGAAGCTGTCGGTGCGGGTGCCCGACGGACGGCTGGAGTCGGTGAAGGTCGTCAGGTCGCAGGACGCGCAGGAGACACCGGTGCCCGGCCGGATCTCCGACGACGGCCTCAGCTGGCGCCCCCACGACGACCGGCTCGCCCTCGCCGCGAAGTACACGGTCGACGCCGTCGCCCTGGACGGCGGCGGGCACCGCTCGGCCCGGCACACCACCTTCACCACCTACGTCCCCGAAGAGCGCTTCATCGCGTACGTCGCGCCCGAGAACCGCTCGGTCGTCGGCACCGGAATGATCGTCTCGCTGGAGTTCAACCGGGAGATCAAAGACCGGGCCGCCGTCGAACGGGCCGTCTCGGTGACCGCGAAGCCCGCCGTCGAGGTCCGGCCCCACTGGTTCGGCAAGGAACGCCTCGACTTCCGCCCCGAGGAGTACTGGAAGCCCGGCACCGAGGTCACCGTCGACCTCGACCTCCGCGACGTCGAGGGCGCGCCCGGCACCTACGGGCTCCAGCACAAGAAGGTCTCCTTCACCGTCGGCCGCAGCCAGGTCTCGCGGGTCGACGCGTCCGGCCGGACCATGGAGGTGCGCCGCGACGGCTCGCTGCTGGCCACCGTGCCGATCACCGCGGGGGCGCCCTCCACCCCCACGTACAACGGCAGGATGGTGATCACCGAGATGCTCGACGTCACCCGCATGAACAGCCGCACGGTCGGCTTCGGCGGCGAGTACGACATCCCGGACGTCCCGCACGCCATCCGCCTGACCAGTTCCGGCACCTTCCTGCACGGCAACTACTGGGCGCCCGAGGACACGTTCGGCCGGGCCAACGTCAGCCACGGCTGCATCGGGCTCCGCGACGACAAGGGCGGCGGCTCCGACACCCCCGGGGGCTGGTTCTTCGACCGCAGCCTCGTCGGCGACGTCGTCGAGGTGGTCAACAGCAAGGACAAGACGGTCGCCCCGGACAACGGACTCGGCGGGTGGAACATGGGCTGGAAGAAGTGGAAGGCCGGCAGCGCCGTGAAGTGATCCCGTCACCCCGTCGCCCCTGCGTCAACTCGGTACGGAACGGTGACATTTCACCAGTCCCCTGTCCCCCTGGCCTGCGGTTACGATGCGCCGGTGCGCGCGGGCGCACAGGGGTGCGGGCCGGACCGGGCCCGGCGAGGGGAGACAAGTTGAACGTGCGTCCGATATCGGGGGCGGTGCTCGCCGTGCTGATGCTGGCGGTCACCGCGTGCGGCGGGGGCGGATCGGGCTCGGGGGGCGGTGCCGGGAACGGCGAGAACGCCAAGGACGGGGGCTCCACCGCGGCACAGAGCAAGCAGTCCGAGGCCGTCGTCACCATCGCGCCGAAGAACGGGGCCAAGGCCGTCGACACCAGCGGCGCGCTCAAGGTCGCGGCCGCCGAGGGCAAGCTCACCGAGGTCGTGGTCAAGGACGCCGACGGCGCGAAGGTCGACGGGAAGATATCCGGGGACGGCGCCACCTGGACGCCGTCCACCCACCTGGCCGCCTCCACCACGTACACCGTGCACGCGGTCGCCAAGGACGCCGAGGGGCGTTCGGCGGCCGAGGACTCCCGCTTCACCACGCTGACGCCCGAGAACACCTTCATCGGCACCTTCACGCCGGAGGACGGTTCGAAGGTCGGCGTCGGCATGCCGTTCTCGATCCGCTTCACCCGGGGCATCACCAACCCCGAGGAGGTCGAGAAGGCCATCCGCATCAAGACCGAGCCGGCCGTGGAGGTCGCGGGCCACTGGTTCGGCAACGACCGCCTCGACTTCCGGCCCGAGAAGTACTGGAAGCCCGGCACCAAGGTCACCGTCGACCTCAACCTCGACGGCGTCGAGGGCCGCGAGGACGTCTACGGCGAGCAGGCCAAGACCGTCTCCTTCACCGTCGGCCGCAGCCAGGTCTCCGTCGTCGACGCCAAGAAGCACACCATGAAGGTCGTCCGGGACGGCAAGACGATCAGAACCGTCCCGGTCACCACCGGCTCGCCCGGCTACGAGACCTGGAACGGCCAGATGGTCATCACCGAGCGGCTCGCGGTGACCCGGATGAACGGCGAGACGGTCGGCTACGGCGGCGAGTACGACATCAAGGACGTCCCGCACGCCATGCGCCTGTCCACCTCCGGCACCTTCATCCACGGCAACTACTGGGGCGGCGACGCCTTCGGCAACCGCAACGCCAGCCACGGCTGCATCGGGCTGCGCGACGTGCGCGGCGGCTGGGACGAGAAGGCGCCGGCCGCGTGGTTCTTCGAGAACTCGATGATCGGCGACGTGGTCGTGGTGAAGAACTCAGAGGACGCGACCATCGCCCCGGACAACGGCCTCAACGGCTGGAACATGTCCTGGGAGAAGTGGAAGGCGTAAGCCCCGTAAGGGGCGCGGGGAACTGCGCGAGCAGCCCACCACGGGCCGTAAGCCGACAAACACCCGCGCCCCCACGGCGCGTGAACGCCCGCTAACCTGCGGAGCATGACCGTGAATCTGGAAGTCGCCGAAGGCGTCGGCACGCTGCGCCTGGACCGCCCGCCCATGAACGCCCTGGACGTCGCCACGCAGGACCGGCTCAAGGAACTCGCCGAGGAGGCCACCCGCCGCGACGACGTGCGCGCCGTGGTGATCTACGGCGGCGAGAAGGTGTTCGCGGCGGGCGCGGACATCAAGGAGATGCAGGCGATGGACCACGCGGCGATGATCGCGCGCGCCCGTGCCCTGCAGGACTCCTTCACCGCGGTGGCCCGCATCCCCAAGCCGGTGGTCGCGGCCGTGACCGGCTACGCGCTGGGCGGCGGCTGCGAACTCGCGCTCTGCGCCGACTTCCGCATCGCCGGGGAGAACGCCAAGCTGGGCCAGCCCGAGATCCTGCTCGGCCTGATCCCGGGCGCCGGCGGCACCCAGCGGCTCTCCCGGCTGGTCGGCCCCTCCCGGGCCAAGGACCTCATCTTCACCGGCCGGCAGGTGAAGGCCGACGAGGCGCTGACGCTCGGCCTGGTCGACCGCGTGGTCCCGGCCGGTGAGGTCTACGCGCAGGCGCACGCCTGGGCCGCGCGGCTGGCCAAGGGGCCGGCCATCGCGCTGCGCGCGGCGAAGGAGGCCGTCGACACGGGCCTGGAGACGGACATCGAGACCGGCCTCGCCGTCGAACGCAACTGGTTCGCCGGTCTGTTCGCCACCGAGGACCGCGAACGAGGCATGCGCAGCTTCGTGGAGGAGGGTCCCGGGAAGGCGAAGTTCGGCTGACAGGCTTGCAATTGACGCGATGTCTGATCCGGGTCCCTCGATGGGGCGGTTTATGGCAGCCTTAACGCACCATTAAGCGTGTCGTGTCGAGGGAGGCCGCCGCTTGTCTCCGGCCGAGTCGTCCGCCCAGGTCAGTGCGGCCTTTCCCGCTGTCGAGCTGCCTCCGGCATATGCCGATCGGCCTCCGTCGGGCCACGCCCGCGCGGGGGTGTATTCCCCGGGAACGGCCCCGGAGGCCCCCGGGGGCGGCCATGATGGGGGCATGGCGGGGCTGGAGGGTACGGAACAGCCGCGGGGAGCCGGACGTGCGACCGCGGCGCGCTGGTCGCCGGCGGTGGAGGACGAACGCGCGCACCAGGCGCTGGAGCTGTTCGGCAACCCCACGGAGCACGAGGTTCCGTTACCGTCCCGCCCCGAGTCCGCCGCCACCGCCCGCCGGCTCGCCCAGGTGGTGGCGCTGCGTCAGTGGCAGCTCGGCCCCAAGGTCACCGAGGACACCGTCCTGCTCGTCTCGGAGCTGGTCGGCAACGCCGTCCGGCACACCGGCGCACGGGTGTTCGGCCTCCACATGCGCCGACGCCCCGGCTGGATCCGCGTCGAGGTCCGCGACCCCTCCCGGGGGCTGCCCTGTCTGATGCCGGTGCAGGAGACGGACATCAGCGGGCGGGGCCTCTTCCTCGTGGACAAGCTGTCCGACCGCTGGGGCGTCGACCTGCTGCCGCGCGGCAAGACCACGTGGTTCGAGATGCGGGTCGTGGACCGGTGAGTGGTCATCTGCCGCCGTTAGCAACCCCGTTCGCCGGACACGCCACCTACGGGTGAGAATGCGGAACGCGCTGCTCCGGTAACGGGATCGTGGACCTCATGATCACCACTCGTCTGCGCCGCAGGGCCGCCGCCGCCGTCCTGTCGCTCGCCGCCGTCTTCGCCACCTCGGCCGCCACCGTCCCCGGCTCGGCCGCCACCGCGACGGCGCCCGCCAAGGCCGCACCGGCCTGCCCCCAGTTCGACGACAAGACCAAGGCCGCCGCCGACCGCGGCGTCGACGTCGACCGCATCACCCCCAAGCCGGTCTGGCGCACCACCTGCGGCACCCTCTACCGCAGCGACAGCCGGGGCCCGCAGGTCGTCTTCGAGGAGGGCTTCCACGCCAAGGACGTGTACAACGGCCAGTACGACGTCGAGAAGTACGTCCTGGTCAACCAGCCCTCGCCGTACGTCTCGACGAGCTACGACCACGACCTGTACAAGACCTGGTACAAGTCCGGCTACAACTACTACATCGACGCCCCCGGCGGCATCGACGTCAACAAGACCATCGGCGACAAGCACAAGTGGGCCGACCAGGTCGAGGTCGCCTTCCCCGGCGGCATCCAGCGGCAGTACATCATCGGGGTGTGTCCGGTGGACCGGCAGACCAAGACCGAGATCATGAGCGACTGCGAGAGCAACCCGCACTACCGGCCCTGGCACTGACGCCCCGGCGCGGGCAGATATTCTGACCCGCGACAGATTCGTCCACGGGGCGAGCAGAGCAGCACAGCCGAGCAGGAATGAGGGGCGGACCGGTGGCGGACATCGAGGAAGCACGCAGGCAGTTCGACCGCATCGACACGGACGGTGACGGCTACATCACCGCCGCCGAGTTCAAGAAGGCGCTCGCCCAGGGCGGCGACTGGAACGTCACCGAGTCGGTGGCCGAGGCGATCATCGCCAACCGCGACCTCGACGGCGACAAGCTGATGTCGTTCGAGGAGTTCTGGGCCCCCCTGAACAAGTCCTGAACCCGCGACACCCGCACGTCGGGGGCGCCTTCCGGCCGGGCCGGGGCGCCCCCGACGCGTACCCGCGGTTGCTGCGGTGGAGTGAAGCCGGGCCGGCACCGGAATAGGCCGCCCGGGGCCGGGGTTGACCGGCTCGTCGGTGCGGTCCGCGCGCCGTCGACCCGGAACACGATCCCCGAAGGGCCAGGCGACTCGGCATCATGAAGATCGGCATCATCGGTGCGGGCAACATCGGCGGCAACCTCACCCGGCGGCTGACCGCCCTCGGGCACGACGTCTCCGTGGCCAATTCGCGGGGACCCGAGACACTCGCCGCACTGGCCGAGGAGACCGGTGCCACGCCGGTCCTGGCCACGGAGGCCGCGCGCGGCGCCGAGGTGGTGGTCGTCACGGTTCCGCTGAAGGCGGTCCCTGACCTGCCGTCGGGCCTGTTCGACGGGGCGGCCGACGGCGTGGCGGTCATCGACACCGGCAACTACTACCCGCAGCGGGACGGCAGAATCGCCGGCATCGAGGACGAGGGGCTCACCGAGAGCCGCTGGACCGAGAGCCACCTGGGGCATCCGGTGATCAAGGCGTTCAACGGCACCTACGCCCAGGACATCCTCGACCGCCCCCGCCCGGCCGGCGCCCCCGACCGCCTCGCACTGCCGGTCTCCGGTGACGACGGGGCGGCCAAGTCGAAGGTCCGCACCCTGATCGACCAGCTCGGCTTCGACACCGTGGACGCCGGAGGCATCGACGACTCCTGGCGCCAGCAGCCCGGCACCCCGGTGTACGGCCTGCGCGAGGGTGTCGACGGCGTCACCAAGGCGCTGGCCGAGGCGTCCCCGGAGCGCCCGGCGGACTTCCGGGGCTGACCTCTCAGGCGCTCTGGGCCCACTCCTTGAGCGCCGTCTTGCTCGCGAAGTCCGCGACGTTGGTGTCGACCGGGTCGTCCGTGTACTGGTGGAAGCGCCAGTCCGCCTGGATGCGCGGCTTGCCCGCCGTCACGTAGTCGGCGATCCAGAGGCCGTCTCCGGCGTACGAGGTCGTGTCGACGTTGAGCCAGAAGTTCCTATTGCAATACAAAATGACCCGATTGTCCGGCCGCAGTGCCCGCACCTTCCGGATGAAGCTGTCCTTCTCCGCGTTGCTCGCATGGGTGCCCTCGCCCGTCGTCTCCCAGTCGACGGCGAGGATGTCGCCCTTGCGGTCGGGGGCCTTGGAGACGAAGTACGAGGCCTGGGCGTCGAGGTTGCCCGGCCACAGGAAGTGGTAGAAGCCGACGACGAGTCCGGCGTCGCGGCCGCGCTCCGTCTGCGCCGCGAGCTTCGGGTTGACGTATGTGCGGCCCTCCGTCGCCTTGACGAAGACGAAGGAGAGGCCGTCCGTGCCGTAACTGGACGACTGGTACGCGCTGACATCGATGCCGCGCAGCATGGGACCTCCCTGAGGGGCTGTGGGGGAACGGGAGTTGATTGTTCCCCACCATCGCACGGGTGATCCCCACCCCGAAGAGGAAACGTCGACTTCGCTTGCCCTGGGCGCTGTTGACGCGCGTAGCCCCGTACCGCACGCTGGTCCGGTCCATGTTCGGCTCGACGGTCGGGAGGCCGGGATGTTCAGACGCGCGTCACGCCTGCTGCTCTCATTTGTCATGCTCATGGCTGGAGCGGCGGTGGGTGTGGGAGCCACCGCCACCGCCGCCCAGGCGGACTCCTGCTACACCTGGAACCGCACCCTCTCCCAGGGATCCTCCGGCGGTGACGTGACCCAGCTCCAGATCAGGGTCGCGGGCTGGGTCACCTCGGGGGAGCGGCTCTCCTACGACGGCCAGTACGGCGCCCGCACCACCGCCGCCGTGAAGAAGTTCCAGTCCGCCTACGGACTGGCCGCGGACGGCGTCGCCGGGCCGGCCACCTTCAACAAGATCTACTCGCTCCAGGACGCGGACTGCACCCCGGTGCACTTCAGTTACGCGGAACTCAACAAGTGCAACTCCGACTGGTCCGGCGGCGCGGTCTCCGCGGCCACCGCCAAGGCGAACGCGCTGAAGACGATGTGGAAGCTGGAGGCGATGCGGCACGCCCTCGGGGACGTGCCGATCACCATCTCCAGCGGCTTCCGCTCCCGCGCCTGCAACAACGCCGTCGGCGGCGCGGCCACCAGCCGGCACCTCTACGGCGACGCGGCCGACCTCACCGGATCCCCCAGCTTCTGCCGCCTGGCGCAGCAGTCCAGGACCCACGGCTTCTCGGAGATCCTCGGCCCGGGCTACCCCGGCCACAACGACCACACCCACGTGGCCTTCGACCCCTCGCCGTACTGGTCGGCGCCGAGCTGCGGCATCTGACGGGCCGGGGCCGGGCCCGTCAGCAGGCACGGCGTGCGGTCACGGTCGGCCCCGGCACCCGCCCGATACCCTCTCGGGGTGACGCAGCAACGCACGCGCGACGAACGACGGCCCGCGAACGACGGGCGCAAGGCCGCCGCCCGCAACCGGGCCGCGCTGATCGCCGCCGCTCGGGAGATCTACGCCGACTCCGGACTGAACGCCCCGCTGTCCGCGATCGCGCGTCGGGCCGGCGTCGGCCAAGGGGTGCTGTACCGGCACTTCCCCGACCGGGCCGCCGTGGCGACGGCGGTCCTGGACGAGAACGTGCGGCAGATCGAGCAGGCCGCGGCGGAGCCGGGAGCGGACATCGTCGGAGTCCTGGGTGTCCTGACGTGGCACCAGACGCAGTCGGCGGCCTTCATCAGCTTGCTGCACGCGGACAGGGCGGGTGAGGTGTCCGCGGTCCCGGAGTACGCCTCCGCCCTGTCCGCGCGGGTCGAGCGGGCCCTGCGTGCACACCTGCCGGCCGGACATCGGCTGGGCGGCGAGCGGGAGGACCTCATGGTCGCCGTCGCGATGGTCTCCGGTGCCGTCACCGGCCCCACCCGTGAGCACAGGGAGCGCCGGGCGCTGGCGGCCTGGCGGCTGCTCGGTGTCGAGGTGGGTGCGGTGCGGCCCTACGAGGGGTGACCGGCGGCGCGTTCAGCCGCCGTTGGACTGCCGTACGCCCCGCCCCAGTGCCTCGAAGGCGTACAGGTAGCCGCCGGCGGGACCGCTGACGGTGAGGTAGGCCTTGGTCCCTCCGGGTGTGATCGCCACATTGGTCGCGGACTGGAGGCCGGCGGCGGCGCGGGCGGGGACCTCGACGGTCGCCAGACGTTCACCGTGCGGGCTGTACACGGCCATCGCGGGGCGGCCGTGCAGGGCCTGGTAGAGGTTGCCGTCCGCGTCCACGGCGATCGAGTCGGTCTGGGCGACGCCGGCGTCGACCCGGATGGCGGTGTGCCGCGAGGCGACACGGCCCCCGTCGTCCAGGAGAAGGTAGGAGATCCGGTTCTCCGTCAGCTCGCTGAACCACAGTCCGCGGTACCGCGCGTCGAACGAGATCCCGTTCGGCGCCGCCAGCCCGGCCGCCAGCACGGTGGCGTTCTTCCCGGTCCGGTCGATGCGCACCACGCGGCCCTTCGCCTCCCCCTCGGACATGCCGCGGGAGTCGCTGACGTACAGGTTTCCCTCCCGGTCGAAGGCGAGGTCGTCGGGGTTCATCGGGGCGCCGTCGACCTCGCCGGAGAAGAAGGTGCGCGGGTCGCCGCCGTCCGGGGCCAGGCTGACGATGTCGCCGTGGGAGAAGTCCGTCAGGTAGGTCCGTCCGTCGTACGGGCTGAACTGCGCTGACGTGTAGGTGCCGCGGTCGTCGGTGTGGACGGCGTGCGACGTCTTGCGGTGGACGTCGACGCGCAGCACCTTGGGCTCGCCGGCGGGGGCGGTGACGTCGACGACGAGCAGGTCGCCGTTCTCGTCGAAGGTGGGTCCCTCCAGCAGGGTCATGCCGGTCTCCTCGTGGGCCTGCGTCAGCCGCACGACCTTCTCCGCGCGGACGGTCCTGCCCTCGCCGGTCGCGGCCGGCGTGTCCGCGGCCGGGCCCCTGCCGGTGGCGGTGCCGCACCCGGTGAGGGCCAGCAGGCCGGCCGCGGCGAGCGCGGTCAGGGATCGGATCGGGCGTCGTCGCATGGGGTCACTCTTCCTGTCCGGGGGATGCGGAAGCTGTCTCGATCGCAACCGGACAACACTGTCCGGTACTTGCTACGGTAGTGCATGCCTGCTCAAGTCCGTTGCTCCTGCGCACACTTCACGGACGGAGCGGGCGTCTGGCAGTGAACCGGAAGGATCGAGGCCCCCCACATGACGAACACCGACGCGCTGTCCCCCGACGCGCTGGCCGCGCTGAGGCGGCGCTACCGCCTCGAACGGGAACATCGGGTAAGGCCCGACGGCGCCCGGCAGTACCTCGCCGCTGAGGCCCGTTTCGGCTACTACGCCGAGGACCCCTACGCGGACGCGGCGACCGGGCGGGAGCCGCTGCGGGACACCGTGGACGTCGTGGTCGTCGGCGGCGGCTTCGGCGGCATCCTCGCGGGCGCGCGGCTGCGTCAGCAGGGCGTCGGCCGCATCCGGGTCGTCGAGAAGGGCGGCGACTTCGGAGGCACCTGGTACTGGAACCGGTACCCGGGCATCCACTGCGACGTCGAGTCGCACGTGTACCTGCCGATGCTGGACGAGACCGGGTACGTGCCGGAGTGGAAGTACGCGCCCGGCGAGGAGATCCGCCGGCACGCGGTGCGGACGGCCGAGAAGTTCGACCTCCGCGCCGACGCGTTGTTCTCCACGGCGGTGACGTCCCTGACCTGGGACGACACCTGTGATGCGTGGACCGTCGCGACCGACCGGGGCGACGAGTTCCGCGCGACGTACGTCGTCACGGCCACCGGCACCCTGACCGAGCTCAAGTTGCCCGGCATCCCCGGGATCGAGGAGTTCGAGGGCCACACCTTCCACACGTCGCGCTGGGACTACGCGTACACGGGAGGGACCCCGCAGGGCGGTCTGACCCGTCTCGCGGGCAAGCGGGTGGGGGTCGTGGGCACCGGCGCCACCGGTGTCCAGGTCGTCCCCAAGCTGGCCGAGGACGCCGGACACCTCTACGTCTTCCAGCGCACGCCGTCCACGGTGGACGTCCGCGGCAACCGGCGCACCACCGCTCGGGACGTCGGCGCCGACCGGGACGGCTGGGCGCGGGAACGCCGGGACAACTTCCTGGGCATCGTCTCCGGCGAGGACGTCGACGACGACCTCGTGGCGGACCGGTGGACCTCGTCGGCCGGCCTCCTGGAGAAGCTCCTGCCGAGTTTCCGGCGGCACGGGGACCCGGTGGCCTTCGAGGCGGCCTACGAGGCCGCGGACGCCGCGAAGATGAACGAGATCCGGGCCCGGGTCGAGCAGGTCGTCGCCGACCCGGACACGGCCGAGCTGCTCAAGCCCTGGTACCGGTACGCCTGCAAGCGGCCCACCTTCTCCGACCTGTACCTCCAGGCCTTCAACCGGGACAACGTCACCCTGGTCGACACCGCCGACACGCAGGGCATCGAGCGGATGACCGCACGGGGTGTGGTGGTCGGCGACACCGAGTACGCCCTCGACTGCCTGATCTTCGCGACCGGATTCTCCGTCGGGAACTCCGGCGTGCACTCCGGCCGACTGCCCGTGTACGGCAGGGGCGGGGTCGCGCTGCGGGACGCCTGGCGGGAGCGGGGGCCGCGCACGCTGCACGGGTTCACGAGCAACGGCTTCCCGAACCTGATCCAACTGGGGGGCGTCCAGGGTGCAGCCAGCGTCAACTTCACCCACGTGCTCGACGAACACGCCGTGCACGCGGCGGCGTTGGTGGCCGCCGCCGAGGACCGGGGTGCGGTGATCGAGCCGTCCCGCGAGGCCGAGGACGCCTGGCTCGCGGTGCTGGCCGAGCACGCCCCGGACCACGAGTGGTTCCACGCCGAGTGCACCCCCGGCTACTACAACGGCGAGGGGCGCGGCCGGCCCAACGGCCCGAACGCCTACCCGCACGGCGCGTTCGCCTTCCACGAGCTCTTGAAGGCGTGGCGCGAGACGTCGGTGGACGAGGTCCTCACGCCCGGCGGGCGGGCGCGGACCTGAGCGTCCGTTGCGGCCAGGGACGCCGGAGGCCGTCAACGGGCCTCCGGCGGAGTGCGTTGACGGGAGCCCGGCTCGAAGCCCGTCAGACGGCGGACCAGCCGTCGTCGACCGGCAGGATCGCGCCGTTGATGTTGCTCGCGGCGTCCGAGGCGAGGAACAGGATCACGGCCGCCTGCTCCTCCGGCTGCGACACCCGGCCGAGGTTGACGAAGTGCGGGCCGATCGCCGACGGGCCGTGTGCCGTCGCATCGGCTTGCACTCCGATCGCGGTCGCCGTGCCGCCCGGGCAGATCGCGTTGGACCGGATGCCGTTGTTGCGGTACATCACCGCCAGCGACTTCGTCAGCCCCACCACGCCGTGCTTGGACGCCGTGTACGCGGCACCCGCCGCGCTGCCGCGCAGGGCTGCCTCGGACGCGGTGTTCACTATGGCGCCCCGGCCCGCGGCCAGCATGTGCGGCAGGACGGCGCGGGTGAGCAGGAAGGGGGCGGTGAGGTTGACCCGGATGAGCCGTTCCCATTCGGCGTCGCTCACGTCGGCCAGGGCCGACATGCTGTCCATGATCCCCGCGTTGTTCACCAGGACGTCCACGCCGCCGAACCGCTCGACGGCCGTCGCCGTGACGCGGTCCACCACGCTCTGCTCACTCAGGTCGCCCGTGACGGCCACCGCGGTGCCGCCCGACCGCTCGATCTCCTCGACGGTCGCCGCGGCCCCGCCGGCGTTGAGGTCGGCCACCACGACACGGTCGCCCTGGCCGGCGAAGGCGAGGGCGGCCGCGCGGCCGATGCCCGATCCGGCTCCGGTGACGATCACGCCGCGTCCGTTCGGATGGCCGATGTCGGCGGTGTCGCCGTTCATGAAGTGCTCCGTCCACTGAGGTGCCTGTCGGTGCGGTGCGACGCCGCGCCACCGCACCGGCATCCTAGCTCCTTTGTGTCGCTGAGTGACAGAAAGTCGTGGCGCCCGGAACCGGGAGGGAGAATGGACGCGGCATCGACGACCACAGGGGCCGGAGGAAAGATGACCGCAGCCAGCGGACGGACCGGACGGCCGCCGTTGACCGAGGAACGGAAGAGCGCCATCCGGCTGGAGATCGCCAGGGCGGCGGTCGACCTGTTCGTGGCCCAAGGTGTGGCCGCGACCACCGGAGAGCAGATCGGACGGGCGGTCGGGGTCTCGGCCCGCACCGTCTGGCGCTACTTCCCCACCAAGGAGAGCTGCGTACGGCCACTGCTGGCGACCGGCGTCGACACGATCGCCGAGGCCCTGCTCCACTGGGAACGCGGACGCCCCCTGCCGGACGCCTTCGGCGAGTTGTGGGCCGGCGACGCCGCGCTGCCCGGCCCCGACGTCGGCGCCCTGCTCCGCCTGGCCCGGACCGAGGCGGGATTGCGCGCGGTCTGGCTGCAGACCCACGACGAGGCCGAGCCCGTCTTCGCGCGGGCCCTCGCCGAGCGGGCCGGGCTCCCCGCCGGCGACCTGCGGCCGGCCGTCTGGGCCGCCATGCTCAACGCCGCCCTGCGCGCGGCGGTCGAGCACCACGCCTTTCGCCCGGCCGGGCCGGGCGCCGACGCCGCGACCGCGCGGGCGGACCTGGCGAGGGCCGTGCGGACCGCGCTCGCCGTCGCGGCGGCCGGAATCGTCTGACACGGCGGCCACAGGCGACCACGGCGGCTGAGGCCGTCCATGCGGCGTTCACGCTGGGTGCCCACAGCTGCTTCGGCAGGACCGGCAGGACTCGGGCGATCCCGTTCGGGGCGGTCGCGGCGTGGACGAGCATGATGCCCCGGCCGTTGGCCGCGTAGAACCCGACTGCGGAGTGGACGAGTTCGTCGAGCAGGCGTGCGGCGTCCCGCGGTTCGGTGGCCGCCCGCAGGCTCCCGGCCGCTGTCCACCACCGGGGGTCTTCGGCGAGGCGGGCGAAGTAGGTGCGCATGCTGCCCGGGCCGCCGGCCAGGCGGGGTACGAGGCCGAGGGCCGCGGCCGGTGTGGCGGTTCCCGTGCGTGGGCCCGACTGCGGCGCGGTGCGCCGGCCGGCGGCCCAGTAGGCCAGTCCGCGTGCCACTTCCCCGACCGGGCCGCCGTGGCGACGGCGGTCCTGGACGAGAACGTGCGGCAGATCGAGCAGGCAGCGGCGGAGCAGGGAGCGGACATCGCCGCCGTTGGACTGCCGTACGCCCCGCCCCAGTGCCTCGAAGGCGTACAGGTTGCCGCCGGCGGGACCGCTGACGGTGTGACCGTGCGGGACCCCTGGGTGGAGCCCTGGGCCTGGTTGACGCGGCTCGGACGGCGGTGGCCGACGACGGCGGCTCGGCGCCCGCGACGCTCTTCGTGCCGGGGGGAGGTGCCTTCACGGGAGGACGATGTCGCGGCCGTCCCCGCCGTCGAGGGTGTCCTTTCCGGTGCCGCCGCAGACGAGGTCGTCGCCGTCCTCCCCGTGCAGCATGTCGTCGCCGGGGCCGCCGAGGACACTGTCGCGGCCGTCCCCGCCCATGACGTGGTCGTCGCCAGAGCCGGCGTACACGGTGTCGTCACCGCCGTAGCCCTCGATCATGTCGTCGCCCGGGCCGCCCCACATCCGCTGGTCGCCGTCGTCCCCCATGAGGTGGTCCATGCCGTCGCCGCCGTGCAGGGTGGCGGGGCCCATGACCGTGTCGTCACCCGCGCCGCCCAGCACCGTACGTGCGGTGTGGGCGTGCAGTTCGTCGTCGCCGGGGCCGCCGCTGACGGTGTTGACCCCGGGGGTGAAGGCGGCGATCGTGTCGTCGCCGTCGCCGAGGAAGGCGTCGATCCGGTCGGGCCGGGGGCTGTCGGCGGGCAGTTTGCAGACGACGGAGGTGGTGTCCTCGGCTCTGGCGTACGCGCAGTGGTCGCCCGGTTCGAGCGGGACCACGTCCCTGATGCCGATCCGCTTGATCCCTTCGCTGGTGTACATGGAGAAGACGTTGAGGTCGTTGGCCTGCCCCGGGGCGGCGGTGAAGAGGATCGACTGGGTTGTCCAGTCGGCTCCGACGCGGGCCTTGGCCTCGGTGGCGGTGGCGGCTCCCGCCGGGCCGACGGCGAGGCCGGCGGTGAGCAGCGCCACGGCGACCGCGCTGACGGCGGCACGGTTTCGGTTCATGAGCCCTCATCTCGGGGAGTGAAGTGGGACCGACCCGCTTGGCGTGGTGCTGCCGGGGACCGGGTGAACACGGTGGTGAAGGCAGTCTCCCCGGCTGGTCCGGATCCGCAAGACCGCGAGCAGGACAGCGAACTGGCGGTGCGTCAGGCCGAGTTGAGGTCCTCAGGGAGCGAGGGGCGCGGTCAGACTCCCGTTTTCACGGCAGAATCCCTGCTCACCGCCAGCCGTTGAAAGCAACTCCGTTCGCGTCGTTGACATTTCACGCAGCAGGGGCGACGTTGGGAGCGCTCCCATAACAGTCATGGAACTGGAAGGAGTTCCCCCACATGCGCAGACAAACTCCGTTGACCCGGCGTTCGCGGTCGTCCCTCCGCCGGCCCCTCCAGGCGCTCGTCATGTTGTTCGCCGTGGTCGCCGGCGCACTGACCTGGTCGGCCCCCGCCCAGGCTCACGGCACCATCGTCGGCCCCGCCTCCCGCGCGTACCAGTGCTGGAAGACGTGGGGCACCAACCACACGAACCCGGCCATGCAGACCCAGGACCCCATGTGCTGGCAGGCCTGGCAGTCCAACAGCGACACCATGTGGAACTGGATGAGCGCCCTCCGCGACGGACTCGGGGGCCAGTTCCAGGCGAGGACCCCCGACGGGACGCTCTGCAGCAACAACCTCTCCAGGAACGCCAGCCTGGACAAGCCCGGGGAGTGGAAGACCACCACCGTCGGCGACAACTTCTCGGTGCACCTGTACGACCAGGCATCCCACGGTGCCGACTACTTCAAGGTCTACGTGAGCAAGCAGGGCTTCAACCCCAAGACCCAGAGCCTGGGCTGGGGCAACCTCGACTTCATCACGCAGACCGGCCGCTTCGCCCCGGCGCAGGACATCACGTTCCCTGTCCAGACCTCCGGCTACACCGGACACCACGTCGTGTTCGTGATCTGGCAGGCCTCGCACCTCGACCAGGCCTACATGTGGTGCAGCGACGTGGACTTCGGCTGAGCCGGGGAGCGGCGCACGCGGCACCGTGATTCCATGGCCACGTGCCGGAGTGCCGAGCGCACTCCGGCACGTCGGACTTGATCCGGGCCGGGGCGGCACGCGAGCGCGTCAGTTGTCGCGAGGGCAGCCTGTCTTCTCGAAGCCCGCCTCGTCGGTGTACTCGCTCGTGGACAGGCAGTGGCCCGGCACATCGGCCTCGTCGTCGGCGGGCCTGGTGAACCGGGGTGCCTGCCTGAAGTTCCAGGCCGGCAGCCTGTTGCGCAGGAGCAGCGGTGCGTCGTCCGGGTGTCCCGCGCCGTCGCCCTTCTCGGGCCGGGCGATCCAGTTGACGCCGCACGCGGAGCGCGCGTTGCGAGGCCGGTCGTCCGGGCGGGAGACGACGACCGTGACACAGCCCTCGCGGTCCGGCCTCAGCCGCTCGTCGTACACGAACGACTGTGGTCCGTCGACCTTCGTGGGCCAGGTCTCTACGAGCACAGCGACCAGCGGGCTGAAAGATGCGAATGCGCTGATCGGAACGGCAACTCAGGGGCTGATACAGGATTGTCCGGCGTGGTGATTCCTCCGTGGCTGGCTGATCATCATCGCGGTCGTAGGGCGCGCGTCGGTGAGGGGGGATCGCGCCGAGTCGGCGCGGCCAGACCTGGCCCGGGGCGCAGCCCGCCCTGCTCGACGTGAGTGGCACCTCGTCTATGCGGGGCTGAGAGCGGTCCGTTGTTCGCGGCGTCGGCGTTGCTCGTCGATGTTGGCGACGGGGGCGGAGAGGAGGAGGGTCTTGGTGTAGGGATGTTCAGGCTGAGTGGTGAGGGGGGCCGCGTCTCCGGTTTCGACGATGCTGCCGTGGTGGATGACGGCCACGCGGTGGCTCATGTGGCGGATGACGGACAGGTCGTGGGAGACGAAGAGGTAGGCGACGTCGGTTTGTTGCTGGATGTCGAGGAGCAGGTCGAGGACGGTGGCCTGGGTGGTGAGGTCGAGGGCGGAGACCGGCTCGTCGCACACGATCAGCCGGGGGCTGAGAGCGAGGGCGCGGGCGATGGCGACGCGTTGGCGTTGTCCGCCGGAGAATTCGCGAGGCAGTCGGGTTGCCGAGTCCTTGGGCAGGCGTACCTGGTCGAGGAGATCATTGATGCGGCTGCGCGCCTGGCCGCCTTTCATGCTCTGGGCGAGGAGGGGTTCGCTGAGGGTGTCGCCGATGGTGCGGGAGGGGTTCAGGGAGGTGTAGGGGTCCTGGAAGATGACCTGGATCTCGCTGCTGAGTGCGCGGCGCTTGGCCCGGCTCGCGTTCTCGATGGACCGGCCGTCGAAGGTGATGGTGCCGGAGGCGACGGGGACCAGGCCGAGGATGGCGCGGCCGATGGTCGTCTTGCCGGAGCCGGACTCGCCGACCAGGCCGAGGGTTTCTCCGGCGCGGATGCTCAGGTCGATGCCCTTGAGTACTTCGGTGCGCGCCGCGCGCCACCCTTTGCCGGGGAAGGACACGCGCAGTCGGTCCACGGTGAGCAGGTAATCGGGCTGGGTCGTCATGCGGGGATGCTCCTTGTGGGCCCGGGCTGCCAGGGCTCGCGCGGCGGGGTGGAGTCGAGGACGGCGCCGAGGAGGTTCTGGGTGTAGGGGTCCTGTGCGTGGTGCAGGACCTGGCGGGTGGTTCCGGTTTCGACGAGGCGGCCCTGGTTCATGACGGCGACGCGGTCGCAGAGGTCCGCGACGACGCCGAGGTCATGGGTGACGAGCAGGACGCCGAGGCCGCGTTCGTCGCGCAGGCGGCGCAGCAGGTCGAGGATCTCGGCCTGGACGCGGACGTCGAGTGCGGTGGTGGGTTCGTCGGCGATGAGGAGCTGCGGGTCGCAGGAGATGGCGCCGGCGATGAGGACGCGCTGGGCCATGCCGCCGGAGATCTCGTGCGGGTAGCGGCGCAGTACGTCTTCGGGGGAGGGGATTTCGACCTGACGCAGCAGCTCGACAGCCCGGTCGGTGGCCTGCTTGCGGGTCAGACCGAGGATGTGGCGCATGGGTTCGGTGAGCTGGCTTCCCACGGTGAAGGCGGGATCGAGGTTGCTCATCGGCTCCTGCGGAATGTAGGCGACCGTGGTGCCGCGCAGGGTGCGGTGGGCTCGTTCCGGCAGGCCGGCCAGTTCCTGACCGGAGAGCTGGATGCTGCCGGAGCTGACCCGGCCGCCTTCGGGGAGGATACCCAGGACGGAGAAGGCGGTCTGGGTCTTGCCGGAGCCCGATTCGCCGACGAGGCCGACGATTTCGCCCTCCTGAACGTCGAGGTCGATGCCGTGGACGACTTCCTTGTCGGAGCCATCGGCCAGCGTGTAGGCCACCTTCAGTCCGCGTACGGACAGCAGTCCGGTCCGCTCCTCGCTGATGCTGTGGTCTGCCAGCGCTGCGGCCGGGGTCGCGTGAGGGCGTCGGGGGCCGCGCCGATGCGGGGAGCGGTCTTCGAGCGTGTCGCGCAGTGCGGCGGCCAGCAGGACGAGGGCGGCGTTGGTCAGGCCGAGAGCGAGACCGGGCCACAGCATGAGCAGGGGAGCGCGCTGGATGTTCTGGAACGCCTCGTTGAGCATGGCGCCCCAGGTGGCGGTGGACCCGCTGCCGATGCCGAGGAACTCGAGTCCGGCCTGCAGCGCGATGGCGACACCGGCGACGAGAGCCGTCTGGATGATGATGGGTCCGCGTACGACGATCAGGACGTGGCGGGCGACGATGCGGGCGTCGGACAGGCCGGAGACGCGGGCGGCGTCGACGTACAGCTCGCCGCGGATGTCGGCGACGATGCCGCGCACGAGCCGGTAGAAGCTCGGTGCGGCCAGCACACCGAGGACAATCATGAGGACCCAGACGTTGGGGCCGAGAATGGCACGCGAGGCGAGCAGCACGACCATGGCGGGCAGCGCCATGACCAGGTTGACGCTCCAGCTTGCGGCGGCGTCGAACCAGCCGCCGCGGTAGCCGGCGTACAGGCCGGCGGGAACGCCGAGGAACAGGGCGAGGGCGAGGGCGATGACGGCCCCGCCGAGGGTGTTGCGGCCGCCGTAGATCAGGCGGGAAAGGATGTCGCGGCCCGCGGAGTCGGCGCCGAGCGGGTGGCTGCCGCCCGGGTGGGCGAAGGCGTCGGCCAGGCTCGCGTCGGCGGGGCCGTGCGGTGCCAGCAGCGGCGCGCACACCGACGCGATGATCAGTACGGCCAGGATCAGCAGGGACACGGCGGCGAGCGGGTTGCGTATCAGGCGGCCCAGCGTGTTCCGGGGCGGCGGGCCCGTGGCCGCGTCCGGCACGGTGGGGTTGAGGGTGTCGCTCATGCGATGCGCGCCTTCGGGTTGAGCCAGCCGATCAGGATGTCGACGGCGAGGTTGATCAGCACGACGCCGATGACGGTGAGCATGACCAGGGCCATGATCACGGGGATGTCGCCGCGGGTGGTGTAGGTGACGGTCATGCTGCCCAGGCCGGGCAGGCCGAAGATCTGCTCGACCAGGACGGCGCCGCCGAGGAGCCCGACGAACTGCATGCCCAGCACGGACAGACCGGGTGCGGCGGCGTTGCGCAGGACGTGCTTGAGGACGATGCGCCGGGGGGAGAGCCCGCGGGCGCGCAGGGTGCGCACGTAGTCCTGGCGCATCACGTCGATGACGGCGCCGCGCACCTGCTGGGAGACGCCCGCGATGGAAGCGACTGACAGCGAGGCGATGGGCAGGGTCACGGTGGACAGCCAGCCGGTGGGCGACTCGGTCAAGGGGGTGTAGCCGATGGCGGGGAACCAGCCCAGCTGGACGGCGAAGACCAGAACCAGGACCAGAGTGACGAGGAAGCCCGGCAACGCGTAGCCGGCCACGCCCAGGATCTGCACGACCCGGTCGACGACGCCGCGCCTCACCCCGGCCCACACGCCGAGGAGGAAGGAGACGAGAGCCGTGACCAGGGTGACGCCGAGCATCAGGCTGAGGGTGACGGGCAGTCGGTTGCTGATGGCGAGGGAGACGTCCTCACTGGAGAACCAGGAGGTGCCGAAGTCGCCACGGAGGGCGTGCGTGAGCCACTGCCAGTACTGGGTGAGCACGGACTGGTCGAGCCCGAGGGCGGTGTTGCGGGCGTCGACGTCGGCCTGCGGGGCGCCGGGGCCCAGAATCTGGCGGCCGATGTCGGAGTCGGGTATCGACAGCAGGAGATAGGTCAGCAGGGAGATGACGAGGAGGAGCGCTGCTCCGGCCCCGATTCTGCGTGCGATGAAGGTCAGCATGAGTCTCGGCATCCATGACCGGCGGCCCGTGGGGCCGGCGTGAGCGGCACTGGCGCAGACTCGTGCGAGAGCCCGTGCTGGCGCGAAAAGAAGGTGCCCCCAGTGCAGTGACAGCGGGGCTGGCGGTCACCATACCCTCGGAATTAACCAGTTGGTAGGTTTTCGTCGAGCGTTTTCTACCGCCTGGTAGATTCCGGTTCCAGCAGCCAGCCGGCCCCAAGGAGCTCCCTTTCCGTGAGTCAGGAACCTCGTACGAAGGGCGAGCGCACCCGGGCGCGGATCCTCGACGCCGCGACCGAACTCTTCGCCCGCTCCGGCTACCACCCCATTTCCCTGCGCGAAATCGCAGCCCACTCCGGCATGACCCATGCGGGACTGCTGCACCACTTCCCCGGCAAGGAAGAACTGCTCCTCGAGGTGCTGTGGCGCCGGGACCGCCAGGACGCCGCCCTGCTGTTCCCGGGCCTGCTGGACGATGCAACGCCGAGGCCGGCCGACGCTGCTCCGGCGCAGCAGCGGCTGGAGCGGCTGGTCGCCTTCGTCGACCGCAACACCCGCACCCGCGGCATGGTCGCCCTGTACGCGAAGCTGTCCGCCGAGGCTTCCGATCCGGACCACCCGGCCCACGGCTATTTCGTCCGCCGCTACCGGCTGCTGCGCGAGCAGATCGCCCTTCTGCTGGCGGAACTGTTCGCGCAGACGTCGCCGCCGCGGCCTGCTGATCCGCGTGCGGTGGCCCAGCAGTTGCTGGCGATGATGGACGGCATGCAGATCCAGTGGCTGCTGGAACCGGATGCGGCGCCGATGGAACAGCGGGTGTGGGACTTCCTGGGCGGCTTCGGCCTGCGGCGGGCCGACGCCGCCCGGGAACGCCCCTGCGGGAAGGGCTAATTGCCCAGCAGCGCTGTGATCCCGGCCGCGGTGTTCTGGTGGGCGGCGGCGTTGGGGTGGAAGCCGGCCGCTGCCGCAGTGTCGGTGGGCTCGATCCAGCGCACCCCGGCGGGCTTGCAGGCGTCGTGGCCGACCGACGGAGTGTAGGTGTCCACGAACGTGGCTCCGCCTGCTGCGGCCACCTGCGACAGCACGCTGTTGAGCTGACGGGTCTTGTCGCGGAGCCAGGGGAAGTCGCCGGTGGCCAGCGGGATGGTGCTGCGGCAGGCCGTTCCGTCGTCGGGGACGAGGGCGGGGTAGCCGACCAGAAGGATTCTGGCCTGCGGCGCCTTGGCGCGGATCGCCTGCAGGCCGGCGGCGACCTTCGGCGCGGTCGCGTTGATGCGCGAGCCGATCTCGTCGGTTCCGCCGAGCGTGTAGCTGGTCTTGCACGGAGCGCCGTTGGGGCTCAGATAGGCCAGCAGTACGCAGCGCTTGATCGTGCCGGCCAGGTCGAGGTCGTTGCCTCCGATACCGAGGGTGACCACGGCCGTGTCGGCGCGCACCGCGTCGATCTGCGGGGCGATGCCGTCCTGGGATCCGGTGATGTGCCGGGTGGTGGCGCCGGCGCAGGTCACGTCTGTGGCGGATGACGCGCCGACCGCCGAGGCCACCAGGGTGGGGTAGTTGTGATCCGACCGTCCGCAGGTGGCGTCGGTCTGGGTGGGAATGCCCAGGCCGGAGCTGAACGAGTCCCCGAGTGCCGCGTAGTGGCCGGCCGTCGGCACGGCGCCGGCCGGCGGGACGGCGGCTGCCAGGGCGAGGGAGGCGCAGCCCGTGATCCAGGCCGTGCGGCGCAAGAGGCGTGTGCCGAAGGGGCGGAGCAAGGCGGGGTGCAGCGTCATCGCTGTACCTCTTCTCGTGAGTAGAAGGCCCGGAGCGCCGGTCCCGCCCGAGGAACCGGCCGAGCGCGAAAACCGTAAGTCGTACGGTTTCTGGTCGTCAACGGGTCCGACGTGGCCGTTGACCTTCGGGCTGCGAGGCCGCCGTGGGTGCGGGAGACGTCTCGACTTCAAAAACCGATCACTATATGGTTTTGGTTGGGCGGCATGGTGCCGCCCGATTCAGAACGACCGGGGGCCACGCCCATGACCCAGCACCCTTCCCCCTCCCACTCGACGGCCGCCACGCTGACGCTCACCGAGAAGGCGTCGCTGACCAGCGGCGCAGGCGACTTCGTCACCGAGGCGATCGGCGCGGTACCGGCCGTCTCCATGTCCGACGGACCGCACGGACTGCGTCTGCCCAAGGAGGCAGGCGACGGAGGCCAGCTCGACCTGCACAGCGCGGCCCCGGCCACCTGCTTCCCGCCGGCCGTGGCGCTGGGCAGCAGCTGGGATGTCGCGCTGGCCGAACAGGTGGCGGGAGCCATCGCCGCGGAAGCCCGGGACAACGGCGTCCACGTGGTGCTGGGGCCGGGCATCAACATCAAGCGCTCTCCGCTGTGCGGCCGCAACTTCGAGTACTTCTCCGAGGATCCGCTGCTCACCGCCGAACTCGGCGGCGCCATGGTCCGCGGCATGCAGCGCTCGGGTGTCGGCGCGGCGCTGAAACACTTCGCGGCCAACAACCAGGAAAGCGACCGGATGCGGGTGAGCGCCGACATTGATGAGCGGCCGCTGCGCGAGATCTACCTGCGGGCCTTCGAACGCATCGTGCGCCGGGACCGGCCGTGGTCGGTCATGTCCGCCTACAACGCCCTCAACGGCACCCCGCTGAGCGAGAACCGGCGCCTGCTCACCGACATCCTGCGCCGCGAATGGGGCTTCGACGGCATCGTCATGTCCGACTGGGGCGCCGTCCGCGACCGCGTCGCCGCCTTGACCGCGGGCCTGGATCTGCAGATGCCGACCACGCGCGGCCGCACCGATGCCGAAGTCGTCCAGGCGGTGAAGAACGGCGAACTCGCCGCGGAGCAGCTGGACGCGTCCGTCGAACGACTCGCGCGGTTCGCCCACCGCGCCACCGCCGGCCTGTCTGCGCCAGCGGACCCCCTCGACTACGAGGCGCACCATGACCTCGCGCGCCGGGCGGCCGAGCGGTGCATCGTCCTGCTCAAGAACGAGCAGGACCTGCTGCCGCTCGACCCGGCCGCCGGCTCGCTCGCGGTGATCGGAGAACTCGCCCGTACTCCGCGCTACCAGGGAGCCGGCAGCTCCCAGGTCACCCCCACACAACTGGACACCCCGCTGGACGCACTGCGCGACCTGGCCGGTGACGCGGTCGTGGAGTACGCCGCCGGCTACCGGATCGGCGGCGAGCCGGACGAGGAACTGCTCGTCGAGGCCGCACGGCTGGCGGCCGCGAGCGACACCGTGGTCCTCTTCCTCGGGCTGCCCGCCCAGGACGAGTCCGAGGGCTTCGACCGGGACCACATCGACTTGCCCGCCGCCCAGCCGGCCCTGCTGGAGCGGATCCTCGAAGCCAACCCGCGCACCGCGGTCGTCCTGTCCAACGGCGGAGTGGTGCGCACCGCCCCCTGGCACGAGCGCGTTCCCGCCCTGGTGGAAGGCTGGCTCCTCGGCCAGGGCGGAGGCACCGCTCTCGCCCGCATCCTCTACGGCCATGCCGCCCCCTCGGGGCGCCTCGCCGAGACCATCCCGCTCCGCCTCGAAGACGCCCCCAGCCACCTGTCCTTCCCCGGCGAAGAGGGTCATGTGCGCTACGGGGAGGGCGTGTTCGTCGGCTACCGCGGACACGACCGGCGCGCCAACGACGTCGCCTTTCCCTTCGGCCACGGCCTGACCTACACCACCTTCGCCTACGGCGACCTCACCGTGACACAGACGCCGGCGGACCGGATCGAGGCGCGTCTGACCGTCACCAACACCGGCCCGCGCACCGGCCGCGAGACCGTCCAGCTCTACGTGAGCGCCCCGGAGGATTCCCGCGTCGCCCGCCCGGTACGGGAACTGCGCGGCTTCGCACAGATCGACCTTGAACCCGGCCAGTCCCGCACGGTGACGATCACGTTCGACCGCGCTGACCTTGCCTACTACAGCGAGCGCGAAGCCGGCTGGTTCGTCGAGGGCGGCACCTATTCCGTGGCGGCGGGCGCCTCCTCCCGCGACATCCGCTGCACGGCACCCCTGACGGTGGACGGCGACGTCTCCACCGCCCGTCTGACCGGACGCAGCACACTGGGGGAGTGGCTGGCCCACCCCGTCGGCGGCCCTCTGCTCCTGGAGGCGTTCGCCGCCGGACGTGCCCAGCAAGGGGGCGGGGCGGCGGGGGCGCTGGCCGATCCGGTACTGCGCCGCTTTCTGACCGGCATGCCGCTGGAGGTCATCGCGGAGTTCCCGCAGAGCCCCGTGCCGCTGTCCCACCTGGACGCCCTGTGCGAACGCGCCGCCCGCACGCCCTCCGACTGACACCAGCCCCGCGCAAGAGGAGCCTCCATACCTGGTTCAGCCATTGACTACGAAAACCGATCAGCTTACGGTTTTTGTTGGTGGGGGACTTCGTATCGAGAAGTCCTGTTTCCACGTGCCTTCGTGCCACATCTGCTGCCGGTGACGTGTTCCCGGCCCCTCCGACGGAGTGACGACATGAGGATTTCGGCACGCATCAGTGCTGTCGCGGCGACCGCGGTTGCCGCGTCATTGGTTCTCGCGGGCTGTGGCGGGGGAGGCGAGGGCTCCAAGACCGCGACGCCTTCCGCGCTCGACATCGCGACGCTCACCGCCGCACAGAGCTTGGACCCCAAGGACGCCATCGGCAGCGCACTTCCCTACTTCCAGGCCGTCTACGACACCTTGATCAAGCGGACGCCGGACGGCACCTTCAAGCCGATGCTCGCGACCAAGTGGGACTACGACGCCACCCGGACCCATCTCGACCTCACCTTGCGCGAGGGGGTGAAGTTCAGTGACGGCACCGCCTTTGACGCCAGGGCAGTGCAGGCGAACCTGGAGCACTTTCAAAAGGGCGGTGGCGGCGCGGCCAAGACGCTCGCAGCGCTCAAGAACATCGACGTGAAGGACGCCACCCACCTGACCCTCACCCTGTCGGCTCCCGACCCGGCGCTGCTGTTCTCGCTCAGCGACGCGGCCGGCCTGATGGCGAGCCCCGCCAAGCTGGCCGACGGCTCCCTCAGGACCAAGCCGGTCGGGACCGGCCCCTATACCCTGGACAAGGCCAAGACCGCCATCGGCAACAAGTACGTCTACGAGCGCAAGACTGGCTACTGGGGCGACAAGCTGCCCTTCAAGTCCCTGACCATCAGCGTCTTCGACAACGAGACGGCCGTCGTCAACGGCCTGAAGACGGGGCAGATCGACAGTGCTGTCCTGCAGGACGCCGGGCAGCAGAGCTCCGTCGCCTCCGACACCCGCCTCAAGAAGGCCGACTACACCTTCGACTTCCAGGCCCTGCTCCTCTTCGACCGCGGCGGCGTGCACACCCCCGCTCTGGCCAAGCCCGAGGTGCGCCAGGCGCTCAACCTGGCCATCGACCGAAAGACCATGCTCCAGCAACTGCGCCAGGGACGCGGTGAACTCACCGACCAGGTCTTCGGCCCGGAGACCAAGGCATACGACAAGAGCCTCGACACCGCCTACCGGCACGACCCCGCGAAGGCCAAGAAGCTCCTCGCCAAGGCCGGCTACGAGGACGGCTTCACGCTGAAGCTGCCGCGCGTGAGCGCCATCGTCAACGACGCCCTCGCCAGCTCACTGACTTCCGATCTCGAGGCGATCGGCGTCAAGGTCGACTGGGACGCGCTGGACGGAGCGAGCGCCCTGCAGAAGATCTATCGCGAGCGCGCCTACTCGGCGATGGTCATGAACATGGGACAGTCACCCCTCGACTGGGTGACCACCCAGGACCTCGTCGTCCCCGGCACCTTCAACATGTTCGGCACCAGCGACAAGACCGTGAAGAGCCTGCTCCCGCGGATCCAGGCCGGCGACGGGACCAAGGCCGCGGACGCCGCGCGCGCCCTCAACAAGCACCTGGTCGACGAGGGCTGGTTCGTGCCCTTCTACCGCATGCAGTACCAGCTCGTCACCGGCCCCGGCATCAAGGCCCAGCCGCAGTCGGGCATGGCCGTCCCCTCGATCTACAACTACGCCCCCGCCACCTCCTGAGCCGCACGGTGACCGCGTAGAGCTGTGGACCGCAGACCAAATGTCCGGTCTGCGGTCCACACGCCCTTTCACGTCCAGTCGACGTCCGTGGCCGGGAAGAACGACAGATCGCGCTCGCGCCACAACCTGCTGTGCCGCCCCAGCGCCTGGCGGTGCTCCTGCCACGGCTGCGGGCTGCCGGACCAGGCGATCGAGGCCACCGATGCCAGACGGGGCAGCAGCAGCGTGGTCAGCTCCTCGAAGTCGCTCAGGTTCTCGGCGAACAATGTCGCCTCCACACCGGCAATGCGTTCCTCGGGCAGCGCGTGCGACTGCGGATCCCACCCGGCGATGTACTCCACACTGCGCGGCCGGTAGCTGGGGAAGCCCAACGTGGCTGCCTGCTCGGCCTGCCCCGGGGGAGCGATCTCCGGGGCGTAGCGCCTGTCGAGATAGAGATGAGACTGCGGGGACAGCAGCAGCATCCCCCCGCCGTCCAGCACACGCTGCGCGTCATCGGCGGACGGGGCGAAGAACCGCTTCAGCGCTGCCAGGAACTCCCCGTTGAAGCCCGCACCCGCCAGATCGGGACGCCGGGTCAGCTCTTCCTCGCTGCCGGGCAGATCCATCATCTCGGGATCCACCCAGAACTGGGCGATGTCCCCCGGTTCAACACCGGCCCGTGAGGACTCCTGCCAGGCCAGCGGCCGCTTGCCCAGCTCGCGCACCATCGCCCGCAACTCCCGCACCGCGGTGGCGAATCCCTCCTCGGTGATCCCTACCGCCTCGTCGCCGCCGACGTGGACGAACGGGCCGTCCGTCAGGGCGCACACATCGGTGAGGATCGTCCGCACCACCTCCCGTGTGCCGGCGTCGGCCAGGTCGAGGGGGGGCGTGTACGGGAAGCGGCCGGCAAGACCCGGCGGGGCCGGTGCGGGCGGCAGGCCGGGCAGCGCGGCCCGCAGTGAGGCGCAGTGTCCGGGCAGGTCGATCTCGGGGACCAGGACGATGTGCCGAGCGGCGGCGTACTCCTGCAGGGCACGGTAGTCGTCTGCCGTGTAGAAGCTGTCGTCGGCCGAGCCGGCCGTCAGGGCGGGGAGTGAGGGGACCTCGATCCGCCAGCCCTCGTTGTCCGTCAGGTGCAGATGCAGCACGTTGATCTTGTACAGGGCGGCGAGATCGATCAGGCGGTGCATCTCGTGGACGGGAATGAAACGGCGCGCCGTATCAAGAAGCAGGCCCCGCCACGCATAGTGCGGTGCGTCGGTGAACTCCTGCGCCACCAGAAGCTCGTCCGGGTCGGCCAGGGCGATCAGCTGCAGGGCCGTCGTCGCCGCTCGGAAGACACCCGCAGGTGTACGCCCGCTGCAGACGACCGCTCCCCCTTCCACCCTCACGGCGTACGCCTCGTCGGCAGGGCGCGACGTACCGCCGGGAGCCACTCCACGGGTACGCCGACGGGCCGGTACGGAGGCATCCAGCATCAGGCGGATCTCCGCGCCCTGCCCGGCACCGCCGGCGGGCAGAACCCGTTCACCCAGGTGTGGATCGAACAGGGCACGGACAGTGCGCTCGACGCCGGACAGGGCCGGATCGTCGGAGGTCAGCCTCCACGGTCCGGCGGCAGACGGACCCGATGGTCCGTCGTGCACGACGTGGTCGGCAGGAGCAGGGAAGACGGCATGCATCGCGGATCTCCGCGGCGGCCGGGCGCCCAGGTGCCCGGGCGCCGGGGTCAGGTTCGGCACGGGACTCCTGGGCGTCGGGCTTCCGGGGCCGAAGCGGCGACTCCCCCACGAAGTCCCTTCATCCAGCCCTGGAAACACCTGTACGCTAACACGAAAACCGATCAGTGAACGCTTTTTGTGGGGGTGCTTCCCTGACACCCGCACAGACAAAGGAGTTGCAGCGATGGCCGTACCGCCCGCCGCCCGGTACCCCCTGGCACCCGGCTTCCTCATGGGAGCCTCCACCTCCGCGCACCAGACCGAGGGCAACAACATCTCCAGCGACCTGTGGGCGCTGGAGAACAGGCCGGGTGGCGTGCTGCCCGAGCGCAGCGGAGACGCGGCCGACAGCTTCCATCGCTGGCCCGAGGACATGGACCTGCTCAGCGAACTCGGCTTCAACGCCTACCGCTTCAGCATCGAATGGGCCCGCATCGAACCGGAGGACGGGCGTGTGTCCCACGCCGCGATCGCCCACTACCGGGCCATGGTCGTCGGCGCACGGGAGCGCGGCCTGGAACCGGTCGTCACACTGCACCACTTCACCTCGCCCCGCTGGTTCAGCGAGCGCGGCGGCTGGCTCGCCGAGGACTCCGCCGAGCGCTTCGCCACCTACGCGCGCACCGCGACCGAGATCCTCGGTGACGACGTGCGCTATGTCGCCACCATCAACGAACCCAACATGGTCGCCCTCGTCCACGCCCTGCGCCGCCGGGCATCCCACGACGGCGGCGGCACCGGTGGAGGGGTCGCCTTCGACCCCTCCACCGTCGAACCTGACGAGCAGGTCACCGCGGCGCTGATCAGAGCCCACCGAGCCACCGTCAGCGTCCTCAAGGACGCAAACCCCGACTACTTGGTCGGCTGGACCGTCGCCAACCAGGTCTACCAACCCGAACCCGGCGCCGAGGAAGTCGCCAGGGCCCATGGCATGTCCCGCGAGGACGTCTTCCTGCACGCCGCCCGCGACAACGACTGGATCGGCGTCCAGGCGTACACCCGCCACCGCATCGCAGTGAACGGCCCGCTGCCCGTACCGGACGGCGCGGAGACCACGCTGACTGGCTGGGAGTTCTACCCCCAGGCCCTGGGCCAAGCCGTCCAGCACACCCGTCAGATCGTCGGACAGCACGTACCCATCCTCGTCACCGAGAACGGCATCGCCACCAGCGACGACGAACGCCGCATCGCCTACACCGAACAAGCACTGGCCGGCCTGGCCGCCGCGATGCATGACGGCGCCGACGTCCGCGGCTACCTGCACTGGAGCGCCCTGGACAACTACGAATGGGGCAGCTACCGGCCCACCTTCGGCCTCATCGCCGTCGACCCGCGCACCTTCGCCCGCACCCCCAAGCCGTCGGCGCACTGGCTCGGCGCCCTCGCGAGGGACGGCTACCTGCCCGCCCCCGCGGTGACAGCAAACGGGAACCCGCCCGTTCGCACGCTAGTGTGACCGTCATGGCGCGACGTGGCCCTTACGAAAAGGGCGAGGCAAAGCGGGAAGAGATCCTCCAAGTAGCGCTGGAGATCTTCGCGCAGGAGGGCTACCGCGGCACCTCACTGCGCAAGGTTGCCGCTCGCTGCAACCTGAGCCTGCCCGGACTCATGCACTACTTCAACTCCAAGGAAGACCTCCTCACACAGGTCCTCCGCGCCCGGGACACCTCGGCACGTGCCCGGCACGCGGAATTCAAGGGCGCGGAAACCTACCGCTCCATCATCCAGGAGGGCGCGGACACCCCCGGCTTGGTGGAGCTGTTCGTATCGATGGCTGCTGCCGCCAGCGACACGACCCACCCCGCCCACAGCCTCTTCGCGGAGCGGTACGCCGAAATCCGGCCTCTCATCAGCGCATTCCTTCAGCGACGGATGGACGAGGGCGCCGTGCGCACGGACCTGCCCCCTGAACGGCTTGCCGCGATCCTTGTCGCGCTCGCCGACGGCATCCAGCTCCAGTGGCTCACCGACCGAACCGTCGACATGCAACAGCCCATCGACGACGTCATGCTTCTTCTCGCTGCGCCTCGGGACACGTGAATCGGAAGATTCTCCATTGCGTAGGCAGCCAAGGCCCTGACAGCGCTGAAAGATGCGAACGCGCTGGTCAGAGCCCATCCGCCTAGCACTCGATGATGTTGACGGCCAGCCCGCCCCTGGCCGTCTCCTTGTACTTCACCGACATGTCGGCGCCGGTGTCCTTCATGGTCTTGATGACCTTGTCGAGGGAGACCTTGTGGGAGCCGTCGCCGCGCATCGCCATCCGGGCCGCCGTGACCGCCTTCACCGCGGCCATGCCGTTGCGCTCGATGCACGGGATCTGGACGAGGCCGCCGACCGGGTCGCAGGTCAGGCCGAGGTTGTGCTCCATGCCGATCTCGGCGGCGTTCTCCACCTGTTCGGGGGAGCCGCCCAGCACCTCGGCGAGGGCGCCCGCCGCCATCGAGCAGGCGGAGCCGACCTCGCCCTGGCAGCCGACCTCGGCGCCGGAGATGGAGGCGTTCTCCTTGAAGAGCATGCCGATCGCGCCGGCCGCGAGCAGGAAGCGGACCACGCCGTCCTCGTCGGCGCCGGGCACGAAGTTGACGTAGTAGTGCAGGACGGCCGGGATGATGCCCGCCGCGCCGTTCGTCGGGGCGGTGACGACCCGGCCGCCGGCCGCGTTCTCCTCGTTCACGGCCATCGCGTAGAGGGTGATCCACTCCATGGCCAGGGCCTGCGGGTCGCCCTCGGAGCGCAGCTTGCGCGCGGTGTTGGCGGCGCGGCGGCGGACCTTCAGGCCGCCGGGGAGTATGCCCTCGCGGGTCATGCCGCGGTCCACGCACGCCCGCATCACCCGCCAGATCTCCAGCAGGCCCTCGCGGATCTCGTCCTCGTCGCGCCAGGCCCGCTCGTTCTCCAGCATCAGGGCGGAGATCGACAGGCCGGTCTCCCGGGCCAGGCGCAGCAGCTCGTCCCCGGTGCGGAAGGGGTACTTGAGCACCGTGTCGTCGAGCACGATGCGGTCCGCGCCCACCGCGTCCTCGTCGACGACGAAGCCGCCGCCGACCGAGTAGTACGTCTTGGTCAGCACCTCGGCGCCCTCGGCGTCGTACGCCCACAGGGTCATGCCGTTGGCGTGGTAGGGCAGGGTCTCGCGGCGGTGCAGGACCATGTCGTCGTCGTAGGCGAAGGCGATCTCGTGCTCGCCGAGGAGGCGGATGCGGCCGGAGGACCTGATCGTCTCGACGCGGTCGTCGGCCGTCTCCACGTCCACCGTGCGCGGCGAGTCGCCCTCCAGGCCGAGCAGCACCGCCTTGGGGGTGCCGTGGCCGTGCCCGGTGGCGCCGAGCGAGCCGTACAGCTCGGCCCGGACCGAGGCGACGGAGTCCAGCAGCTCCTCGTTGCGCAGGCGGCGGGCGAACATGCGGGCCGCGCGCATCGGGCCGACCGTGTGCGAGCTCGACGGGCCGATGCCGATCGAGAACAGGTCGAAGACCGAGATGGCCACGGGGGTCTCCTCAGAACGGGGGTGGTGCAGAGGGCGGTGCTTCGGGGCGGGGCGCCGGACCCGCTTGTGGCGGGCGCGGCGCCCCGATCACGTGGTGTCTACTTGTTCAGACCCGGGTACAGCGGGTGCTTGTCGGCCAGGGCCTTCACCCGGGCCGCCAGCGCCTCGGCGTCGTAGGACGGCTTCAGCGCCTCGGCGATCACGTCCGCGACCTCGGCGAAGTCCTCGGCCGTGAAGCCGCGGGTCGCCAGGGCCGGCGTACCGATGCGCAGCCCGGAGGTCACCATCGGCGGACGCGGGTCGTTCGGGACGGCGTTGCGGTTGACCGTGATGCCGACCTCGTGGAGGCGGTCCTCGGCCTGCTGGCCGTCCAGCTCGGAGTCGCGCAGGTCCACCAGAACGAGGTGGACGTCCGTGCCCCCGGTCAGGACCGACACGCCCGCCGCCTTCGCGTCGTCCCGCACCAGGCGCTCGGCCAGGATGCGGGCACCCTCCAGGGTACGGGTCTGGCGCTCCTTGAAGTCCTCGCTCGCGGCGACCTTGAAGGCGACGGCCTTGGCGGCGACCACGTGCTCCAGCGGTCCACCCTGCTGACCGGGGAAGACGGCGGAGTTGATCTTCTTGGCCAGGTCGGCCGTGGAGAGGATCACACCGCCGCGCGGGCCGCCCAGCGTCTTGTGCGTGGTGGTGGTCACGACGTGCGCGTGCGGGACCGGGTTCGGGTGCAGGCCCGCGGCGACCAGACCGGCGAAGTGCGCCATGTCGACCATGAGGTACGCGCCGACCTCGTCCGCGACCTTGCGGAACGCGGCGAAGTCCAGCTGACGGGGGTAGGCCGACCAGCCGGCGACGATCAGCTTCGGCCTGGTCTCCTTGGCGAGCCGCTCCACCTCGGCCATGTCGACCTGGCCGTCGTCACCGACGTGGTACGGGACGACGTTGTAGAGCTTGCCGGAGAAGTTGATCTTCATGCCGTGGGTCAGGTGCCCGCCGTGGGCGAGGTTCAGACCCATGATCGTGTCGCCGGGCTTGAGCAGCGCGAACATCGCGGCGGCGTTGGCCTGGGCACCGGAGTGCGGCTGCACGTTGGCGTGCTCGGCGCCGAAGAGCGCCTTGACCCGGTCGATGGCGATCTGCTCGACCACGTCGACGTGCTCGCAGCCGCCGTAGTAGCGGCGGCCGGGGTAGCCCTCGGCGTACTTGTTGGTGAGGACCGAGCCCTGGGCCTCCATGACCGCGACGGGCGCGAAGTTCTCGGAGGCGATCATCTCGAGGGTGGACTGCTGGCGGTCCAGCTCGGCGTCGACGGCGGCGGCGACGTCGGGGTCGAGCTCGTGCAGGGGTGTGTTCAGAAGCGACATGCGTCCGTGACTCCTCAGGCGCCGGCGAATGCGGTGTACTCGTCGGCGGAGAGCAGGTCGCCCGGCTCGTCCGTGACCCGGACCTTGAACAGCCAGCCGCCCTCGAAGGGGGCGCTGTTCACCAGCGACGGGTCGTTGACGACGTCCTCGTTGACCTCGGTGACCTCACCGGAGACGGGGGAGTACAGGTCGGAGACGGACTTGGTCGACTCCAGTTCGCCGCAGGTCTCGCCCGCGGACACCGAGTCGCCGACCTCGGGAAGCTGCACGAAGACGACGTCACCGAGCGCGTTGGCCGCGTGCTCCGTGATGCCGACCGTCGAGGCGCCGTCCTCGGCGGCCGACAGCCACTCGTGCTCCTTGCTGTAGCGCAGCTGCTGGGGGTTGCTCATGGCCTGAATTCTCCTGTACGCGGGTGACTGCTGATGAATGGGGGACTGCTGACACTGCCGTTGAGCAGCAAGGACACGCGCGGGGGGCCGGCGGCCCTCCGCCCTCAGTGTCTACTTCTGGCGCTTGTAGAAGGGCAGTGCCACGACCTCGTACGGCTCGTGGCTGCCCCGGATGTCCACGCCCACACCCTCGGTCCCCGGTGCAGCGTGCGCCGCGTCGACGTACGCCATGGCGATCGGCTTGCCCAGCGTGGGGGAGGGGGCGCCGGAGGTGACCTCGCCGATCACCTGGCCGCCGGCGACGACCTGGTAACCGGCGCGCGGGACCCGGCGGCCCTCGGCGACCAGGCCGACCAGCACGCGGGGCGGGTTCTGCTCGGCCTCGGCGGCGGCCCCGGTCAGCGCGGCGCGACCGACGAAGTCGCCCTCCTTCTCGAACTTCACCACCCGGCCGAGCCCGGCGTCGAAGGGCGTCAGGGAGGTGGTCAGCTCGTGCCCGTACAGCGGCATGCCCGCCTCCAGGCGGAGCGTGTCCCGGCAGGACAGGCCGCAGGGGACGAGACCGACGCCCCGGCCCGCCTCGGTCAGCGCCTGCCACAGCTCGACGGCGTGCTCCGGCTTCACGAACAGCTCGAAGCCGTCCTCGCCGGTGTAGCCGGTGCGCGCGATCAGCGCCGGGACGCCGGCCACCGTGCCGGGCAGACCGGCGTAGTACTTCAGGCCGTCCAGGTCGGCGTCGGTGAGGCTCTTGAGGATGCCCGGGGACTCGGGGCCCTGCACGGCGAGCAGCGCGTAGGCGTCGCGGTCGTCGCGCACCTCGGCGTCGAAGCCGGCCGCCCGCTCGGTCAGCGCGTCGAGCACGGTCTGCGCGTTGGAGGCGTTGGCGACGACCATGTACTCGGCGTCCGCCAGCCGGTAGACGATCAGGTCGTCCAGGATGCCGCCGTCCTCGCGGCAGATCATGGTGTAGCGGGCGCGGCCCGGCTTCACGCCGCCGATGTTGCCGACCAGCGCGAAGTCCAGCAGCGCGGCGGCCTGCGGCCCGGTGACGGTGATCTCGCCCATGTGCGAGAGGTCGAAGAGACCGGCCCGGGTGCGCACCGCGACGTGCTCGTCACGCTCGGAGGCGTAGCGCAGGGGCATGTCCCAGCCGGCGAAGTCGGTCATCGTCGCGCCCAGCGCGCGATGGGTGGCGTCGAGCGCGGTACGGCGGGTGTTCGAACTGCTCATCGGTCGGTCGTCTCCCAGGACAGGACGGCACGGGCGAGGTCGGTCCTCCCCATCTGTCATCGGAACCTGAGAGGTTCGCCACGACCACCGGAGTACGGCGATCAGGGCTTGCACCTTGGGTGGGGCAGCCGTCGAACGGCGGCCCGCTTTTCAGATGTGCCTCGCCCGCGCGGTAACGGGGGCCTGAGAGATTCAAGGGAGGGACTTGCTCCTTCGGCGCCCCGGCGTGGCCGGGGACTCTCCCGCGCGGATTCAAACGGCCGGTATGCAGTTGGCGCCGCCATCATTGCACGACCGGCCGATTCGTGGCAGACCGTGATCTGTAACCGGCTTGTGGCAGTAAGCGAACGAAATCGCGAGACCCGCGCATTACCTTCTCTTTACACTCGACGGGGATGGGAACTCGTGAACCGCCCCAGGGGAGACGATCACGGTGAACAGGACCACGGCCTACGCCACGACCTCGGGCCTCGCGCTGCCCGAGCAGCCCTCCGCCCCGGCCCCGCAGTCGTGCGCCGAGCGGCCCGCGCCCGTCGTCCGCGACCTGCGCGAGCGGGACGGGCACAGCCCGCACGCCCTGCTCTTCGGACCCCGGGACCTGGTGGTGATCACCGGCCTGCCCGGCAGCGGCAAGTCCACCCTGATGGCGCGCACCGTGCGCGGCCCGCGCATCGACTCCCAGGACACCCGCGACCGCTGGGAGCGCCGCATGCCGGGCTTCCTGCCGTACGCGCTCTACCGCCCCCTGGTCCGCCTCGCCCACTACGCGGGGCTCCGCAAGGCGCTGCGCTCCGGCGAGGGCGTCGTCGTGCACGACTGCGGCACACAGTCCTGGGTGCGCGGCTGGCTGGCCCGGGAGGCCCGCCGCCGCGACGGCACCCTGCACCTGCTGCTCCTCGACGTCGGCGTCGACGAGGCCCTGGCCGGACAGCGCGAGCGCGGCCGCGGCGTCTCGCGGTACGCGTTCCTGCGGCACCGCGCGGCCAACTCCCGCCTGCTGCGCGCCGTGACCGGGGGCGCCCTGCCGGCCGGCTGCACCTCGGCGGTCGTCCTGGACCGGGCGGCCGCGGACAACCTCCGCCGCATCGCCTTCACCGGATGACGGACCACGGGGGGCTGGGCCGAACGGGTTAGCCTTTTCAGCCAGGACAGCGGTACCAGGCAGGCGGTAGGCAGATGGACTTCCCCGGGTTCCCGGCACAGGCACACCCCCACCCGCACGGCGGTTGGCCCGGCAACGAGCTGGAGGAGGTGCTCTCCGCCTCCCTCGGCATACCCGGCGCCGGCGGGCGGATCGTGGAGGTGCTCGGCCGCAGCTTCCTCTGGGTCCCCCTGCCGAACGGCGGCGGCCCGCACAGCGGCCCCCTCGACCTGCCCTCCCTGGAGATCGACGGCCAGGCCTATGTGCCGGTGTTCAGCTCCGAGGAGCAGCTCCGCCAGGTCGCCGGGGCGCAGATGGCGTACACCGTCGCCCCCGCCGCGGAGTTCGCCCGCGGCCTGCCCCCGCAGATCGGCATCGCCGTGAACCCGGAGGGCGTGGTCGGCATCCCGCTGCCGCCGCCCGCCGTGGCCGAGCTGTGCCGGGCCGGCCGCACCCCGCTGGACGGGCCCGCGTCCGGCGGCCGGGTCCGCCTCTTCGAGCCGGACTGGCAGGACGACCCGGTGGACTTCCTCGCCGCGGCCTCCGCCGAGTTCGCCGCCACCGGCGTCGTGCGCACCGCCCGCCGCTGCCTGGCCGCCGTCGAGACCGCCGACCCGACCCTGTTCGTCGGCGTCGAACTCACCCACTGGGAGGGCGACGCCCGCGCCCTCCCCCTGGACGCCCTGGGCCGCGCCCTCACCGCCGCCCCGCCGAAGTGGCCGGTCAACCTGGTCCTCCTGGAGGCCGCCCAGGACCCGGTCTGCGACTGGATGCGCGAGCGGGTCCGGCCCTTCTACGACCGGGACTTGTAAACGCCGGTCAGGGCAGCCAACCCAGGGGCGCGGGGAACTGCGCGACCAGCCACAACGAACCCGCACCCGCAGGACGACAGCGCCCCCCGAGCTGATAGGCGCCCCCCACCCCGCGGAGCCTTAAGCTGTTTCCACGACCGGGAACTTCCAGAAAGGGCCACAGACGTGAGCGCCAGCGGCACCACGACCGGGCAGGTCGAGCACATGCTGCGCCAGGTGACGCCCGGGCGCTACGACGCCTACGAGGCCCTGCTGCGCGCGCTCGCCACCCCCACCTCCGGCCAGGTCTGGATGCTGCTGTGGCAGGGCCAGGCCGGCTCCCCGGACGCCCAGTACGGAAACATGGAGGTCGAGGGCTACGGCTACGCGCCGTGCGTCACCTCCGCCCAGGAGCTGTCGGCCAGCGGCTGGAACAGGTCGTACGAGGTGGTCGACGGCCTGGAGGCGGCCCGCGCCCTCTACCCGGACCACTTCGGCCTCTGGCTCAACCCGCACGCCCCCGGCGGCGGCGTCGGCGTCCCCTGGCCGGACCTGCGCCGGATCGCCTCCGGCCTGGACCGCCAGCCCGCCGGACCCCTGAGGCTGTCCGAACCGGCCATCGAGATCCCCCAGTTCTACGCCCTGCTCACGCAGAACGCCCACCGCACCCCGGCGGTCCGCGCGCTGCGCCGCGCCTGGGTGCAGCCCGCGCTCGGGGCGCCCTACCTCGCCATCGGTCTCGAGGTCTACGACACCTCGCCGCCGGCCGTCGACGCGGTGCGCGCGATGATGCAGCAGTCCGTCGGCGCGGTGCCGGACGGGCTCGCGGTGTCGACGGTGGCGATGACCGACCTCCACGACCCGGTCGCCATGTGGCTGCGCGCCCACGCCCGTCCGTTCTACGCCCGCGAGGCCCAGGCCCCCGCCCCCGCGCAGGCGCCGGCGGGCGGGTACGGATACCCTCCGGCCGGGGGCCGGTCCTGACGGTCGGGGGTCCGGCCCCGGGGTGACCGGTGGCGATCTTCGCGCGTAGATGAGGGTGCAAAGCGCCGCCTTGTCCCCTCTGCCCCAACTCATCCGTGTCCGGCCCCCGTTACCCACTGTCCGGATAACGGAACACCTCGAACAGCATCACGGTTGCGCATCCATTCACCGTCAAGTCTGGCTACAGATCGCCAAAGCGTTGAAGACTCCCGCAACAAGGGGTGGATGCTCGCCCCTTTGTACGACGGACGGATCACGCCGCTACAGCGGCAAGTGCGGGCCGGCTACCGCCGGTTGAGAGGGGTCCCTGCCAGATGACGGCACCATTGCACGAGCCGACCGCGGAAGCGGCCCCGAGTGCTGCCGAGGAAGCGGCGGTTGCCGGCGCCGAAGCCAAGGCGGTACAGGGGCGTTCCCTCGGCAGGATCGCCTGGGAGCGGCTGAAGCGGGACAAGCTCGCCCTGACGGGCGGCGTCGTGGTGCTCCTGCTCGTCGTGGTCGCGATCTTCGCGCCCTTGATCACCAACATCGTCGGGCAGGACCCGGACGTCTACCACGAGGACCTGATCGACCCGCTGTTCGGCACGCCCCGGGGGTCACTCGGCGGCATCAGCGGCGACCACTGGTTCGGCGTCGAGCCGGTCAACGGCCGCGACATCTTCGCCCGCATCGTCCACGGCGCCCGGATCTCGCTGCTCGTCGGCTTCCTGTCCGCGATCGTCGCCGTGATCATCGGAACCGTCCTGGGTGTGCTCGCCGGCTTCTTCGGCGGCTGGGTCGACGCCCTGATCAGCCGGGTCATGGACGGCCTGCTGGCCTTCCCGCAGCTGCTCTTCATCATCGCGCTGGTCTCGGTGATGCCGAACGAGATGCTGGGACTCAGCGGCACGGGCGTACGCCTCTTCGTGATGATCCTCGTCATCGGCTTCTTCGGCTGGCCCTACATCGGGCGCGTGGTACGCGGCCAGACGCTCTCCATGCGTGAGCGGGAGTACGTGGAGGCCGCCCGGTCCCTGGGTGCCGGACGCTTCTACATCCTGTTCAAGGAACTGCTGCCCAACCTGGTGGCCCCGATCATCGTGTACACGACGATGATGATCCCCACCAACATCCTCACCGAGGCGGCACTCAGCTTCCTGGGCGTGGGCGTCAAGCCGCCCACGTCGTCCTGGGGGCAGATGCTCTCGAGCGCGATCGACTACTACCAGTCGGATCCCATGTACATGGTGATCCCCGGTTTGGCGATCTTCATCACCGTTCTTGCCTTCAACCTCTTCGGTGACGGCGTACGCGATGCGCTGGACCCGAAGGGCTCCCGCTGACCTGCCGTACCGGCAAGCGACCCGTGGCACCTGCACGGGGTCTCTCATCTAATCCGGAGGATCCGAGATCGTGACTACCCAACGCACCTCAGGGCGGCGCAAGCAGGCCATGGCCGCTGCCGCAGTGGTCGCCGCGCTGCTGACCACGGCGGCGTGCGGCGGCGGTGACAGCGACGGCGAGGGGTCGAAGAACGGCGCGGCCGGCTTCGACGCCGCGAACAACAAGGTCGCCCAGGCCGACCAGGCCAAGAAGGGCGGCGAGCTGAAGTTCGCCAGCGTCCAGGACGCCGACTCGTGGGACACCACCCGCGGCTACTACGGCTTCATGTGGAACTTCTCGCGGTACTACTCCCGCCAGCTCGTGACGAACACGCCGGCGCCGGGTGAGAAGGGCGCGGGCGTCACCCCCGACCTCGCCACCGACGTCGCCAAGGTCTCGGACGACGGCAAGACCTACACGTACACCCTGCGTGACGGCGTCACCTGGGAGGACGGCAAGCCGATCACCTCCAAGGACATCAAGTACGGCATCGAGCGCGTGTGGGCGCAGGACGTCCTCTCCGGCGGTCCGACGTACCTCAAGGAGGTGCTCGACCCCGAGGACAAGTACCAGGGTCCCTACAAGGACAAGTCCGCGGACAAGCTGGGTCTGAAGGCGATCGAGACGCCGGACGACAAGACCATCGTCTTCAAGCTGCCGCAGGCCAACTCGGACTTCGAGGAGATGCTCGCGCTGACCTCGGCGTCCCCGGTCCGCCAGGACAAGGACACCAAGTCCAAGTACGGCCTGAAGCCGTTCTCCTCCGGTCCGTACAAGTTCCAGTCCTACAACCCGGGCAAGGACCTCACCCTGGTCCGCAACACCGAGTGGAAGCAGGACTCGGACCCGGTCCGCAAGGCGTACCCGGACAAGATCACGATCAAGTTCTTCACCAACGCCAACGAGCTGGACCAGCGTCTGATCGCCGGCGACTACGACATCGACCTGGCCCAGACCGGTCTGTCGCCCCAGGGCCGCACCACCGCCCTGAAGCAGCACAAGGGCAACGTCGACAACCCGGTCTCCGGTTACATCCGCTACGCGGTCTTCCCGCAGAGCGTGAAGCCGTTCGACAACATCCACTGCCGCAAGGCCGTGCTCTACGGGGCCGACCACGTCTCGCTCCAGACCGCGCGCGGTGGCCCGCAGGCCGGTGGCGACATCGGCACCAACATGCTGCCGCCGGCGGTGCCGGGCTCCGAGGGCCAGAAGTACGACCCGTACGAGATGGCCGGTGCCAACAAGAAGGGCAACGTCGCCAAGGCCAAGGAAGAGCTGAAGGCCTGCGGCAAGCCCAACGGCTTCAAGACCACCATCGCGGTCCGCAACAACAAGCCGGTCGAGGTGGCCACCGCCGAGTCGCTCCAGGCGTCGCTGAAGAAGATCGGCATCACGGTCGACATCGACCAGTACGACGGTTCGCAGACCGCCGGCATCATCGGCAGCCCCTCGAACGTGATCAAGAAGAACTACGGCATCATCATCATGGGCTGGGGCCCCGACTTCCCGTCGGTCCAGGGCTACGGTCTCCCGCTGTGGAGCAGCGACTACATCCTCGAGAGCGGTAACAACAACTACGCGCTCATCAAGGACAAGGAGATCGACGGCCTGTTCGACAAGTACGTCACCACCCTGGACGACACCGGCAAGGCGGACATCGCCAAGCAGATCAACCACAAGGTGATGGAGGGCGGCTACTACCTGCCCTTCGTCTTCGAGAAGTTCATCAACTGGCGCTCCAGCCGCCTGGCGAACGTCTACACGACCGACGGCTACAGCGGTATGTACGACTTCGTCAACCTCGGCCTGAAGTCCTCGAAGTAACCGGTACACCCGCCGTACGGCACGAAAGGCAGGTGAAGGCCGGCGCGGCGTGACCGCGGGCCGCCGGAAGACCTCCGGCGGCCCGCGATCCGCGGCGGGCCGTAAGCTGTGCTCGCTTACCTCATCAGGCGGCTGTTCGCCGCCGTAGTGATGCTCGTGGTCATCATCCTGGTGGTCTTCGGCATCTTCTTCCTCGTCCCCAAGTGGGCGGGCGTCGACATCGCCACGAGCTTCGTGGGCAAGCAGGCCGACCCGGCCTCCGTCGAAGCGGTGCGGCAGAAGCTGGGTCTGGGCGACCCGATCTTCGTCCAGGCCTGGGAGTTCTTCAAGGGCATCTTCGCGGGCCGGACCTACGCGGGCGGCGGCGACGTCACCCAGTGCTCCGCCCCCTGCTTCGGTTACTCCTTCCGCAGCGAACAGGCCGTCTGGCCGGTGCTGACCGAGCGATTCCCGGTGACCCTGGCTCTCGCGCTCGGTGCGGCCGTGCTGTGGCTGATCTTCGGTCTGGCGGCGGGCGTGCTCTCCGCGCTCAAGCGGGGCACCCTGTGGGACCGCGGTGCGATGGTCGTCGCGCTCGCGGGCGTCTCCCTCCCCATCTACTTCACCGGTCTGCTCAGCCTCGCGATCTTCTCCCACAGCCTGGGCTGGATCAACGCGGAGTTCGTCCCGCTGGACGAGAGCCTCTCCGGCTGGTTCGGCGGCATGATCCTGCCCTGGATCACCCTGGCCTTCCTGTACGCCGCGATGTACGCCCGGATCACCCGGGCCACCATGATGGAGATCCTCGGCGAGGACTACATCCGCACGGCGCGGGCCAAGGGCCTCAAGGAGCAGGTCGTCATCCGCAAGCACGCGATGCGGTCCACCCTGACCCCGCTGCTGACCATGCTCGGCATGGACCTCGGCGCCCTCATGGGCGGCGCGATCCTGACCGAGACCACGTTCAGCCTCCCCGGCCTCGGCCAGAAGGTGCTGGACGCGATCCAGAACCAGGACCTGCCCTTTATCCTGGGTGTCGTCCTGATCACTTCTCTCGCGGTGCTGATCGCCAACCTCGTGGTGGACGTCCTGTACGCCGTGATCGACCCCCGAGTGAGGCTCGCATGACCGAACTCAGCAAGAGCGGGGCGGCCGTGGGCGAGCCCACCGCCACCTCGCCCGCTCCGAAGGCATTCCTGGAAGTGCGCGACCTCAAGGTGCACTTCCCCACCGACGACGGCCTGGTCAAGTCCGTCGACGGTCTCAGCTTCCAGCTGGAGAAGGGCAAGACCCTCGGCATCGTCGGCGAGTCCGGCTCCGGCAAGTCGGTGACCTCGCTCGGCATCATGGGCCTGCACACCGCCGGCCAGTACGGCAAGCGCAAGGCCCGGATATCCGGCGAGATCTGGCTGGACGGCACCGAGCTGCTCTCCGCCGACCCGGACCACGTGCGCAAGCTGCGCGGCCGGAACATGGCGATGATCTTCCAGGACCCGCTGTCCGCGCTGCACCCGTACTACACGATCGGGCAGCAGATCGTGGAGGCGTACCGCATCCACCACGACGTGGACAAGAAGACCGCCAAGCGCCGCGCCGTCGAGATGCTCGACCGCGTCGGCATCCCGCAGCCGGACAAGCGGGTGGACAGCTACCCGCACGAGTTCTCCGGCGGTATGCGCCAGCGCGCGATGATCGCCATGTCGCTGGTCAACAATCCCGAGCTGCTCATCGCGGACGAGCCGACCACCGCCCTGGACGTGACCGTCCAGGCCCAGATCCTGGACCTCATCCGGGACCTGCAGAAGGAGTTCGGCTCCGCGGTCATCATCATCACCCACGACCTGGGCGTCGTCGCCGAACTGGCCGACGACCTCCTGGTGATGTACGGCGGCCGGTGCGTCGAGCGGGGCCCGGCGGAGAAGGTGTTCTACGAGCCCCGGCACCCCTACACCTGGGGCCTGCTCGGCTCGATGCCGCGGCTCGACCGCGACCAGCAGGAACGCCTCATCCCGGTCAAGGGCTCCCCGCCCTCCCTCATCAACCTCCCGTCCGGCTGCGCCTTCAACCCGCGCTGCCCGTACGCCGACGTGCCCAAGGACGACATCACCCGCACGGTCCGCCCGGACCTGACCGAGGTCGGCAGCAAGCACTGGGCCGCCTGCCACATGTCGCAGGAGCAGCGGGAGCGTATCTGGACCGAAGAGATTGCGCCGAAGCTGTGAGTGACAAAGCGAAGGCAGAGGACACAGCGGTGACCATCCCCGCACAGAGCAGCGGCGCCACCCTCACCAAGGACGCCGCCCCCGGCGAGACCCTGCTGAAGGTCACCGGGCTGCAGAAGCACTTCCCGATCAAGAAGGGCCTGCTGCAGCGCCAGGTCGGAGCCGTCCGCGCAGTCGACGGCATCGACTTCGAGGTCCGCGCGGGTGAGACCCTCGGCGTCGTGGGCGAGTCGGGCTGCGGCAAGTCGACCATGGGCCGGCTCATCACCCGGCTGCTCGAACCGACAGCGGGCAAGGTCGAGTTCGAGGGCAAGGACATCACCCACCTCGGGGTCGGCGGGATGCGCCCGCTGCGCCGCGACGTGCAGATGATCTTCCAGGATCCGTACTCCTCGCTGAACCCGCGCCACACCATCGGCACGATCGTCAGCGCCCCCTTCAAGCTCCAGGGCGTCGAGCCCGAGGGCGGGGTCAAGAAGGAGGTCCAGCGGCTGCTGTCGGTGGTCGGCCTCAACCCCGAGCACTACAACCGCTACCCGCACGAGTTCTCCGGCGGCCAGCGCCAGCGCATCGGCATCGCCCGCGCGCTCGCGCTCAACCCGAAGATGGTCGTGGCGGACGAGCCGGTGTCCGCCCTGGACGTGTCGATCCAGGCGCAGGTCGTCAACCTGCTCGACGACCTCCAGGCCGAGCTGGGCCTGACGTACGTGATCATCGCGCACGACCTGTCCGTCGTCCGGCACGTCTCGGACCGGATCGCGGTGATGTACCTCGGCAAGATCATGGAGCTGGCCGACCGCGACCTGCTCTACAAGTCGCCGATGCACCCGTACACCAAGGCCCTGATGTCGGCGGTGCCGATTCCGGACCCGGCGCGCCGCGGTGCCAAGAGCGAGCGCATCCTGCTCAAGGGCGACGTGCCCTCGCCGATCGCCCCGCCGAGCGGCTGCCGGTTCCACACCCGGTGCTGGAAGGCGACGCAGATCTGCACCACCACGGAGCCGCCGCTCAAGGAGCTGCGTCCGGGCCAGCAGGTGGCCTGCCACCACCCGGAGAACTTCGAGGACCAGGCCCCGCAGGACGTCGTCCTGCTCACGGCCGCCAAGGAGGCGGCGGAGCTGGTGTCGGAGGACGCCCTCGCGGAGTCGGCGGCGACCTCGGCGGCCGTGGCCGCGGAGGTCGAGGCGATCGCCGAGGCCGAAGAGACGTCCGGAGAGGCGTCCGGAGAGACGTCCGGAGAGGCGTCCGCCGAGGCCACCAGCACCGAGGCCACCTCCGAGGCCTCGGCTGAGGCCACCGACGAGGAGCCTCCCGCCAAGGAGAAGTGACCCGTCCGCCGACGAGCCCCCGCCCTCATGCGTGAGGCGGGGCTCGTCGGCGGGTGAGAATGGCCGGGTGTACGAGGAACTCTTCAGCCCCACCGTCCAGCACACACTCGACCTGATCGGCATCTTCGTCTTCGCCATCTCCGGCGCGCTGCTGGCCGTACGCAAGAACTTCGACGTGTTCGGCATCGCCGTCCTCGCCGAGGTCACCGCCCTGGGCGGCGGGCTGTTCCGGGACCTGGTCATCGGGGCGGTGCCGCCCGCCGCCTTCACGGACCTCGGGTACTTCGTCACCCCGCTGCTCGCCACGGTGCTGGTCTTCTTCCTCCACCCCCACGTGGAGCGCCTCCAGACCGGCGTGAACATCTTCGACGCGGCCGGCCTCGGCCTGTTCTGCGTCGCCGGCACCACCAAGGCGTACGACTACGGGCTCGGCCTGACCGCCTCCGCCTGCCTGGGCCTGGCCACCGCGGTCGGCGGCGGCGTCCTGCGCGACGTGCTCGCCAACGAGGTGCCCTCACTCCTGCGCTGGGACCGCGACCTGTACGCCGTCCCGGCGATCGTCGGCTCCGCGATGGTCGCCCTGTGCATCCGCTACGAGGCCCTCACCCCGTTCACCAGCGCACTCGCGGTCGTCACCGCCTTCGTCCTGCGGCTGCTCGCGCTGCGCTTCCACTGGCGGGCCCCCCGCGCCTGGAACCGGCGGTCGACGGTGATGGAGGGGGAGTGAGGGAGTGACCCGTCAGGGCCTCTATGGCACGTCCCTGTCCGGCATGTCCTTGATGAAGACGACTCCGTCGATCGTGTCCAGGTGCGCGGGGTCGAGCGGGGCGTAGCCGAACCAGGGGGACACCCGGGGCGCGGGCCGCGGGTCGCCGAGGGCGGAGGCCAGCCGCCCGGCGTCCACGACGCGGCGGTCCTCCGGCATCGCGTACAGGTGGCCTTCGAGGGTGCCGGGCGGGGGAGTGTCCACACCCTGGTGGCGGATCGTGCCGAGGGCCGTGGCCACGAAGGCGTACTCCTCGCCGAGCCGGGCGCTCACCAGCGCACCGGCGCTCCACCACGCCACCGGCCCCTGCCACATGCTCATCGAGCTCCGCTCGCGCTGGAGGTGGGAGTTGTGGGCGTGGACCAGCACCCGGCCGCGCTCCGCGAGCGCGAGGAGGTTGCCGGCCATCATCCGGTCCCGCACGCCGAGCAGCCGGTTCATCCGGGCCGGGGAGGGGTCGGCCATCCAGCGGTGGTAGTCCAGCAGTCCGGTCGCGGTACGCCCGTACAGCCGCGCCCGGTACCAGTCGTCCCGCGAGGCCGTCGCGAGCAGGTGCGGCGTCTGCTCGTCGAGGAGCGCCACCAGGTCGTGGGCGAGGGCCCGCAACTCCCCGGCCTCGGCCGACCGCCCCACCGAACGCGCCGGGTCCGTCATCGCCGCGGGCTCGGTCCACCGGTCGTCGGCGCCGAGCAGGCGGTCGAGCGTCCCGGCGGTGCAGGGGAGCAGGCCGGGGTCGACGTGTGCCGACAGGTGCTCGTGGAGCGCGGTGACGGCCCGCCGGGGGCTCGCGGCGCCGGTGATCTCCAGCGGGCCGTCGAGACCGGCGAAGCGCACCCGCTCGGCCGGGGGCCGGCCTTCGTTGTACGCGCGCATCCAGCGCACGAGGTCGCGGTTGGCGTCGGAGGAGCCGAGGCCGTGGCTGAAGCCGTGCTCCATCGCGTCGTCGAGTGTGCCGGTGCCCGAGGTGACGTAGTCGTCCACGACCAGGCCGGCCAGGCAGTCGCTCTCGATCGCGAGGGTCAGGTAGCCCTCCTGCTCGACGAGTTGCCGGAAGAGGTCGTTGCGCACGTCGAGGAGGGTGTCCTCGCCGTGGGTGGGCTCGCCCAGGGCGAGCACGCGGGGCCGGGCCGGGAGCATGCCCAGGACGGCCGCGGCGTCGGCGGGGAGGGTGATGTCCTTGATGCCAGTAGCCATGCATTAAACCGTATCGTTGAACTTTCGGTGGAGACTTGGCCGCGATAGCGTGCGGTGCGTGGCGTACAACCTTCAAAGCGGGGACAAGCTCAGGCCCGTCGATCTGGCCCGCGGGCACGGTCTGTCGACGCAGGCGGTCAGGAACTACGAGGAGGCCGGCATCCTCCCGGCCGCCGACCGCACGGCCCACGGCTACCGCACCTACACCCCGCTGCACGCGCGGGCGCTGGACGCCTTCCTCGCCCTGGTGCCCGGCCACGGACACCGGACGGCGACCTCGGTCATGCGGGCGGTGAACGAGGGCGCGACGGCCGAGGCGTTCCGGCTGATCGACGAGAGCCACGCGCAGTTGCTCGACGACCGGCGGACCCTGGAGGCCGTCGAGGGCGCGCTGCGGGACCTCGGGCGGCCGGGGCCCGCTGTCACCGCCACCGCCACCGCCGCCGCCACCGCCGCCGCTACCGTGACGCCCGCGTCCGCGGGCAGGTTCGTCGGGCCGCTCGCCCGGGAGCTGGGCATCCGGCCCGCGACCCTGCGCAAGTGGGAGCGTGCCGGGCTGGTGCGTCCGAGCCGCGACCCGCTGACCGGCTACCGGGTCTACGGCGAGGCCGACGTACGGGACGCCAAGCTGGCCCACCAGCTCAGGCGGGGCGGCTACCCGTTGGCCCGGATCGCGCCGGTGATCGAGCAGGTGCGGTCGGCCGGTGGGCTGGAGCCCCTGGAGGCCACCCTGCGCGACTGGCGCGACCGCCTCTCCGCCCGGGGCAGGGCGCTGCTGGCCGGGGCCGCGGAACTGGAGGCGTACCTGCGGGCACGGGAGGGGCGGGAATGAGGCCGCAGCCGTGAGGCCGCCCGCATGAGGCAGTGGAAAGCTACCGCTTAGTAGTTTCCTGTTGTACCGTGCAGCCATGCCAGAAGCAGCCTCCGCCCCGGCCGTACCGGCCACCGTCGGCGACAGCGAGTTCGACCGGGACACCCACGTCACCCGGCGCGCCCCCGGCGTCTACGACGTCGACCTCTCCGCCGGCTGGACGATCATCAACGCCGTCAACGGCGGCTACCTGCTGGCCGTCCTGGGCCGCGCCCTGGGCGACGCCCTCCCGCACCCGGACCCCTTCACGGTCTCGGCGCACTACCTGACCGCCTCCCACCCGGGCCCCGCGGTCGTGCGCACCGAGACCGTCCGCGCGGGACGCGGCCTCTCCACGGGGCAGGCCTCCCTCTTCCAGTACGACGACGAGGGCAACGAGGTCGAGCGCATCCGCGTCCTCGCCTCCTACGGCGACCTCGGCGCGCTGCCCGACGACGTCCGCACCTCCGCGAAGCCGCCCGCGATCCCGCCGGTCGAGCACTGCTTCGGCCCGGAGGACGGCCCCGCCCCCGTCGACGGCAGCTCCGCCATCGCCGACCGGCTGAAGCTGAAGCTCGACCCCGCCACGCTGGGCTGGGCGCTCGGACAGCCCTCCGGCCGGGGCGAGATGCGCGCCTGGTTCGGGCTGGCCGACGGCCGCGACGCCGACCCGCTCTCGCTGCTCCTCGCGGTGGACGCGTTGCCCCCGACCGCCTTCGAGATGGGGCTGAAGGGCTGGGTGCCCACGGTCGAGCTGACCGTGCACGTGCGGTGCCGCCCGGCGCCGGGCCCGCTGCGGGTCTCCATCACCACCCGCAACCTCGCCGGCGGCTTCCTGGAGGAGGACGGGGAGGTCTGGGACAGCGCCGACCGCCTGGTCGCCCAGTCCCGGCAGCTGGCCCGGGTCCGGCTCACCTGACCCGCGCCGCGTCGGCCGCCCGGCGCTCCGGCCGCGGCGGTTCGGTCAGTCCAGCCAGTGCCGGCGGCCGACGCTGATCAGCCGCAGTTGGCGCGTCGCCGTCTCCGCGGCGCGCCTGCGCTCCTCCTCGGGGGCGTCCAGGGCCTCCAGGAACAGCGAGGCCGTGATCAGCATCTGGTCGACGTAGAGTCCGGCCAGCATCCGCAGGTCCGTCGCGCTCCAGCCCGCCGACTCCGCGTCCTTGGCCAGCTCGGCCTGCACCTCCTCGGCGAACCGGGCCAGTTGCTCCCGTATCGCCTCGCGCACCGGCTGCACGCCGCCGTGCCGCTCACGGGCGACGAACCGGACGTGCGCCGGGTGCGCGGCCACATGCCCGGCGATCAACTCGACCGCGCGGGCGATGCGTTCGTCACTGTCCTCGGCCGGAGACACCGTCGTCCGGATCATCGGATGCAGGCTGCCCAGCGCCTCCTCGACCAGTGCCACCCCCAGGTCCGCCGTGGAGCGGAAGTGCCGGTAGAAGGCGGTCGGGGCGACGCCCACGGCGCGGGTGACCTCGCGCAGGCCCAGACTGCTCAGGCTCTGCTCCTCCAGCAGTCCGAGAGCGGCGTCCAGGAGCGCCTGCCGGGTCTTGAGCTTCTGGGCCTGCCGAACGCCGGGAGTGTGACTCATACCATGCAGTTAACAACTGTTCTCTGGAATTGAAAAGCGGTGCGGAGCGCTAGACTGGGTAGTCAGTGAACAACTGTAACCAGAGAATGCCAGAGATTGGGGGGATCCGCACACCATGATCTTTCTCGTTGTCGCACTGCTGCTCCTCGGTGTGGTGCTGGGCACCGTCGCCCACGCGCCGCTCACCTTCTCCGTCGCCGTCGGCCTGGTCATCGCCGTCTGGCTCGGCGTCTTCGCGATCCGCGAGCGGCACGGCCGCCGACGGAGCACCTCCGCCCACTGACGCACGGCAGGGAGAACCTCATGCAGCTCACCGCACCGGCCGACCGCACCACCCGCCCCACCGGCATCCGGGACACCGACGGCATGGCCGTCGCCTCCTTCGTCCTCGGCCTGCTCGGCCTGCTCGTCCTCAACGTCTTCCTGGGCCCGATCGCCATCGCCCTGGCCTCGGTCGCCCTGTGGCGCGGCACCGCCCGCCGCGGCCGGGCCCTGCTCGGTCTCGGCCTGGGCGTCGCCGACCTGCTGGTCCTGGTCGCGTTCATGGCCACGGACAACACGATGTCGTGGAGTCTGTAAACCGGCCAACCTTGCCCTGAGGCCGGGCGCGAGGGCCCCGTAGAATCGGCCTCACCATGGCTTACCTCGACCACGCGGCGACCACCCCGATGCTTCCCGAGGCGGTCGAGACACTCACCGCCCACCTGGGCGTCACCGGCAACGCCTCCTCGCTCCACGCGTCCGGCCGCCGTGCGCGGCGCACCGTCGAGGAGGCCCGCGAGACCCTCGCCGAGGCGCTCGGCGCCCGCCCCAGCGAGGTGGTCTTCACCTCCGGCGGCACCGAGGCCGACAACCTCGCCGTCAAGGGCCTGTACTGGGCCCGGCGCGACGCCGACCCGGCCCGCACCCGGGTGCTGGCCAGCCCCGTCGAACACCACGCCGTCCTCGACGCGGTGCACTGGCTGGGCGAGCACGAGGGCGCCCGGGTCGAGTACCTGCCCGTGGACGCCCACGGCCGCGTGCACCCCGACGCGCTGCGCGAGGCCGTCGCCCGCAACCCCGACGACGTCGCCCTCGCCACCGTCATGTGGGCCAACAACGAGATCGGCACCATCCTGCCGGTCCGTGAACTCGCCGACGTGGCCGCCGAGTTCGACGTACCGCTGCACGCCGACGCGGTCCAGGCCGTCGGCCAGCTCCCGGTCGACTTCGCCGCCTCCGGGCTCGCCGCGATGACCGTTTCCGGCCACAAGATCGGCGGCCCCTACGGCATCGGCGCGCTGCTCCTCGGCCGCGAGTACACCCCGGTGCCCGTCCTGCACGGCGGCGGCCAGGAGCGCCACGTCCGCTCCGGCACCCTCGACGTCCCCGCCGTCGCCTCCTTCGCGGTCGCCGGACGCCTCGCCGCCGAGCAGCGCGAGTGGTTCGCCCGCGAGATCGGCGCCCTGCGCGACGACCTGGTCGACGCCGTCCGTACGGCGGTCCCGGACGCGATCCTCGGCGGCGATCCGGCACCGGAGGGGCGCCTGCCGGCCAACGCCCACTTCACCTTCCCCGGCTGCGAGGGCGACTCCCTGCTGCTCCTGCTCGACGCCCAGGGCATCGAGTGCTCCACCGGCTCCGCCTGCACCGCGGGCGTCGCCCAGCCCAGCCACGTCCTGCTGGCCACCGGCACCGACCCCGACCTGGCCCGCGGCACCCTGCGCTTCTCCCTCGGCCACACCTCCACGGAGGCCGACGTGGAGGCGCTCGGCAAGGCGATCGGACCCGCGGTGGAGCGGGCGCGGGCGGCCGGACTGACGTAGGCCGGTAGGCCGGCGAGCGGGTGGCCTACGCCCCGGACCGGGACGGACCGGGTGACGGGGTGCTCGTGGCCGCCCGGCGCACCAGCTTCATGTACCGCTCCCAGTCCCAGTGCGGACCCGGGTCGGTGTGGTCGGTGCCCGGCACCTCCACGTGGCCGATGATGTGCTCGCGGTCCAGGGGTATGTCGTACCGCGCGCAGATGCCCGCCGTCAGCCGCGCGGAGGCGGCGTACATCGCGTCGGTGAAGTCCTGCGGGCGGTCCACGAAGCCCTCGTGCTCGATGCCGACACTGCGTTCGTTGTAGTCGCGGTTGCCCGCGTGGTACGCCACGTCCAGCTCGCGGATCATCTGGGTGACGCCCCCGTCCTGGCCCACGATGTAGTGCGTGGCCGCCTGGTGCCCCGGGTCCTGGAACGCCTTCACCGCGCTGTCGAAGCTGCCCTGCGTCACATGGACGATCACCATGTCGACGCCGAAGTCGTCCGGCCGGTCGGCCCGCCGCCAGTTCGCGTCGGCCGCCGCCACCCAGCGCGCGCCGGAGTAGTCGACCGCGCCCTCCTCGCGGGGCCGCTCGACGCCCGGCACCCGCCACCACAGCCGGGCCAGCTCGTCGCGGGCCAGCACGGCCGTGCCCACCGCCGTCGCGGCACCGCCGACGATCAGCGCGCGCCGGCCGATCCGCCGGTCCGCGTCGCCGGACCCGCCCGCGGACCCGTCCGCGGAGCCACTCGTGGATTCGTGCTTCGCCCCCATGCGATCTTCAACGCATACTCGCGCGCTCCGGTTCCCGCCCTCCCCTTACTCTGGAAGGGTTATGACTGACACCCCGCAGCGCACCCGTCCCCTCCGCGTCCTCGCCGCCATGTCGGGCGGGGTCGACTCCGCCGTCGCCGCCGCCCGCGCGGCCGAGGCGGGGCACGACGTGACCGGCGTCCACCTCGCGCTCTCCGCGAACCCGCAGTCCTTCCGCACCGGCGCCCGGGGCTGTTGCACGATCGAGGACTCGCGCGACGCCCGCCGCGCCGCGGACGTCATCGGCATCCCGTTCTACGTGTGGGACCTCGCCGACCGCTTCCGCGAGGACGTGGTCGAGGACTTCGTCGCCGAGTACGAGGCCGGCCGCACCCCGAACCCGTGCCTGCGCTGCAACGAGAAGATCAAGTTCGCCGCGCTCCTCGACAAGGCGCTGGCCCTCGGCTTCGACGCCGTCTGCACCGGCCACTACGCCAAGGTGATCCTGCGCGAGGACGGCGTCCGCGAGCTGCACCGCGCCTCCGACATGGCGAAGGACCAGAGCTACGTCCTCGGCGTGCTGGACGACCGGCAGCTCGCCCACGCGATGTTCCCGCTCGGCGACACGCTCACCACCAAGGACGAGATCCGCGCGGAGGCCGAGCGCAGGGGCCTCGCGGTGGCCAAGAAGCCCGACTCGCACGACATCTGCTTCATCGCGGACGGCGACACCCAGGGCTTCCTCGCCGACCGGCTCGGCCGCGCCGAGGGCGACATCGTCGACGAGGCGGGCAACCGGCTCGGCACCCACGAGGGCGCCTACGGCTACACCATCGGCCAGCGCAAGGGGCTCCGGATCGGCACCCCGGCCCCCGACGGCAAGCCGCGCTACGTCCTGGACATCTCGCCGGTGGACAACACGGTCACGGTCGGCCCGGCCGCGGCCCTGGACGTGGACGCCCTCCGCGCGATCAAGCCCCGCTGGTGCGGCGCCGCCCCCGTCGGCCCCGGCACCTACACGGCCCAGCTGCGTGCCCACGGCGGCGAGACCGAGGTGCGGGCCGAGCTGGTCGGCGACGCACTGGAGGTCTCCTTCGCGGAGCCGGTGCGCGGGGTCGCCCCCGGCCAGGCGATCGTGCTGTACGACGGCACCCGCGTGGTGGGCTCGGCGACGATCGCGTCCACCACGCGCGCCACCGCCGGCGCGGCCTGAACGCCGAGCCCGTCGTCCGGGCCGAAGCCACGGAGGCAACCGGACGTCGGCCTCTGGGGCCCGCCCGCGCTCACCGACCCAGGAACTCCGTCAGCACCGGCGCCAGTACCCCCGGCTCCACCATGTGGGCCTGTCCCGCCACGGTGCCGTAGGTGCCGTTCGGCGCCGCGTCGGCCACCGCGCGCGCCGCCTCGTGCCACCAGGCGTCGCTCGCGCCGCCCGCGAGGGCCAGCAGGGGAGCGGTGATCGAGGCGATCGCGGCCGCCGGGACGCGGCTGTCGCCCATCACCGCGTCGTCGTACGCCAGGCTCGGCGCGACCGACTCCATGCCCGCCCACATCGGCGACTGCCGGGCGCCCCGGATCATGTCCTCGCCCAGGCCGGTCCGGCGCAGGAACAGCTCCACCGCCTCCCCGCGCCGGTCCTCGCCGAGCGCCTCGGCGAGCCCCTCGGTGTACTCCGCGGCGGACCGCGCCGCGGCGTCGTCCATCGCGTACGGCACCTCGTACACGGCGACCCGGCGCACCGGCAGCCCGCTCGCCGCCGCGCGGAGCGCCAGCGCGCCGCCCGACGACATGCCGTACAGACTCGCCTCGCCGCCCACCGCCTCGATCAGCGCGGCCAGGTCCTCGATCTCGCGCTCCACCGCGTAGGGCGCCGTGTCGCCGCTCCCGCCGCGCCCCCGGCGGTCGTACACGGTGACGTCGAAGCGGTCCGACAGCGCCGCCGCCAGGGGTGCCGTCGTGGCGCCCGTCGACATGGCACCGCTGACGAGGACCACCGCGGGTCCCCGCCCGGTGCGTTCGTAGGCGATGCGCGTGCCGTCGCGCGAAACGGTGTTCTTCTCCATGTCTGTGCAGAGTGCCCCAAAGCACGCGATTAATCGCTCAGGACACGGACGGCTCAGGAGACCTCGACGTCGTAGAAGCAGAGGTGGTCCTTGATCTGAGCCACCTCCGTCTTCGGGTCCGGGTACGCCCAGATTAGGTCGGCCGCCTCGGGCAGCGACCAGTAGGACGCGTCGCCCTTGAAGGGGCCGTCAGCAGGTCGAGCCGTACGTCCTCGGCCGGGATGTAGAAGCGGTCCGGACAGCCCGTCTCGTGCAGGACCAGCGCCTTGTCGCTCTCCGCCAGGACCCGGCCGCCGTGCACCGCGCGCACGTGCCGGCCGCTCGGCTCCACGGTGATGATGTGTCCCTTGCTCACGATCGTCCTCCTCGGACAGTGGGTTCGGTCACTTCAGCGCGTCCGGAAGCCGGGTTCTTCCCCGCCGGGCGCCGAACGTACCGTTGCCCCATGAACATCTGCGTCTTCCTCTCCGCCGCCGACCTCGACGCGCGCTACACCGGCCCCGCGAAGCAGTTCGCCGAACTCCTCGGCAAGGGCGGCCACACCCTCGTCTGGGGCGGCTCCGACGTCGGCCTGATGAAGGTGGTCGCCGACGGCGTGCAGGGGTCCGGAGGGCGGCTGCTGGGCGTCTCGGTGGACTTCCTGGCCGCCAAGGCGCGCGAGGGCGCCGACGAGATGGTGATCGCGGGGGACCTCGCCGAGCGCAAGCGGCTGCTGCTGGAGAAGGCCGACGCCGTGGTGATCATGGTCGGCGGCACCGGCACCCTCGACGAGGCGACGGAGATCCTGGAGCTGAAGAAGCACGGGCACACCGACAAGCCGGTCGTCCTGCTCAACACGGCCGGCTTCTACGACGGCCTCAAGGAGCAGTTCCGCCGCATGGAGGACGAGGGCTTCCTGCCCCGCCCCCTGGCCGAGCTGGTCTTCTTCGCCGAGGAGCCGGTCGGCGCGCTGGCCTACCTGGAGGAGAGCCAGGGCATCGAGTAGCCCTGCGGTGGTGCGAGCATGGCGGGCATGGCTACACATGTGATCACAGGAGCGGGCTCCGGCATCGGCGCGGCCGTCGCCCGCCGCCTGCACGAGCGCGGCGACGAAGTCGTCCTGCACGCGCGCGACGCGGGCCGCGCCAAGGAACTGGCGGCCGCCCACCCCGGTGCGAAGACGCTGGTCGGCGACCTGGCCGACCCGGAGAAGCTCTCCTGGGCCTTCTCGCACCAGACGCTGCCCGACCGCGTGGACTCGCTGCTGCACATCGCCGGGGTCGTCGACCTCGGACCGGTCGGCGACCTCACCCCGAAGACCTGGCGCCACCAGCTGGCCGTCAACCTGATCGCCCCCGCCGAGCTGACCCGCCTCTTCCTGCCCCAGCTCCGCGTCGCCCAGGGCCAGGTGGTGTTCGTCAACTCCGGTTCCGGCCTCAACGCCCACGCCGGCTGGTCGGCGTACGGCGCCTCCAAGCACGGCCTCAAGGCGCTCGCCGACGCCCTGCGCCAGGAGGAGCACGCGAACGGCGTCCGCGTCACCTCCGTCTACCCGGGCCGCACCGCGAGCCCCATGCAGGCCAAGGTCCACCAGCAGGAGGGCAAGGAGTACGACGCGTCGCGGTGGATCGACCCCGAATCGGTCGCCACGACGATCCTGACGGCCCTCGACCTCCCGAGGGACGCCGAGATCAACGACCTCACGGTCCGCCCGGGACGGTGACGCCGGCGGGGTGTTCCGTAGGCTGCTGCGGTGAGTGAAAACAGCCAGCCCAGCTTCGGTCCCGCCACGGGCGTCGGCTCCCTCCCGGGGGACGACGCCCGCGAGGCCGTCAAGACCGCCACCGGCACCTTCGAGGACTTCCCCTTCCTCCCCGAACTGCCCGCCCGCGGCCCCGGCGCCGACATGATCGGCCGCACCGCCGGGATGCTCGTCGAGCTGTACGCGCGCGTGGAGCCCAGCGGCTGGCGGCTGGGCGACCGGCCCGGACGGGACACCAAACGGGCCCGCGCCTGGCTCGGGGAGGACCTGGACGCCCTGGAGGAGTTCACTCAGGGCTATCAGGGGCCGCTGAAGGTCCAGGCCGTCGGCCCGTGGACGCTCGCCGCGGCCCTCGAACTCCGGGGCGGCGAGGCGGTCCTGTCCGACGCCGGCGCCTGCCGCGACCTCGCCGCCTCGCTCGCCGAGGGCCTGCGCCTGCACCTGGCGGAGGTACGGCGCCGCGTGCCCGGCGCCCGTGTCGTGCTCCAGCTCGACGAACCCTCGCTCACCGCCGTCCTGCGCGGCCGGGTACGCACCGCCAGCGGCTACCGCACCCACCGGGCCGTGGACCGCCAGGTCGTCGAGGCCTCCCTGCGCGACGTCGCCGGGGCGCACGGCGGCGACCCCGTCGTGGTCCACTCCTGCGCACCGGACGTCCCCTTCGCCCTGCTGCGCCGGGCGGGCGTCGCGGGCGTCTCCTTCGACTTCTCGCTCCTCACCGAGCGTGACGACGAGGCGCTCGGCGAGGCGGTCGAGGCGGGCACCCGGCTCTTCGCCGGTGTCGTGCCCGGCACCGACGGCCCGTTGTCAGACCCTGCCGGTAGCGTCATGGGTGTCAGGACGCTGTGGCGCAGGCTGGGGCTGCGGCCGGAGCTGCTCGCGGAGGCGGTCACCGTCACCCCGTCGTGCGGACTCGCGGGCGCTTCCCCCGCGTACGCCCGCCGGGCCCTCGCCCAGTGCGTCCGGGCGGCGAGATCCCTCGCGGACAACCCAGAGTAACGGGAGGACATGCCGGTGGCCGGCGACAGGCAAGCGGAGACGACAAGCGTGCCCGCCGAGGCGCGCGAGAAGCACGCGCAACTCGCTGAGCAGATCGAGGAGCACCGCTTCCGGTACTACGTGAAGGACGCCCCCGTCGTCAGCGACGCGGACTTCGACCGGCTGCTGCGCACCCTGGAGGAGCTGGAGGAGCGCCACCCCGAGCTGCGCACCCCCGAGTCCCCGACCCAGAAGGTCGCCGGCTCCTACGAGACCGAGTTCACGGCCGTCGCGCACCCCACGCGCATGCTCTCCCTCGACAACACCTTCAACGACGAGGAGCTGGCCGCCTGGACCGAGCGCATCGCCAGGGAGCTGGGCGAGCAGGAGTACCACTTCCTGTGCGAGCTGAAGGTCGACGGACTCGCCGTCAACCTCACCTACGAGCGTGGCCGCCTCGTCCGCGCGGCCACCCGGGGCGACGGCCGCACCGGCGAGGACATCACGCCCAACGTGCGCACCATCGCCGAGATCCCCGAGCGCCTGGGGGGCGACAAGGTCCCCGACCGCGTGGAGATCCGCGGCGAGGTCTACTTCCCGATGGAGAAGTTCCAGGAACTCAACGCCCGGTTGAACGAGGCGGGGGACAAGCCTTTCGCCAACCCCCGCAACGCGGCCGCCGGTTCCCTGCGCCAGAAGGACCCGCGCGTCACCGCCACCCGCCCGCTGCACATGGTGGTCCACGGCATCGGTGTCCTGGAGGGCTACTCGGGCATGACCCGCCTCTCCCAGGCGTACGACCTGCTGAAGACCTGGGGCCTGCCCACCTCCCCGCACAACAGGGTGGTCGACGGCCTGGAGGGCGTACGCGATTTCATCGCCCACTACGGCGAGAACCGGCACTCCGTGGCCCACGAGATCGACGGGGTAGTCGTCAAGCTCGACGAGATCCGCCTCCAGGGCCGGCTCGGCTCCACCGCCCGCGCCCCCCGCTGGGCCATCGCCTACAAGTACGCGCCGGAGGAGGTCAACACCAAGCTAGTCGACATCAAGGTCGGCGTCGGCCGCACCGGCCGGGTCACGCCCTACGCGCAGGTCGAGCCGGTCACCGTGGCCGGCAGCGAGGTCGAGTTCGCCACGCTGCACAACCAGGAGGTCGTCAAGGCCAAGGGCGTGCTCATCGGCGACACCGTGGTGCTCCGCAAGGCCGGCGACGTCATCCCGGAGATCCTCGGGCCGGTCGCCGACCTCAGGGACGGCAGCGAGCGGGAGTTCGTGATGCCGGCGAAGTGCCCCGAGTGCGGCACGCCGCTGAAGGCGATGAAGGAGGGCGACATCGACCTGCGGTGCCCCAACGCCCGTACGTGCCCGGCCCAGTTGCGTGAGCGTGTCACCTACCTCGCGGGCCGGGAGTGCCTGGACATCGACCACTTCGGCGGCGTCGTGGCGGCCGCGCTGACCGGGCCGCTGGAGCCCGCGGAGCCGCCGCTGGTGGACGAGGGGGACCTCTTCGACCTCACCCTCGAGCAACTGCTGCCCATCAAGGCGTACGTCCTCGACCAGGACAGCGGACTGCCCAAGCGCGACCCGAAGACCGGCGAGGAGAAGATCGTCACGGTCTTCGCCAACAAGCAGGGCGAGCCGAAGAAGAACACCCTCGCGCTGCTCCAGCACATCGAGGAGGCCAAGACCACCCGCCCCCTCGCCCGCTTCCTCAACGGGCTCTCCATCCGCCACGTCGGGCCCGTCGCCGCGCAGGCCCTGGCCCGCGAGTTCCGCTCGCTGGACCGCATCGAGCAGGCCAGCGAGGCGGAGTTGGCGAACACCGACGGCGTCGGCCCGATCATCGCCACCGCCCTCAAGGAGTGGTTCGCCGAGGAGTGGCACCGCGAGATCGTGCGCAAGTGGAAGGCGGCCGGCGTTCCCCTCGAGGACCGGTCGAGCGGCGAGGACGAAGGCCCGCGCCCCCTCGAAGGACTCATCGTCGTCGTCACCGGCACCCTGGAGAACTTCACCCGCGACGCCGCCAAGGAAGCCCTCCAGAGCAGGGGCGCCAAGGTGACCGGATCGGTGTCCAAGAAGACGTCGTTCGTCGTGGTCGGTGACAACCCCGGGTCGAAGTACGACAAGGCGATGCAGCTGAAGGTGCCGGTGCTGGACGAGGAAGGTTTCACCGTCCTGCTCGAACAGGGGGCCGAAGCGGCGGCCGACGTCGCACTTTCGGCTGAGGAATAGCGGTTGAAGGCCACCCGATCGGCGCATATCAGATGCATAAGGGTGGCCGGGCCGCATTCGGGCAACCGTCGACGACCGGTGCCCCTGGAAGCCTTCCGCGGCCTACTGTTGAGGTGTGCACCTGCCGTGCCCAGCCGCGGTCGGGGCATCCCCCCTGCCGCGAGGGACAGGGGCAGGGTCTTCCAACGCGGAGCCGTTGATGGTGGTCGAGGCGAGGACCGCGTGGCGTGGGCACCGCAGGCTGTGAGAGGGACGGGAATGGAACCGACCGAGAGCGCCGCCGCGGGCTCACGGCTGCGCCTGCGCCGCATGACGGACGCGTGGCACGCGGGCCGGTGGGCGAGGCTACGCGCGGGTGGTGCCCTCTACCCCGCGGCGAGCGCCCGCGGGTCGGTGCCGCCGGGCCCGGGCCGCGCCCCCGACCTGTCCGGCGCCGAGAGCGAACGGCACCCGTCCTGGCCCGCGTTGCCCGCGGCCGTCGTCGCGACCGCCGCCCTCGTGCTGGGCGCCGGGCTCTACCGGGCGTTCACCGGCGGCCACGCCCTCTTCCCGGCCGGCACCGCCGGCTGGTCCCTCGCCGTCCTGGCCGGCATCGTCGTCGGCCACCTCGTCATGCTCGGCCGCTCCCGCTGGTGGGGCGGCACCGGCTCCGGCGCCGCCCTCACCCTCGCCGTCCTGCTCCTGTACGGCTGGGTTCCGGCCGGCATGGTCAGCCTCACCGTCGTCGTCCTGGTCGGCATAGCCCGCCGGGGCCGCTGGCGGCAGGGCGTCCTGCACGGCGCGGTGGACATCCTCGGCGTCGCCGCGGGAGCCCTGCTGCTGGGCGTCTGCGGCTCCGTACCGTCGGTGGAGGAGCCCTGGGACCCCGACACCTGGGGCGTGTACGCGGCGCCCAAGGTGGTGCTCGTCGCCGCGGCCTATCTCGCCGTCACCCGCGGCCTGTTGTGGTACCTCCAGACGCCCCGCCCCGGACTGACGACCGTTGCCCGCACCGCCCTGGTCAGACACGGCCTGGTCGCCGTAGCCCTGCTCGGCATAGCCCCGCTGATCTGCGTCGTCGCCGTCGCCAAGCCGCTGCTGCTGCCACTGTTCGCCATTCCGCTGATCGCCCTCGACTCCACCCTGTGGATCGCCCGCGCCCGCGCCGAGGAACAGCTCCGCGACCCCCTCACCCAACTGCCCAACCGGCAGTGGCTCCTGGAGCGGACCTGGACCGCGCTGGACGACGCCGAGCGCATCGGTGCCCGCACCGCGCTGATGCTGATCGACCTCGACCGCTTCCGTTCGGTCAACGACACCCTCGGCCACCTCGCCGGCGACCGGCTGCTGCTCCAGACCGCCGACCGGCTGCGGCAGGCCCTGCCGCGCGGGGCGGAGGCCGCGCGGCTCGGCGGCGACGAGTTCGCCGTCTTACTGCCCGTCGCCGACTCCACCACGTCGGCGACCCGGATCGCCCGGGGACTCGTCGCCGCGCTCAGCTCCCCGATGGACCTGGACGGACTCACCCTCGTCCTGGAGGCCAGCGCCGGCGTCGCCGTCTTCCCCGACCACGCGCTGGACGCCGAAGGGCTGCTGCGCCGCGCCGACGTGGCGATGTACCAGGCCAAGCGGGACCGTACGGGCGTGGAGGTCTACGAGTCCAAGCGGGACTCCAACACCCCGGACCGCCTCGGCCTGCTGGGCGACCTGCGCCGGGCCCTGGACGCCCACGAGGTCCAGCTCCACTACCAGCCCAAGGTGCGCTTCGACGGACAGGTCGCCGGCCTGGAGGCCCTGGTCCGGTGGGTGCACCCCGAGCGCGGCAAGGTCCCGCCGGACGAGTTCATCGCGATCGCCGAGTCCTCCGGGCTGATGCCCCACCTCACCGAGTACGTGCTGGAGACGGCGCTCGAACAGGTCGCCCAGTGGCGCTCGCAGGGACTCTTCGTGCCGGTCGCGGTCAACGTCTCCCCGCGCGACGTCCACACCCCCGGCTTCGCGGGCTCGGTGGCCGCCCGGCTGGCCCGGCACGGAGTCCCCGCGGGAGCGCTCCAACTGGAGATCACCGAGCACGTCCTCCTCGAGGACCCGCAGCGCGCCGCCGACACCCTCAACGCGCTGACCGGGCACGGCGTGAAGATGTCCCTGGACGACTTCGGCACCGGCTACTCCTCCCTGGTCCACCTGCGCAGGCTCCCGGTCAGCGAGCTGAAGATCGACCGCTCGTTCGTGGCGCGGCTGGCCGTGGACGCCGAGGACGCGGCCATCGTGCGCTGCACCGTCGACCTCGCCCACTCGCTCGGCCTGCTCGTCGTCGCCGAGGGCGTCGAGGACGACGAGACCTGGGAGGGCCTGCGCGACCTGGGCTGCGACGCCGTACAGGGGTGGCTGGTCGCGGCGGCGATGCCGCCGGAGGAGACGACGGCGTGGCTGCGGGCGCGGGGGTCGCGGGGGTGGCAGCGGCCTGCGCCGGCGCTGCCGGCTGCCGCCGGGGACGACCCGGGGCGGGTCGGATAGGCACGCCGGTGCCACGTTCGGCCGTCGGTCGGGTGCGGCTTCGTCGCGGCTGGTCGCGCAGTTCCCCGCGCCCCTTCGGGGCGCTGAGGGAAACCGTTTAACGCGCACCCGGTCCTGCCCCATAGGATTGGGCCAAACCGACTTGCCCGAAGTACACACACTCACCCCAGAGGAACGCTGCATGCCTGGCATCACGCGCGAGGAGGTCGCCCACCTCGCCCGGCTGGCGCGTCTGGAGCTGAAGCCCGAAGAGCTAGAGCACTTCGCGGGACAGCTCGACGACATCATCGGCGCGGTCGCCCGCGTCAGCGAGGTCGCCGACCAAGACGTACCGCCGACCTCGCACCCGCTCCCGCTGACGAACGTCATGCGGCCGGACGAGGTCCGTCCGTCGCTCACGCCCGAGCAGGCGCTCTCCGGCGCCCCGGCCCAGGAGCAGCAGCGTTTCAAGGTGCCGCAGATCCTGGGGGAGGAGTAACCGCCATGAGCGACATCATCAGGCTCACCGCGGCCGAGATCGCCGCGAAGATCGCCGCCGGCGAGCTGACCGCCGTCCAGGTCACCGAGGCGCACCTGGCCCGCATCGAGGCCGTCGACGAGAAGGTGCACGCCTTCCTGCACGTGGACCGCGAGGGCGCGCTGGCCCAGGCCCGCGAGGTCGACGCCAAGCGCGAGCGCGGCGAGAAGCTCGGCCCGCTGGCCGGCGTCCCCCTCGCGCTGAAGGACATCTTCACCACCGAGGGCATCCCGACCACCGTCGGCTCGAAGATCCTCGAAGGCTGGATCCCGCCGTACGACGCGACCGTCACCAAGCGCCTCAAGGACGCCGACGTCGTCATCCTCGGCAAGACCAACATGGACGAGTTCGCCATGGGGTCCTCCACCGAGAACAGCGCCTACGGCCCCACCGGCAACCCCTGGGACCTCACCAAGATCCCCGGCGGTTCCGGAGGCGGCTCCTCCGCCGCCCTCGCCGCCTTCCAGGCCCCGCTCGCCATCGGCACCGACACCGGCGGCTCCATCCGCCAGCCCGCGGCCGTCACCGGCACGGTCGGAGTCAAGCCGACCTACGGCGGCGTCTCCCGCTACGGCATGGTGGCCTTCTCCTCCTCCCTCGACCAGGGCGGCCCCTGCGCCCGCACGGTCCTGGACGCGGCCCTGCTGCACGAGGTGATCGCCGGGCACGACCCGATGGACTCCACCTCCGTCGACGCCCCGGTCCCCGCGGTCGTCGAGGCGGCCCGCAACGGCAGCGTCGAGGGCATGCGCGTCGGCGTCGTCAAGCAGTTCCGCGGCGAGGGCTACCAGGCCGGCGTCATCCAGCGCTTCGACGAGTCCGTCGAGCTGCTGAAGTCGCTGGGCGCCGAGATCGTCGAGCTGGACTGCCCGTCCTTCGACCTGGCGCTGTCGGCGTACTACCTGATCGCGCCGTCCGAGTGCTCGTCCAACCTCGCCCGCTTCGACGGCCTGCGCTACGGCCTGCGGACCGGCGACGACGGCACGCACTCCGCCGAGGAGGTCACCTCCCTGACCCGCGAGGCCGGCTTCGGCCCCGAGGTCAAGCGCCGCATCATGCTCGGCACGTACGCCCTGTCGAGCGGGTACTACGACGCCTACTACGGCAGCGCGCAGAAGGTCCGCACCCTCATCAAGCAGGAGTTCGAGCGGGCCTTCGAGCAGGTCGACGTGATCGTCTCCCCGACGACCCCGACCACCGCCTTCCCGATCGGCGAGCGCGCCGACGACCCGATGGCGATGTACCTGGCCGACCTGTGCACCATCCCCACCAACCTGGCGGGCAACGCGGCCATGTCGCTGCCCTGCGGCCTCGCCCCCGAGGACAACCTGCCGGTGGGTCTGCAGATCATCGCCCCCGCCATGAAGGACGACCGGCTGTACAAGGTCGGCGCCGCCGTAGAGGCCGCCTTCGTGGAACAGTGGGGCCACCCGCTGATCGAGGAGGCACCGTCGCTGTGAGCGCACTGACCAAGGCAAAGGGCTTCAAGAAGTCCCGGTCCGGCCTGTACGTCTCGATGGCCACGTCGGCGTTCGGCGCCGTCGGGGTCTACAAGCAGATCAAGAAGGCCCGTGGTGACAACGACACGCTGCGGCTGCTCGACGCCGTCGTCACGGGCGCCGCGGTCGTCACCAACCTCGCCATCCTCTACCGCGAGCTGAAGCGGCTCGGCGACGACGACGTCCTGCTGGGCTGAGAGGGAAGTTTCACCGTGACCACCACGACCGACCTGGTGTCGTACGAGGACGCACTCGCGTCGTACGACCCCGTCATGGGCCTCGAGGTCCATGTCGAACTCGGCACCAAGACCAAGATGTTCTGCGGCTGTTCGACCGCGCTCGGCGCGGACCCGAACACCCAGACCTGCCCCGTCTGCCTCGGCATGCCCGGCGCCCTCCCGGTCGTCAACGCGACCGGCGTCGAGTCGGCGATCCGGATCGGTCTCGCGCTGAACTGCGAGATCGCCGAGTGGTGCCGCTTCGCCCGGAAGAACTACTTCTATCCGGACATGCCGAAGAACTTCCAGACCTCCCAGTACGACGAGCCGATCGCCTTCGACGGCTACCTCGACGTGCAGCTGGAGGACGGCGAGACCTTCCGCGTCCAGATCGAGCGCGCCCACATGGAGGAGGACACCGGCAAGTCGACGCACGTCGGTGGCGCGACGGGCCGCATCCACGGCGCCTCGCACTCCCTGCTCGACTACAACCGCGCCGGTATCCCGCTCATCGAGATCGTCACCAAGCCGATCGAGGGAGCGGGCGAACGCGCCCCCGAGGTCGCCCGGGCCTACGTCCGTGAGCTGCGCGAGCTGATCCGTGCCCTCGGTGTGTCCGAGGCCCGCATGGAGATGGGCCAGATGCGCTGCGACGTCAACCTGTCGCTGCGTCCGCACGGCCGGGAGAAGTTCGGCACCCGCAGCGAGACCAAGAACGTCAACTCGCTGCGTTCCGTGGAGCGCGCGGCCCGCTTCGAGATCCAGCGGCACGCCGCCGTGCTGAACGACGGCGGCACGATCATCCAGGAGACCCGCCACTTCCACGAGGACACGGGGTCCACCACCTCGGGCCGCGTGAAGGAGGAGGCCGAGGACTACCGGTACTTCCCGGAGCCCGACCTGGTGCCGGTCGCCCCCTCGCGCGAGTGGGTCGAGGAGATCAGGTCCGCCCTGCCCGAGCTGCCGCTGGTGCGCCGCAACCGGCTCCGCGAGGAGTGGGGCATCTCCGGCAACGACATGCAGTCGATCCTCAACGCCGGGGCACTGGACCCGATCGTCGCCACCATCGACGCCGGCGCCGACGCGACCTCCGCCCGCAAGTGGTGGATGGGCGAGCTGGCCCGCAGCGCCAACGAGTCGGGCAAGGCGCTCGACGAGCTGGCGATCACGCCGGTCCAGGTCGCCCGCGTCGCCGAGCTGGTGACGAAGGGCGACCTGAACGACAAGCTGGCCCGCCAGGTCATCCTGGGCGTCCTCGCCGGTGAGGGCACGCCGGACGAGGTCGTCGACAAGCGCGGTCTGAAGGTCGTCTCCGACGAGGGCGCGCTGACCGCCGCCGTCGACGACGCCATCGCCGGCAACCCGGGCGTCGCGGACAAGATCCGCGGCGGCAAGGTGGCCGCGGCCGGCGCCCTGGTCGGCGCGGTCATGAAGGCCACCCGGGGCCAGGCGGACGCGGCCCGCGTCAAGGAGCTGATCCTGGAGAAGCTGGGTGTGACCGAGGGCTGAGCACCGCGGCACCGCAGCACGCGAGCCCTGGGGGGACGCGCCGGCCACGGCGCGTCCCCCCAGGGCCGTTGTTGTGAATAAGCCCACTAAGTCCGCAAACGATCAATTCGGCCTGCAAGAGTGATTCCGCATTGCTCATGCGTTCTTTGCGGGCCGTTCACGCCATGGACGACTGCCCCCGGTCAAAGATCCACAATCAGACACCTGGGAGCACGTTCGTGGCAGCCCTCGCACGCTGGTGTGTTCGACGTCGGCTCATCGCCGTCCTGCTGTGGCTGCTCGCCCTCGGCGGCGTGGCCACGGCCGCCGCCGTCACGGGCTCCGCCTACTCCAACGACTACGCGATCCCCGGCACGGACTCCGACCGCGCCTCCCGGCTGCTCGCCTCCGGCTTCCCCGGCCTCGACGGCGAGAGCGACACGGTCGTCTGGCACACCACGGACGGCACCGTCCGCGCCCCCGACGTCGAACAGGCCGTGACGGGCACCCTGGAGCGCATCGCGGAGCTGCCCGGGGTGGCCGGGGTGACCAACCCGTACGACGACCCCGACTCGCCCCGGATCAGCGAGAACGCCCGCACCGCGTACGCCACGGTCACCTTCGAGGACGCCTCCCGGGACATAGACGCGGGCGAGGCGCAGGCCGTGGTCGAGACCGCCGAGGCGGCCGAGACCGACGGGCTCCGCGTCGAACTGGGCGGTGGCGCCGTCGCGCTCACCGAGCCGCCCGGCAGCCACCTCGCCGAGGCCGTCGGCGTGGCCGTGGCCGCGGTCGTGCTGTTCCTCGCCTTCGGCTCCGTGGCCGCGGCCCTGCTGCCCATCGCCACCGCGCTGGTCTCCGTCGGCACCGCCTACGCCGGCATCACGCTCCTCGGCCACTTCATGACCGTCGCCGACTTCGCGCCCATGCTGGGCACCCTCATCGGACTCGGCGTGGGGATCGACTACGCCCTGTTCATCGTCACCAGGCACCGGCGCGGACTGAAGCGCGGCCTGTCCGTCACCGAGGCCGCCGCCAGTGCCGTGGCGACCACGGGACGCGCCGTCGTCTTCGCGGGTGCGACCGTTTGCATCGCGCTGCTGGGCATGCTGATCCTCCGGCTCAGCTTCCTCAACGGCGTCGCCGTCGCCGCCTCGCTGACCGTGCTCCTCACCGTCGCGGCCTCCGTGACCCTGCTGCCGGCCCTGCTGGCGTACATCGGCCCGCGGGCGCTCAGCCGGCGCGAGCGGCGCCGCCTCGCGGAGCACGGGCCCGAACCCGAGGTGCCGACCGGGTTCGCCGCACGCTGGTCGGCCTTCGTCGAGCGGCACCCCAAGCTGCTCGGCGCCGTCGCCCTCGTCGTCATCACCGTGCTCGCGCTGCCCACCCTCGATCTGCGCCTCGGCACCTCCGACCAGGGCAACGACCCCCGCTCCACGACCACCCGCCAGGCCTACGACCTCCTCGCCGACGGCTTCGGCCCCGGCGTCAACGGCCCGCTCACCCTGGTCACCGACGTCCGCGGCGCCGAGGACCGCCTCGCGCTGGACAACCTCGACGCCACCCTGCGCACCACCGAGGGCGTCTCCTCGGTGACTCCGGTGACGTACAACTCGGCCGGCGACGCCGCGTACCTCACCGTCGTCCCCGAGTCCGCCCCGCAGTCCCGGGACACCAGCGACCTCGTCGAGCGGCTGCGCTCCGAGGTGCTGCCGCGTGCCGAGGCCGGCACCGCGCTCGACGTGCACGTGGGCGGCGTGACGGCCGGATACGACGACTTCGCCGAGGTCATCGTCGGCAAGCTGCCCCTCTTCGTCGGCGTCGTCGTCGGGCTGGGCTGCGTGCTGCTCCTGCTCGCCTTCCGCTCCGTCGGCATCCCCCTCAAGGCCGCCGTCATGAACGTCGCCGCCGTGGCCGCCGCCTTCGGTGTCGTCGTGGCGATCTTCCAGTGGGGCTGGGGGAGCGAACTGCTCGGCCTGGGCAGCGCGGGACCGATCGAGCCCTTCCTGCCCGTGATCATGGTCTCGGTGCTCTTCGGGCTCTCCATGGACTACCAGGTGTTCCTGGTCAGCCGGATGTACGAGGAGTGGCTGGAGACCGGAGACAACCGCCGTGCGGTCCGGGTCGGGCTCGCCGAGACCGGCCGGGTGATCAACTCCGCCGCCCTCATCATGATCTCGGTCTTCCTCGCCTTCGTGCTCAGCGGCGACCGGGTGATCGCCATGTTCGGCATCGCTCTCGCCGCCGCCGTCGCCCTCGACGCCTTCGTCCTGCGCACGCTGCTGGTGCCCGCCCTGATGCACCTCCTGGGCCGCGCCAACTGGTGGCTGCCCCGCCGCCTGGACGCCGTACTGCCGCGCATCAGCATCGAGCCGCCCGAGTGCCGGGCCGCCCATGAGAGGCTGGCCGCTGCGACGGACGCCGAGGTGGCGGACGTTCTCGCGGACAAGGAGCGGCAGCGGGATGTACGCGATATCACTGGGTGACGACGGCGCCGAACTGCGCCCCCTGGAAACCTGGCACGCCGAGGAGTTCCTGGCCCATCTGGACCGGGGCCGGGACTTCATCACCGAGCACATTCCCTTCGGGGCGAAGGCCACCGACGTCGACTCGGCGCGCGAGGTGCTCCAGGCCTACGCCGACCGGCACGCCGCCGACAGCGGCTTCCTGCACGGGCTGTGGCTGGACGGCAAGCTCGTCGGCGGCCTGCTCTACCGCGTCTTCGACGCCGCCACCGGCGTCTGCGAGATCGGCTGCTGGCTCGAGCCCGCCGGAACCGGCCGCGGCCTGGTCACCCGCGGCGCCCGCGTCCTGATCGACTGGGCCTTCGACGAGCGCGGCATGCACCGCGTGGAGTGGCACGCCTCCTCGGCGAACACCCCGAGCGTCAACGCCGCGCGGCGACTCGGCATGATGCGAGAGGGTGTGCTGCGCGAGAGCTTCCCCTACCGGGGCGCCCGCCAGGACATGGAGGTGTGGGCGGTGCTCGCGCCCGAGTGGCGCGAAGCACGCGCGCGTGCCGCTCACAGGGATCATTAAGGGACCTCTCAGACAGCGTCCGTACGGTGCGAGGCATGGGAACGAAGACAGTGGACGAGACCGGTGTGAAGACCGAGGACAAGACGGACGCGGTGGCCGAGGCGCCCGAGAACGCGGAGGCCGGGACCACCGACGCCGTGAACGACGAGGCAGTGGAGGACGACGCCGTCACCGGTGCCGGAGAGAACGAGGGCCCCACCGGCGTGGGCCAGGGCGCGGGCGCCGTCGTCTCCGCCGGACTGGGCATCGTCTCCCTGACCGGCAGCTGGGTCGGCACCGTGGCCTCCGCGCGCGAGTCGCTGATCGGCCAGCTCCAGTCGACGTCGTCCTCCGACGTCGGCGCGCTGATCGAGAAGGGCTACGGCAACGCCTGGCAGGCCACCGCGATGTGGGGCGGCATCTTCGCCCTGGTCGCCCTGATCGTAGGAGTCGTGGTGCTGGCCCGCCCCGCGTTCGGCGTGCCCGGCCGGCCGCAGGCCCCGTGGATCAAGTCGGTGGCCTGGGCGGGCGTCGGCCTCGGCGTCATCGGCCTGCTGCTGGCCGTCCTGAAGTACACGGACGTTCTTCTCGGCCTGCCGTCCGCCGGCTGACCCGGCCCTCTGAGGGGTCTTAGGACACCGGCGCGCACCTGGCGCCGTTCCTAAGGCCCCTCACGCACGTCTAAGGCCCCACCCGGCGCCGAAGATGCGGCACTTGCCCGATGTGGCGGACCCCCCTGGGAGACGAAGGTTGAGGCATCGCAGAGAGCGAAGCCGAAACCGGCCTCACACCAGGGAAAAGGGACACACCATGTTCGAGTACGAGATCCACCGGAACCGTTCCGCCGAACTCATCCGCCGCGCCGACGAGGCCCGGCTGGCCCGCGAGGCCGTCCGGGCCCGTCGCGCCGAGCGCCGCCAGGCCCGGCACGCCGCCGCCGAGACGGAGAGCCATACGCCGCGACAGCGCCGGCACCGGTTCGCCCGGGTCGCGTGAACGGGGGGACCGGGGAGGGAGGCCGCACGGCCTCCCTCCCCGCCGTCGTATCCGTGGCCGACCCGTCGCCCAAAACCGTTGCTCCACTGTCGGACCCGCGTGCGATGCTCTGGTCCGTGGAGACCAGGTCCGTGAGTCCCGTGTTCATCGGCCGTGCCGGTGAACTGGACACCTTGAAGGACGCGCTCGGGCGCGCCGACGCCGCCGAACCGCAGGCCCTGCTGCTCGGCGGCGAGGCGGGCGTCGGCAAGACCCGCCTCGTCGAGGAGTTCGCCGCCGCCGCCGGCCGGCAGGGCGCCGTCGTCGCGCTGGGCGGCTGCGTCGAGATCGGTGCCGACGGGCTGCCCTTCGCGCCCTTCTCCACCGCCCTGCGCGCGCTGCGCCGCCACCTGCCGACGGAGCTGGCCGCCGCGGCCGCCGGACAGGAGGAGGAGCTGGCCCGGCTGCTGCCCGAACTGGGCGAGGCCACCCCGGGCACCGGCGGCCGGCACGACGAGGAGAGCATGGCCCGCCTCTTCGAACTCACCGCCCGCCTGCTGGAGCGCGTCGCAGCCCGGCACACCGTCCTCCTCGTCCTGGAGGACCTGCACTGGGCCGACGCGTCCACCCGCCACCTGATCGCCTACCTCTTCCGCACCCTGCGCACCGGCCGCCTGGTGGTCCTGGCCACCTACCGCTCCGACGACATCCACCGCCGCCACCCACTGCGCCCGCTGCTCGCCGAACTCGACCGGCTGCGCACCGTCCGCCGCCTCGAACTGGGCCGCTTCACCCGCGACGAGGTGGGCCGCCAGATCGCCGGCATCCTCGCCCGGGAACCCGACCCGCTCCAGGTCGACGAGATCTTCGAACGCTCCGACGGCAACGCCTTCTTCGTCGAGGAACTCGCCGTGGCCGCCCACGACGGCAGCTGCGCCGGCCTCACCGACTCCCTGCGCGACCTGCTCCTGGTCCGCGTGGAGGCCCTCCCCGAGAGCGCCCAGCGGGTGGCCCGGATCGTCGCCGAGGGCGGTTCCACCGTCGAGTACCGGCTGCTCGCCGCCGTCGCCCGGCTCGCCGAGGACGACCTCATCGAGGCGCTGCGGTCCGCGGTGAACGCCAACATCCTGCTCCCCGCGCCCGACGGCGACGGCTACCGCTTCCGCCACTCCCTGGTCCGCGAGGCCGTCGGCGACGACCTGCTGCCCGGCGAGCGCTCCCGCCTCAACCGCCGCTACGCCGAGGCCCTGGACGCCGAGCCCGCGCTGGTGCCCGCGACGGAGCGCGTGATGCGCCTGGCCAGCTACTGGTACCACGCCCACGACGCCGCCAAGGCCCTGCCCGCCGTCCTCGACGCCTCCGTCGAGGCCCGCCGCCGGCACGCCTACTCCGAACAGCTCCGGCTGCTGGAGCGCGCCATGGAGCTGTGGGACGCCGCCCCCGACGACGTACGCGACACGCTGCGCCCCGTCGACTACACCGAGGTCTACCCTCCCTGCGGCTGCGACCCGGCCAGTACGCCCCTGCACTACATGGACCTGATGGCCGAGGCCGCCGTCGCCGGACGGCTGTGCGGGGAGCGCGAACGCGCGATGAAGATCACCAAGCGGGCTCTGCGACTCCTGGAGGACAAGCCGGACACGGAGGCCGGGTCCGGCGCGAGCGGCCGTGACCCGCAGCGCGCCGCCTGGTTCTGGACGCAGCGCTCCCTCCTGGTCCAGGCCCAGGGCCGCGGCGACGGCTGGCGCGAGCTGGGCATCGCCCAGGAACTGGTCCGCGGCCTGCCGCCCTCCCAGGTGCATGCCGAGGTCCTCGCCATGGCCGCCAACTGGCAGATGCTGCACAGCCCGGGCCCCGGCGCGGTCACCGCCGCCGAGCGGGCCGTCGAGTACGCGCGCATGGTCGGCGCCGACGACATCGAGCTGAACGCCCGGCTCACCCTCGGCGGCCTGATGGTGGACGCCGGGCACATCGAGGCCGGACTCGCGGAGATGTTCCAGGTCAGAGACCTGGTGGTCGCGCAGGGACGCTCCCCCGCGGTGGCCCGCAGCCACGTCAATCTGCCCTCGACACTGGAGGGCCTGGGCCGGTCCGAGGACGCCATCGGCGTCCTGCGGGAAGGCGTCGACCTCACGCGCCGGATGGGACTGCTGGACTCCGAGGCCTGGGTCTGGGGCAATCTCGCCGAGTCACTGATCTCCCTGGGCCGCTGGGACGAGGCGATGCGGGCCGCGGACATGGCCGCCACCCCCGGCCGGGGCCCCGCACCCCGCGGCGGCGCCGCCCTCAAGCGGGCCGTCGTCAGCCTCGCCCGCGGCGAGCGCGCCGAGGCCGCCCGGCTGCATGCCGAGGCCCGCGCCGCCTACGGCGCCCACGACCCGATGCCGCAGCACCACCTGCCGCTGGCCGCCCTCACCGTCGGCATCGCCGCCGCCGACGGCCGCCTCCCGGACGCCCGCGCCGAACTCGGCCGCATCCTGGAGGCGGGCTTCCCGCCCGGCACGCAGCGCTACGGCTGGCCGCTGCTGCTGTCCGCCGCCGAGGCGGAGGCCGACGCCCGCACGGTGCCGGCCGCCGACCAGGGCCGGGCCGAGGTGCTCGACCGCATCGCGGCCGCCGCCAAGTCCCTGACCACCGGCGTCCCCGTCTGGGAGGCCCACGAGAAGTGGGTCCGCGCCGAACTGCACCGGGCCCGGGACCAGGACACCCCGCAGACCTGGTCGGAGGCGGTCACCGCCTTCGAGCGCCTGAAGCGGCCCTACGATCTCGCCCGCGTCCGCCACCGGCTGGCCGGCGCCCTCCTGGCCACCGGCGGCGAGGACGAGCGCGCCCGCGCCACGGAGCTGCTCCGCCTGGCCGGCACCGTCGCCGAACACCTCGGCGCCCGCCCGCTGGCCGACGCCGTCGCCCTGCTCGCCCGCCTCACCCTCGGCCACCCCACGGG
>NZ_QHJH01000019.1 GCF_003947455.1 Streptomyces sp. WAC 04229 | reverse complement strand
ACCCGGGTCCGCACCAGGGGCCCGCATCGGGTACTCCGGCGCCTGAGGCGGCGGCACGGGGGCGGGCCCCTGGTGCGGACCCGGGTGGTGTGCGGCCGGGGACCAGTCGGCACCCGGTCCGTGCCCCGGCTGGTGGGGCGGCGGCAGCGGCGAACCCACGGGGTGCTGCATCCGGTGCCACTCCGTCTCGTACAGGTGATGAGCGCTGACAGCGGGACGGGGGCCCCGCGTGCTACCGAACGGTACCGCCCCCGGCCGTCCTTTGGTGAACGGCCGGGGGCGGCACTAAGTGCCCGTCACGGGAGGCGAATCGGACGGATGGTGCACCGGGGTACTACTCGCCCACCTCGCCGTAGGCGGCGAGCAGGACGGCCGGGTCGGGGCCCTCCAGCACGGTGGGCTTGGCGAGTCCGTCCAGGACGATGAAGCGGAGCAGGTCGCCGCGCGACTTCTTGTCGACCTTCATGTTCTCGACGAGCTTGGGCCACTGGTCGTGGCGGTAGTGCAGCGGCAGGCCGACCGCTTCGAGGATGGTGCGGTGCCGGTCGGCGGTGGCGTCGTCCAGGCGGCCCGCGAGGCGCCCCAGTTCGGCGGCGAAGTGCATACCGACCGCGACGGCGGCGCCGTGCCGCCACTTGTAGCGCTCGTTCTTCTCGATGGCGTGACCGAGGGTGTGACCGTAGTTGAGGATCTCCCGGAGGCCGGCCTCCTTCAGGTCGGAGGAGACGACCTCGGCCTTGACCTTGATGGACCGCACGATCAGCTCGGCGGTGTGCGGTCCGGCCGGGGTGCGCGCGGCCTGCGGGTCGGACTCGATCAGGTCCAGGATCACCGGGTCGGCGATGAAGCCGGCCTTGATGACCTCGGCCAGCCCGGAGACGTAGTCGTTGACCGGCAGCGAGTCCAGGGCGGCCAGGTCGCACAGGACGCCGGCCGGCGGGTGGAAGGAGCCGACGAGGTTCTTGCCCTCGGCGGTGTTGATGCCGGTCTTGCCGCCGACGGCCGCGTCCACCATGGCCAGCACGGTGGTGGGGACGGCGATCCAGCGCACTCCGCGCAGCCAGGTCGCGGCCACGAACCCGGCGAGGTCGGTGCTGGCGCCCCCGCCGACACCGATGATGACGTCGGTGCGGGTGAACCCGGACTGGCCGAGCGCCTTCCAGCAGTAGGCGGCGACCTCCGCGGTCTTGGCCTCCTCGGCGTTGGGCACCTGGATGGCGATCGCCTCGTAGCCCTGCTCGGCGAGGTCGGCGCGCAGGGCGTCACCGGTCTCCGCGAGCGCCTCGGGGTGGATCACCGCGACCCGCTTGGCGCGGTCGCCGATCAGGCCGCCCAGCTCGCCGAGGAGCTGACGGCCCACCAGGACCTCGTAGGGGTCGGACCCGGCGGTGCCGTCGATCCGGATCCGGGTGACTGCCTCGCTCATACTTCCTTCAACTCCAGTGCGTCCAGCGCGGCTTGGGTGACTTCCTCGGGGGTGCGACCGTCGGTGGCCACGACCACTGTGGCCGCCTCCTCGTACAGGTGCCGGCGGGCCTCCATCAGTTCGCGCCACTGCTTGCGCGGGTTGACCGCCAGCAGTGGACGCGCGGCGTTCAGGCCGGTCCGTTTGACGGCCTCGTCAACGGCCATGGAGAGGTAGACGACCCGCTGCCCGGCGAGCAGGGCACGCGTGTCCGCGTCCAGGATCGCGCCGCCGCCGAGGGCGAGCACGCCGTCGTGCCCGGTGAGCGCCGTACGCACGGCGTTCTTCTCCAGCTCCCGGAAGACGGGCTCGCCCTCGTCCACGAAGATCTCGGCGATGCTGCGCCCCTGGGCGGAGACGATGTCCTCGTCGGTGTCCCGGTAGCCCACGCCGAGCCGCTCGGCCAGCAGCTGTCCGACGGTTGACTTGCCCACGCCCATCGGACCGACGAGGACGACCAGCGGGGCCCCGGTCATCGGATGGCCAGGGCGTCGAGGTACGAGGTCACGTTGCGGCGCGTCTCGGCGACCGAGTCGCCGCCGAACTTCTCCGCGACGGCGTCCGCGAGCACGAGGGCCACCATGGCCTCGGCGACGATTCCGGCGGCCGGCACGGCGGACACGTCGGAGCGCTGGTGGTGCGCCTGCGTGGCCTCGCCGGTGGTCACGTCCACGGTCTTCAGGGCGCGCGGCACGGTCGCGATCGGCTTCATCGCGGCGCGCACCCGCAGCAGCTCACCGGTGGTGAGGCCGCCCTCGGTGCCGCCGGAGCGGCCGGAGACGCGGCGGAGGCCCTCGGGCGTGTTCACGATCTCGTCGTGGGCCTGGGAACCGGGCACGCGGGCCAGCTCGAAGCCGTCGCCGATCTCGACGCCCTTGATCGCCTGGATGCCCATGAGCGCGCCCGCGAGCCGGGCGTCGAGCTTGCGGTCCCAGTGGACGTGGGAGCCGAGGCCCACCGGCACGCCGTAGGCGAGGATCTCGACCACGCCGCCGAGGGTGTCGCCGTCCTTGTGGGCCTGGTCGATCTCGGCGACCATCGCCTTCGAGGCGTCCGCGTCCAGGCAGCGCACCGGGTCGGCGTCCAGCTTCTCGACGTCGGCCGGCGTCGGGTACACGCCGTGGGGTGCCTTGGCCGCGGCCAGCTCGACGACGTGGCTGACGATCTCGACGCCGGTCGTCTCCTTGAGGTACGACCGGGCCACGGCGCCGAGCGCCACGCGGGCGGCCGTCTCCCGCGCGGAGGCACGCTCCAGGATCGGGCGGGCCTCGTCGAAGCCGTACTTCTGCATGCCCGCGAGGTCGGCGTGGCCGGGGCGGGGCCGGGTCAGCGGGGCGTTGCGCGCCAGGCCGGCCAGCACCTCCGGGTCGACCGGGTCGGCCGCCATGACCTGCTCCCACTTGGGCCACTCGGTGTTGCCCACCATCACGGCGACCGGGGAACCCATCGTCAGGCCGTGCCGGACGCCGCCGAGGAAGGTGACCTCGTCGCGCTCGAACTTCATCCGGGCACCGCGTCCATAGCCGAGCCGGCGCCTCGCCAGATGGTCCGCGACCATGTCCGTGGTGATCGGCACGCCCGCGGGCAGTCCCTCCAGCGTCGCGACGAGTGCGGGACCGTGGGACTCCCCCGCGGTCAGCCAGCGCAACCTGCTCAACGGTGCTCCTCAGTGCTCGCGCCCCGGTATGCCTGCGTACGCGCCTTCTCCGCGTACGGCGACGGCTCGACCGGGTGCGCGGCCCCGGTCCGCCACCTTCGATCCTCCCACGTCCGGCGGTCCGGACCGCCCGCCGGTCCATGGACCGGACGGGGTCCGGTCAGGCGGGGCCGTCCCCCTGCCCCCGCGCCGGGGCGTAGGAGCCGAGGAAGTCGGCGCCGCTCTCCCGCCGCTGCGGCGGGGCGTACGGCCCCAGATGGTCGGCGCCGCTGCCCTGGGCGTACGGTTCCGGCGCGGTGACGGGGTGCCCGGGGCTCGGCGCGCGGCGCCGGTCGATCCTGCGCTTGAGCTTGACCACCCAGCTCGCGACGACGGCGAGCACGATCAGCGCGAGCACCGTGATCTGCACCCAGTCGGGCAGGAAGCCCAGTACGGCGTCGAAGATCTGGGTCTTGACGGAGGCCAGCGGCACACCGGTGTCCATGGTTCGTTCTTCCCCTCCCGTTCCGCCCCCTGCGGAACCGGACGGATCCTAACGGTCCGCGAGCGCGCGTTCTCCCGCTTTTCGCATGGCGGCGAGGGGGGCGGGGGCGCGGCCGGTCATCCGCTCCACCTGGAGGACCGCCTGGTGGACGAGCAGGTCGAGGCCGCTGACGACGGCGCCGCCGGACAGCGACCAGCGGGCGGCCAGGGCGGTGGGCCAGGGGTGGTAGAGCACGTCGAAGAGGGTGGCCGGCATCTCCGGGACCGCCGCGGCGAGGGCGTCGGTGGTGCCGGCCGGGGTGGTGGCCACGACCAGCGGGGCGCGCAGCGCCTCCTCGGCGTCCGCCCAGTCCGCGACGCGCACACCGACGTCGAGGCGTTCCGCCCAGCCGCGCATCTCGGCGGCGCGGGCCGCGCTGCGGACGTAGACGGTGATCTCGCCGGTGCAGATCCGGGCCAGTGCGGCGAGCGCGGAGGACGCGGTGGCGCCGGCCCCCAGGACCGCCGCGGTCTCGACCTTCTCGATGCCGTGCTCGCGCAGGGCGGCGACCATGCCGGGGATGTCGGTGTTGTCGCCTGTCCTGCGGCCGTCGCCGGTGAGGACGACGGTGTTGACCGCGTCCACGGAGGCCGCCGTCTCGCTGATGCCGTCGAGCAGCGGGATCACCGCCCGCTTGAGCGGCATCGTCAGCGACAGCCCCGCCCACTCGGGCCCCAGCTCCGCGAGGAAGCCGGGCAGCGCCGCCTCGTCGACGTCGAAGCTCTCGTACGTCCAGTCCGCCAGCCCCAGCTCCGCGTAGGCGGCGCGGTGCAGTACCGGCGAAAGCGAGTGGGCGATCGGGGAGCCGAGAACGGCGGCCCGGCGACGGTCAGTTGCCGGAGCTGGCATCGAATTTTTCCTTCAGCTTCAAGAACTCGTCGTGCGTCTTGGCGAACTCGGTCTTGGCCACGCCGTCCGTGGCCACGAAGTAGATCCAGCCGTCGTTCGTGGGGTTCAGGGCGGCCTGCAGGGCCTCTTCGCCGGGGTTGCCGATGGGTCCGGGCGGCAGGCCCTTGTTGGTGTAGGTGTTGTACGGGTCCGTGTTGCTGTTGATCTCGGACTCGCTGATGTTGATGTTGCTCTGGCCCTTGAGGTAGTTGAAGGACGAGTCGAACTGGAGCTTCTGGTTCGTCTCGGTGTTGGTGGGCTTGAGCCGGTTGTAGATGACCTCGGACATCTTGCGGAAGTCGTCGTGGGTCTTGCCCTCCGCCTGCAAGAGGCTCGCGACCGTGAGCAGCTCCCACGGGCCCTCGAGGCCCAGGCCCTCCGCCTTCTCCTCCAGGCCGATCCGCTGGTACTGCTCGTTGGCCCGGGACACCATCTGCTTCAGCACGTCCTCGGGCTTCTGGCCCTTGCCCGCCGAGTAGCTGGACGGGTAGAGGAAGCCCTCCAGGGGGTCCTTGACGTTCTTGTGGTTCAGCGCCCAGTCGGGCAGACCCAGGCTGTCCGACTCGGTCTTGGCGACCTTGGCGGTGGTGCCTTCCTTCACTCCGAGGCGCTTGTCGATCAGCTTGTAGACGTCGACGTTGCGCCTGCCCTCGGCGATGATCAGGTTGCTGCGGCTGCCGGGGCTGAGCAGGAGTTCGACCGCGCTCTCTGCGGACATCTCCTTCTGCAGCGTGTACACGCCGTCCTGGATGCTCTTGCCGCGAGGATTGCTCTGCTGGGCGGCGATGAAGGCGTCGACGCTCTTCACCACGCCCTGCCGTTTCAGCTCCTGACCGATGGTGGAGCCGCCGGCGCCCTTGGGGATGGTGACGGTGACTTCCTCGCCGTTGCCGTCGCCCGCGAAGTTCGGGGCGGCGCCGAAACGGTCCTGGTAGAACTGGTAGCCGAAATACCCGACGCCCGCCACACCGCCGCCCAGCACCAGGCAGACCACCAGGCAGGCACATCCGCTGCGACGTTTCTTCGGCTTGCCGCCACGGCCCCTGCGGTCGTCGCGGCCGTCGTCCGCCGGGTCGTCGTCGCCGTCGGCGTCCCGGCCAGCGAAGAACGCGTGTTCGCCCTCGTCGGGTCCGGGGTCCCAGTCGGTGCGCTGCGGCTCGGGCTCGGTGCGCCGGCGGCCGGGCGGCTCCGGCGGCGGGTACGCCTCCGGCGTGCCGTAGAAGTCGGGCTGTTCGGCCGGGTAGCCGGCGGGCTGCCGGCCGTAGGGGTCCGACGGGTCGCCCGGGTACTGCGCGTGGGGATGCGCGCCGGTGTCCCAGTTGCCGTTGTCGTACCCCTGCTGGGGGTGCGCCTGGGGGGCGTACTGCTGGCCGTACTGCTGCTGGTACTGCTGCTGGTCGTACTGGTCGTACTGCGACTCGGGGTGCTGCCGCCCGTACTCGTCGTACTGGGGCTGGTTGCCGTACGCGGACTGGCCGCCGTCGCCCCAGTCGCCGTACTGCTGCTGGGCGTGCTGCTGCTCCGGATACTGTGGCTGGCCGCCGTAGGGGGACTGCCCGCCCGCGTGGGCCTGCTGTCCTCCCCATCCGCCGTCCCCGTACAACGGGTCCTCCGGATGCCACGGTTCGGAGCCTGGGCCCCGGCCATAGTCAGTCATCGATCCCCTAGAGCCGCGAGGGGACGGGGGGCGGGGCCCGTGAAGGAGGGCCTGCTTCCGTTCCGCCTCTTGCTGTGCGGTGGCTGTTCGAATGCCTCCGCATCGCGCGGAACGTTACCGTATCGCGATCAGATGACCACTTCGACGCCCTCGCCGGGTGGCCTGCCTGACACCCGTTCGGATTCCAGCGCCTGCTGGAGGATGATCACAGCGGCGGCCTGGTCGATGACGGAGCGGCCCTTCTTGGACTTCACGCCCGAGGCGCGCAGCCCCTGGGTGGCGGTCACCGTGGTCATGCGCTCGTCGACGAGCCTGACCGGCACCGGCACGATGCCCCGGGCCAGCTCCTGTGCGAAGCGCCGCACCTTGGCCGCGGCCGGGCCCTCGCCCCCCTTGAGGGAGCGCGGGAGCCCGACGACGACCTCGATGGGCTCGTACTCCTCCACCAGCAGCCTGAGTCTGCGGTGCGCGGCGGGCACGTCGCGTCCGGGGACGGTCTCCACCGGTGTGGCGAGGATCCCGTCGGGGTCGCAGGAGGCGACCCCGATCCGGGCGTCCCCGACGTCGACGGCCAGGCGGCGGCCGCGGCGCATCGCCGGGCCCTCCGCCTGTTCCCCCGCCTGAGGGTGCTCCGGACCGCTCACTTGGCGGTGTCCGCCACGAGGCGCTCCACGGCGTCCACGGCGTCGCCGATGGCGGCCGGGTTCTGGCCGCCGCCCTGGGCGACGTCCGGCTTGCCGCCACCGCCGCCGCCGAGGGTCTTGGCGGCGGTGCGCACCAGGTCGCCCGCCTTGAGGCCGCGCTCGCGGGCGGCGTCGTTGGTGGCGATGACCGTCAGCGGCTTGCCGTTGACCGTCGTGAACAGGGCCACGACCGCGGCCCGGCCGCCCTGGATGCGGCCGCGCACGTCGAGGACCAGCTTGCGCAGGTCGTCGGCGGTGGTGCCGTCCGGGACCTGCCCGGTCACCAGGGCCACGCCGCGCACGTCCTTGGCGGACTCGGCGAGCCCGGCGGCGGCCTGGAGGACCTTCTCCGCGCGGAACTTCTCGATCTCCTTCTCGGCGTCCTTGAGCTTGCCGAGCATCGCGGAGACCTTCTCCGGCAGTTCCTCCGGACGGCCCTTGATCAGCTCCTGGAGCTGGGCGACGACCGTGTGCTCACGGGCGAGGAAGTTGTAGGCGTCCACGCCGACCAGGGCCTCGATGCGGCGCACCCCCGAGCCGATGGACGACTCGCCGAGCAGCTTGACCAGGCCGAGCTGGGCGGTGTTGTGCACGTGGGTGCCGCCGCACAGCTCCTTGGAGAAGTCGCCGATGGTGACGACCCGCACCCGCTCGCCGTACTTCTCGCCGAACTCGGCGATGGCGCCCTGCTTCTTGGCCTCGTCGATGCCCATGACCTCGGCCTGCACGTCGAGATCGCGCGCCAGCACCTCGTTGATCTTCTGCTCGACGTCGGTCATCACGGCCGTCGGCACGGCGGAGGGCGAGCCGAAGTCGAAGCGGAAGCGGCCGGGCTGGTTCTCGGAACCGGCCTGGGCGGCCGTCGGGCCGAGGGCGTCGCGCAGGGCCTGGTGCGTGAGGTGGGTGGCCGAGTGGGCGCGGGCGATCGCGTGGCGGCGCCGGTCGTCGATGGAGGCGTGGGCCTTGGCACCGACGGTGACCTCGCCGACCTGGACGACGCCCTTGTGGACGTACACGCCCGGGACCGGCTTCTGGCAGTCCCGGACCTCGATCACGGCGCCGGTGTCGACGCGGATCCGGCCGGTGTCGCCGATCTGGCCGCCGCCCTCGGCGTAGAACGGGGTGCGGTCCAGCACGATCTCGACCTCGTCGCCCTCGGTGGCGGCCGGGGAGGAGGCGCCGTCGACGAGGATGCCGACGATCGTGGACTCGCTCTCGGTGTGGCTGTAGCCGACGAAGTCGGTGGCACCGGCCTGGTCGGCGATCGCGCGGTAGGCGCCGGCGCCGGCGTGCCCGGTCTTCTTGGCCTGGGCGTCGGCCTTGGCGCGCTCCCGCTGCTCCTTCATCAGGCGGCGGAAGCCGTCCTCGTCCACGGAGAGGCCCTGCTCGGCGGCCATCTCCAGGGTGAGGTCGATCGGGAAGCCCCAGGTGTCGTGGAGCAGGAAGGCCTTGTCGCCGGCGAGTACCGTGCCGCCGCCGGCCTTGGTGTCGCTGACGGCGGTGTCGAGGATGTTGGTGCCGGCCTTCAGCGTCTTGAGGAAGGCGTTCTCCTCGGCGAGCGCGACCTTCTCGATCCGCTCCCGGTCGGTGATCAGCTCGGGGTACTGCTGCCCCATCATGCCGATCACGACGTCGATCAGGTCCTTGACGACCGGGCCGGTGGCGCCGAGCAGCCGCATGTTGCGGATGGCACGGCGCATGATGCGGCGCAGCACGTAGCCGCGGCCCTCGTTGCCGGGGGTGACGCCGTCGCCGATGAGCATCACGGAGGTGCGCATGTGGTCGGTGACCACGCGCAGCGAGACGTCCGAGGCGTGGGCGTCACCGTAGGCCACGCCGGTCAGTTCGGTGGCCTTGTTGATGACCGCCATGGAGGTGTCGATCTCGTACATGTTCTGCACGCCCTGCAGAATCATGGCGAGGCGCTCCAGGCCGAGGCCCGTGTCGATGTTCTTGCTCGGCAGCTCGCCGAGGATCTCGAACTCCTCCTTGCCGATCCCCTCGCCCCGCTCGTACTGCATGAAGACGAGGTTCCAGATCTCCACGTACCGCTCGTCGTTGACGGCGGGGCCGCCCTCGACGCCGAACTCGGGGCCGCGGTCGTAGTTGATCTCGGAGCAGGGGCCGCAGGGGCCGGGGACGCCCATGGACCAGTAGTTGTCCTTCTTGCCGAGGCGCTGGATGCGCTCGGCGGGCACGCCCACGACGTCGTGCCAGATGCGCTCGGCCTCGTCGTCGTCCTTGTAGACGGTGATCCACAGGCGCTCGGGGTCGAGGCCGTAACCGCCCTTGTCCTGGGGGCTGGTGAGCAGCTCCCAGGCGTACTTGATGGCGCCTTCCTTGAAGTAGTCGCCGAAGGAGAAGTTGCCGCACATCTGGAAGAACGTGCCGTGGCGCGTGGTCTTGCCGACCTCTTCGATGTCGGGCGTGCGCACGCACTTCTGCACGCTCGTGGCGCGGTCGAAGGGCGGCTTGACCTCACCCAGGAAGTAGGGCTTGAACGGCACCATGCCGGCCGGGACCAGCAGCAGAGTCGGGTCGTCCGCGATGAGCGACGCCGAAGGGACGACGGTGTGACCGCGCTCCTCGAAGAAGCTCAACCAGCGGCGACGAATCTCGGCCGACTCCATCAGTGGTCCTCATTCCGGTTGTACGAGTACGTCGTCCTGTCGACGTACGTCGGGTTGTTCTCGATGGCGTTGCGGCGCCGGGGTGCGGGGAGTTCGCGGTCGACGGGGGCGTTCAGCCCGAGCGCGTCGTCCAGTTCGGCCTCCCGCTGGGCCATGTTGTCGCGGACGTCGAGGGCGAAGCCGACCGCGCGGTCCTTGAGCCGGGTGCCCGCGTCGAGCGCCTTGTTGGCCGCGGTCGCGGCGAGGCTGTCGGGGGTCAGCTGCTTGAGCTTCCGGTTGACCTTGGTGGTGGCCCAGACACCGGCGGCCATGCCGGTGCCGAACCAGAAGGTACGGCGGAACATCGCTGGATCAGTCCTTCTTCCGCTTCGTCCGCCGCGCGGCCGGAATCGTACGGCCCACGATCACGGTACGCCGTTCCCTGGCCGGCCCGGCGGGCAGGTCGTCCTTGCGACCGCCGAGTGCCCGGCGCACGCCGTATCCGAACGCCGCGACCTTGACCAGCGGGCCGCCGAAGGTGGAGGCCACGGTGGTGGACAGCGCGGAGGCGTTCGACGTGACCTCCTGGACGTCGGAGGCGATCGCGTCGACCCGGTCGATCTGGGTCTGCGCGGAGCGCACCGCCGACGAGGCGTCGGACAGCAGCGGGACGGCCTGGTCGGTCACGTCCGCCACCAGCTTGGTGGTCGCCCTGAGCGTCTGGGCCAGCCTCGCCAGCGCGACGGCGAGGAAGGAGACCAGGATCGCCCAGAAGACCGCCACCAGGATCCCGGCCACCTCGCCACCGGACACTGTGTGCACCCGCTCCCTTGAAGACGTGCCTGAACATCGGGAAAGTCGTGCACCGAGCCTATCGCGCCGCGCGCGGCGCTCCGTACCCGATTCCGTTCGCGCGCGGCGCGATCCGGTCGAGTTGCGTGAAGCGATTGTACGGAGTGAATACGGTTCAGTACGCTCCGTGTCTTATGCGAGACCATCGGCGCGACGGCGTCCCGCACGGCAACCTCCCGCTGGAACTCGACAGTTTCGTGGGGAGAGGGAGGGAGCTGGCGCAGCTGGGCCGGGCGCTGGACGCCGGGCGGCTGGTGACCGTCACCGGCGCCGGCGGTGTCGGCAAGTCACGGCTCGCCGCGCGGGCGGGCGCCGGGCGCGCACCCCGGGACGGGGTGTGGCGGGTGGAGCTGGCACCGGTGCGGGACGCGGAGTTCGTCGACTACGCGGTCGTGGAGGCGCTGGGCCTGACGGACCACACGACCCGGCTGCCGCGCGAGACCCTGTTCACCTACCTCGCCGAGCGGGACCTGCTGCTGCTCCTGGACGGGGTCGAGCACCTGGTCGACGCCTGTGCCGCGCTGGTGACCGACCTGCTGGGCCGCGCCCCGGGGCTGCGGGTGCTGGCGGTGGGGCGCCGGCCGCTGGGCGTGGCCGGGGAGCTGCTGGTTCCGCTGGCGCCGCTGGGCCCCGAGGAGGCGCTGGAGCTGCTGACGGTCCGGGCCAGGCAGCGGAACGTGCCGCGCCGGCCGGAGGGCGGTGACCACGGGGACCGGGGCGAGATGCGCGAGCTGTGCCGGCGCCTGGACGGGATCCCGCTGGCGATCGAGCTGGCGGCGGGGCGGCTCGGCGCGCTGTCGCCGCGGCAGGTGCTGCAACGGCTGGACGACCGCTTCCGGCTGCTGACCGGCGGCGACCGCAGCGCGCTCCCCCGGCATCGGACGCTGCGCACGGCGATCGGCTGGAGCCATGAGCTGTGCACGCCCCAGGAGCGCCTGCTGTGGGCGCGGCTGTCGGTGTTCACCGGGCCGTTCGACCTGGAGGCCGCCGAGTACGTGTGCAGCGGCGACGGGCTGCCGGCCGGGGACGTCCTCGACGTGCTCTCGGCGCTGCTCGCGCAGTCCGTGCTGGCCCGCGAGGAGACCCCGGCGGGGGTGCGCTACCGGATGCTCGACACGGTCCGCGCGTACGGCGCCGACTGGCTGGAGGCGATGGGCGACGCGGCCCGGCTGCGGCGGCGGCACCGGGACTGGTACGTGGGCCTGGCGACCTGGTGCGAGCTGGAGTGGTTCTCGCCGCGCCAGGGCGAGGTCGCCGCGCGGGTGGACGCGGAGCTGCCGAATCTGCGCAGCGCCCTGGAGCACTGCCTGACCGAGCCGGACGCGGCGCACCTGGGCCAGTATCTGGCCGGCGCCCTGTGGTTCCACTGGGTGGGCTGCGGGCGGCTGTCGGAGGGCCGGCGCTGGCTGGAGCAGGCGGTGCGGCTGGACGCGGAGCCCACGGCGGGCGAGCAGTCCCGGCTGAAGGCGCTGTGGGTGCTCGCCTACGTGGCGATCCTCCAGGGCGACACGGTCCCCGCGCTGGCGGCGCTCCAGGAGTGCCGCGAGGAGGCGGAGCGGTCGGCGAACCCCACGGCGGTGGCGTACGCGGAGCACCGCACCGGCTGTCTGGCGCTGGTGACGGACGACATGCCGCGCGCGGAGCGGCTGTTGCGCTCGGCGCTGGAGCGCTACCAGGAGATCGGCGAACTCAACAGCAACGTGCTGATGGGCCAGGTGGAGCTGGCGATGACCCGGGCGTTCCAGGGCGATCTGCCCGACGCGGTGCGCCTGTGCGAGGACGTACGCCGGGTGTGCGAGGACCACGGCGAGCGCTGGGCCCGCAACTACGCCCTGTACGTGCTGGCGTACGCGGCCTGGAGCGAGGGCGACCCGGTGCGCGCCCGTGAGCTGCTGGCGGACTGCCTGAGCGGCGCCCATGGCTTCCGGGACCAGCTGGGCTCGGTGCTGGCGGTGGAGCTGCTGGCGCTGGTCACGGTGGCGGAGGGCGACCCGGCGGAGGCCGCGGTGCTCCAGGGCGCCGCGGGCCGGATGTGGCCTTCGGTGGGACTGCGGTTGTTCGGCTCGGCGCACTACAACGCGCCGCACGAGCTGTGCGAGGCGGCCGCCCGGGAGCAGTTGGGCGACGAGCGGTACGAGGAGTGCGTGGGGCACGGGGCGCTGCTCGGCCGCCCGGAGGCGGTGTCGCGGGCGCTGCGCAGGCCCGGGGTGCGGGCCTCGCTGCCGGCGCCGCGCGGGACGGGGCGGCGGGCCGCGCGGACGGCGAAGCCCGCCGCCCCGCCCACCCGCAGGGGTGGGGAGACGGCGGGCTGAGGTACCGCTGGTGGTACTGCGCCGGGGCTGGGATCAGCGGGCGTAGTACTCGACGACGAGCTGCTCGTCGCAGATCACCGGGATCTCCTTGCGGTTCGGCTCGCGGTCCAGGCGGAACGCCAGGGCCTTGAGGTTCACCTGGAGGTAGCGCGGGGTCTCGCCGTCGGGGGCGAAGCCACCCTCGCGGGCGATGGTGAAGAGCGTCTTCTCCTTGGAGCGGTCGCGCACCTGCACGACGTCGTCCGGGCGGACGCGGAAGGACGGCTTGTCGACCTTCTGGCCGTTGACCTGGATGTGGCCGTGGACGACCATCTGGCGGGCCTGGTAGATCGTGCGGGCGATGCCCGAACGCAGGACCAGCGCGTCGAGACGGCGCTCGAGCTCGATGACCAGGGCCTCGCCGGTCTTCATGTTGGTCTTGGAGGCACGCTCGTAGGCGCGGACGAGCTGGCGCTCGCTGAGGTCGTACTGCGCGCGCAGACGCTGCTTCTCCAGCAGACGGACCTTGTAGTCCGAGTTCTGCTTGCGGCCGCGGCCGTGCTCACCCGGCGGGTAGGGGCGGGCCTCGAAGTACTTGACGGCCTTCGGGGTCAGCGCGATGCCGAGCGCACGCGACTTCTTGACCTTGGGGCGGGACTGGTTCGCCACTGTCTGTGTCTCTTTCCTGGTTTCCGGCTTGTCAGGGTTGAGGGAGGTCGCAATCCGCAGCCGGGGAAACCCGTCCGGTCCCTCGCGGGACCTGCCGGGCAGCCGCTCCCTGGTCTGGGCACATACGTGCAGCACGCGAGTGGCCCACCGGCCGGTCCCGGGACTCCGGGTGGTGGTGGGCTGCCCGCGACACCTATCGACGGTGCGCGACGCTCCTGGAACCCAGAAGGGTTCCGGCTGGTTGTCCCGTTCTGACGGCACGGGACTCAGCGCTTCGGGTGATTCTACAGGCTGCTCAGGACCGCTTGCGACCGAGGTGCCCGCGGGTCCACTCCACGGCGTCCGCGTAGCGGGCCTCGGCGCCGTGCCGGGTGGGCTCGTAGTAGGTCCGGTCCTTCAGCTCGTCCGGGGCGTACTGCTGGGCGGCGATGCCCTCCGGCAGGTCGTGCGGATACACGTACCCCTGCCCGTGGCCGAGCTTGCCCGCGCCCTTGTAGTGGCTGTCCCGCAGGTGGGCGGGGACGGGTCCGGCGTGCCCCTTGCGTACGTCGTCCAGGGCGGCGCCGATGGCGGTGGTCGCGGCGTTGGACTTGGGGGCGAGGGCCAGGGCGATGGTGGCGTGGCTCAGGGTGAGGGCGGCCTCCGGGAAGCCGATCATGGCGACGGCCTGAGCGGCGGCGACGGCGACCGGCAGTGCGTTCGGGTCGGCCAGGCCGATGTCCTCGCTGGCGGAGATCATCAGGCGCCGGGCGATGAAGCGGGGGTCCTCGCCGGCCTCGATCATCCGGGCCAGGTAGTGCAGCGCGGCGTCCACGTCGGAGCCGCGGATGGACTTGATCAGGGCGCTGGCGACGTCGTAGTGCTGGTCGCCGTCGCGGTCGTACTTCACCGCGGCCCGGTCGACCGTCTCCTCCAGGGTGGTCAGGGAGACCTCGGACTCGCCCTTGTCGAGCGCGGCCCCGGCGGCGGCCTCCAGGGCGGTCAGGGCCCGGCGGGCGTCGCCGCCCGCGATGCGCAGGAGGTGCTCCTCGGTGTCCTCGGGCAGCCCCACCGCCTCCCCCAGGCCGCGCTCGTCGGTCAGGGCGCGGCGGATCAGGCCCCGCACGTCGTCGTCGGTGAGGGGCTCCAGGGTGAGCAGCAGGGAGCGGGAGAGCAGCGGGGAGATCACCGAGAAGTACGGGTTCTCGGTGGTGGCGGCGATCAGGGTGACCCAGCGGTTCTCGACGGCCGGGAGCAGGGAGTCCTGCTGGGCCTTGCTGAAGCGGTGGATCTCGTCGAGGAAGAGGACGGTCTCCTTGCCGTACCCGCCGACCGCGCGGCGGGCGCCGTCGATGACCGCGCGGACCTCCTTGACGCCCGCGGTGATCGCGGACAGCTCCACGAAGCGCTTGTTGGTGGCCTTGGAGACGACGTACGCCAGGGTGGTCTTGCCGGTGCCCGGCGGGCCCCACAGGATGACGGAGGAGGGACCGGCGGGGCCGGAGCCGCCCTCGCCGACCAGGCGGCGCAAGGGGGATCCGGGCTTGAGCAGGTGCTGCTGGCCGACGACCTCGTCGAGGGTGCGCGGGCGCATCCGCACGGCGAGGGGGCTGCCGGTCGGGTCCTTCTCCTGGCGTTCTTCTGCTGCGGCGGTGAACAGGTCGGGCTCCACGCTCTGAACCCTAAATCACGGCACTGACAACGCGCCGGGGCAGGTCAGCTGGTCCAGAAGTCCCACCAGCGCGTCAGGATCATCATGCCGATGATGCCGACGTGCAGCACCGGGAGGACCCAGGTGAACTCGCCGAAGAAGCCGCGCAGCCAGCTCGGCGCGGGCAGGAAGCCCTTGCGGACGTTGAAGGACGTCACGTACCAGAACATCACGATCGTGGCGACCCAGGCGAGGCAGCACCACAGGCACAGCGCGTTGATCCGGTACAGGGACTGGAACTGCAGCCAGGTGCAGAAGCCCACGCCGAAGAGCGTGCCGGCGTTGAAGGTGAGCCAGTACCAGCGCGGGAAGCGGGCGCGGGCGAGCAGGCTCATGCCGACGGCGACGACGATGCCGTAGGTCACCAGGCCCAGCATCGGGTTGGGGAACCCGAAGACGGCCGCCTGGTCGCTCTCCATGACGCTGCCGCAGGAGACGACGGGGTTGAGGCTGCACCCGGGGGTGAAGGTCGTCCCGGCGACCTTGGCCTCGAGCAGCTTGAACTTGTCGAGCGTGATGACCCACGCGGCGAGCAGTCCGGCCGCGCCGGTGATCACCAGCAGCAGCGCGAAGGCGCGGCTGCCGCCCTCGGTGCGCGGTGTTCCGGATGCGGGTTCCGGCGCGGGCTCCGCCACGGTGGAGACGTCCTTCACTGTCGTCTTGCTCATCACGCCGATTCCGTCACTGGTGAGTCGGACCTGCTTCGGGCAGGGCCATTGTGCCGCACCACCCTGTAGGGGCACCGTTCGATGAACATATGAGCGGTCCGGCGATCACCCCGGAGCGGCCCGTTCCGGCCAACACCCGTTCGCCTGGGGCACGCGTGGACGAACACGCGCGCCCCTGGAGGGGACCGGGACGTACCGGCGCGCTAGCCGAGCCTGGACTCCAGCTCGGCCACGATCTCGTTGACGCCGATCGCGGTCTGCTCGCCGGACTCCATGTCCTTGAGCTGGACGACGCCGTCGGCCAGGTCGCGCTCGCCGAGGACCAGGGCGTAGCGGGCGCCCGAGCGGTTGGCCGCCTTCATCGCGGCCTTGAGGCCCTTGCCGCCGTAGGAGAAGTCGGCGGCCACGCCGTTCTTGCGCAGCTCGGTGACCTTGGCGAAGAGGATCCGGCGGGCCTCCTCGCCGAGCGGCACCGCGTAGACGGAGGTGGCGGACGGAATGTCCAGTTCGATGCCCTCCGCCTCCAGGGCGAGGACGGTGCGGTCGACACCGAGGGCCCAGCCCACGGACGGCAGGGACGGGCCGCCGATCATCTCGGAGAGTCCGTCGTACCGTCCGCCGCCGCCCACCGCGGACTGGGAGCCGAGGCCGTCGTGGACGAACTCGAACGTGGTGCGCGTGTAGTAGTCCAGGCCGCGCACCAGCTTCGGGTCGTCCTCGAAGACGACGCCCGCCGCCGTGATCAGGTCGCGCACCTCCTCGTGGTACGCCTTGCAGGCGTCGCACAGGTAGTCGCGCAGCAGGGGGGCGTCGGTGAGCTGCTTCTGCACGTCCGGGCGCTTGTCGTCCAGCACGCGCAGCGGGTTGATCTCGGCCCGGCGCAGGGTGTCCTCGTCCAGGTCGAGGCCGCGCAGGAAGTCCTGGAGCGCGGCCCGGTAGACGGGGCGGCACTCCTGGTCGCCCAGGCTGTTGAGCAGGATGCGGAAGTTCCGCAGGCCCAGCGCGCGGTACGACTGGTCGGCCAGGATGATCAGCTCGGCATCCAGTGCCGGGTCCTCGGCACCGATCGCCTCGGCGCCGACCTGGGAGAAGTGGCGGTAACGGCCCTTCTGGGGGCGCTCGTAGCGGTACTGCGAGCCCGAGTACCAGACCTTGACCGGGAGGTTGCCCGCCTTGTGCAGGTTGGCCTCCAGGACCGCGCGCAGCACGGGGGCGGTCGTCTCCGGGCGCAGGGCGAGCCGGTCGCCGCCCTTGGTCTCGAAGACGTACATCTCCTTGGTCACGATGTCGGTGGACTCGCCGACACCGCGCGCGAACAGCTCGACGTTCTCGAACCCGGGCGTCTCGATGTAGCCGTAGCCGGAGTTGCGCAGCGGGGCCGCGATCGCCTCGCGGACCGCGAGGAACTTCGCGGAGTCGGGGGGCAGCAGGTCGTACGTGCCCTTGGGGGCCTTGAAGGTGCTCACGGGAGGTCTCTCGTCACATTCCTCGTCGGGGCGCGCCGGGCGCGCTGTGGCCGGCCGCCACCTGCCGCAGATACGGGTTGGTGGCGCGCTCCTGGCCGATGGTCGTGTATTCCTTGTGGCCGGGCAGCACCACGGTGGCGTCGTCGAGCGGCAGGACCACGCGGGCCAGTGACTCGAGCATGTCGTCCATGGAGCCACCGGGGAAGTCGGTGCGTCCGATGGAGCCGGCGAACAGCAGGTCTCCCGAGAACATGACCGGCGGGATGTCCGCCGACTCGGGCAGGCCGAAGGTCACCGACCCCTTCGTATGGCCCGGCGCGTGCGCGACGGTCAGTTCCAGGCCCGCCAGTTCCAGCTTGGCGCCGTCGGTCAGCTCCTTGACGTCGTCCGGCTCCCCGACCGTCAGCTCGCCCATGAGCGGCATGCCGATGGTGCGGCCGATGCCCTTCTCGGGGTCGCTCATCATGTACCGGTCCTCGGGGTGGATCCAGGCGGGCACGTCGTGCGCGCCGCACACCGGGACGACCGAGGCGACGTGGTCGATGTGGCCGTGGGTGAGGACGACGGCCACGGGCTTGAGCCGATGCTTCCTGATCGCTTCCTCGACTCCGGGGGCCGCCTGATGGCCCGGGTCGATGATCACGCACTCCTCACCGGCGGCGGGGGCGACGACATAACAGTTCGTCCCCCAGGCCCCGGCGGGGAACCCGGCAATGAGCACGATCGTCCTTCGTTTGTGTCGGTACGGGTGGGCTTGCGAACGGGCCGCGCCCATGGTCAGAGCCTACCGGCGGTGCCGTTTCCCCAGCGAACCCATATACGGTACGGGGCTACACGCCCACGGTCGGCTCATCGCACCCACGCGTACCGGTCGGCACACGAAGACGCATGAGGAGAGAAACCGGTGGTCAGCCAGGAGCAGCGGCGGCGTCAGCTCGCCCGGGAGAAGTTCTTGCGGCAGCAGCAGCGACGTACCTCCGCGCGGCGCAAGGCGCGCACCCGCAACGCGGCGATCGCGTCGGTGCTCGGCGTGATTGTGATCGGCAGCGTCGCGCTGTACACGACCGGAGTGGTCCTCAAGGACGACGACGACAAGACGAACGCCAACGCGGAGGTCACGCCGAGCCCTTCGGCGAGCAAGAAGGCCGAGGACCCGTGCGACAAGCCCGCCGAGGGCAAGGTCAAGACGCAGACCTGGAAGAAGGAACCTGCGATGACCATCGACAAGTCGGCGAAGTACGCGATGAAGCTGTCGACGACCTGCGGTGACATAGGGATCGACCTGAAGACGTCGGCGGCGCCGCACACCGTCAACTCGTTCAACTTCCTCGCGGAAAAGGGGTTCTTCGACCACACACCGTGCCACCGGCTCACCACCAACGGGATCTTCGTGCTCCAGTGCGGCGACCCGACCGGTCAGGGCAACGGTGGCCCGGGCTACAACATCCCGGACGAGAACCTGAAGGACGAGAGCCTGAAGAAGAACACGTATCCGGCGGGCACGATCGCGATGGCGAACACCGGGCAGCCGAACTCCGGCGGCAGCCAGTTCTTCCTCGTGTACCAGGACAGTCCGCTGCCGCCCAGCTACACGCCGTTCGGCACGATCTCCGAGGACGGCATGACCGTGCTCAAGAAGATCGCGGCGGCCGGCGAGAGCACCGGCGCGGGTGACGGGGCGCCCAACGCGACGGTCGTGATCGACAAGGCCACCGTCTCGAAATCCTGACCCTCATCAGCGAAAGTTCGGTCGCGCGGGATGCGGACAGGCCACCCGCCGGTCGCCTATCTTGGCCGTGACGAAACTGTGGACGATGCCCGGGGGAAGCGAATCCCTCCGTCGGCATCATGTGGAGGAGGCGCTGTGAGCAGCGACCCGTGGGGCCGCGTCGACGAGACGGGCACCGTGTACGTGCGTACGGCCGACGGCGAGCAGGTCGTCGGATCCTGGCAGGCGGGCTCCCCCGAGGAGGCGCTGGCCTATTTCGAACGCAAGTACGAAGGCCTGGTTGTCGAGATCGGCCTCCTCGAAAAGCGGGTGAAGACCACCGACCTGTCGGCGAAGGACGCCCAGACCGCCGTCGACCACCTGCGCGAGCAGGTGGACGCGCACCACGCGGTCGGCGACCTGGACGCGCTGCGGGCCCGGCTGGACAAGCTCGTCGGCCTCGTGGAGACACGGCGCGAGGAGCGCAAGGCCCAGCGGGCCAAGCAGTCCGACGAGGCGCGCGGCGCCAAGGAGGCGCTGGTCGCCGAGGCGGAGGAGCTGGCGCGCTCCGACCAGTGGCGGGTGGCCGGTGAACGGCTGCGCGCCCTGGTGGACACCTGGAAGGGCCTGCCGCGCCTGGACCGCAAGTCCGACGACGAGCTGTGGCACCGCTTCTCGCACGCGCGCTCGGCGTTCTCCAAGCGCCGCAAGCAGCACTTCGCGCAGCTCGACGCGCAGCGCGAGGAGGCCCGGCAGACCAAGGAACGGCTGGTCTCCGAGGCCGAGGCGCTGTCGAACTCCACGGACTGGGGGCCGACGGCCGCGCGCTACCGCGACCTCATGTCCGAGTGGAAGGCCGCCGGCCGTGCGCAGCGCGAGCACGAGGACGACCTGTGGAACCGCTTCCGCGGCGCCCAGGACGTGTTCTTCGCCGCCCGCGGCTCGGTCTTCGCCGAGCGGGACGCCGAGCAGGCGGAGAACCTGAAGCTCAAGGAGGAGCTGGTCGAGGAGGCCGAGAAGCTCGTCCCGGTCAAGGACCTGAAGTCGGCCCGGGCCGCGTTCCGGTCGGTCAACGAGCGCTGGGAGGCCATCGGCCACGTGCCGCGCGACGCCCGCCCGAAGGTCGAGGGGCGGATGCACGCGGTCGAGCGGGCGCTCCAGGACGCCGAGGAGACCGAGTGGCGCCGGACCAACCCGGAGGCACGCGCGCGTGCCGAGGGGCTGACCGGACAGCTGCAGGCCGCCGTCGACAAGCTGCGCTCCCAGATCGACCAGGCGCGTGCCCAGGGCAACAACGCCAAGGCCGACAAGCTGGAACGCGAGCTGGAGGGCCGGCAGGCGCTGCTGGACCAGGCGCTGAAGGGCCTGCACGAGTTCGGCGGCTGACACCCGCGCAGACGAGAGGGGCTCCCGTACGGTGCGTACGGGAGCCCCTCTCGTCTGTGTCGTACGGGCCCGTGCGGCCCGCTAGGACGGCCTGCGCGCCGACGTCACCCTGTACACGTCGTAGACGCCCTCCACGCCGCGTACGGCCTTCAGGACGTGCCCGAGGTGCTTGGGGTCGCCCATCTCGAAGGTGAAGCGGGAGGTGGCCACCCGGTCGCGGGAGGTCTGGACGGCCGCGGAGAGGATGTTGACGTGCTGGTCGGACAGCACGCGGGTGACGTCCGACAGCAGCCGGGAGCGGTCCAGGGCCTCCACCTGGATGGCGACCAGGAAGACGGAGGACTGGGTGGGCGCCCACTCGACCTCGAGGATGCGCTCGGGCTCCCGGGAGAGCGAGTCCACGTTCACACAGTCGCTGCGGTGCACCGAGACGCCGCTGCCCCGGGTGACGAAGCCGATGATGGGGTCGCCGGGTACGGGCGTACAGCAGCGGGCCAGCTTGACCCACACGTCCTCGACGCCCTTGACGACGACGCCCGGGTCGGCGCTGGTCCGGCGTTTGCGGCCGCGACCGTGGGCCGGCGGGATCGACTCGTCGATCTCCTCGGTCGCGGCTTCCTCGCCCCCGAGCGCCTGGACGAGCTTCTGCACGATGTTCTGCGCGGAGACGTGGCCCTCGCCGATCGCCGCGTACAGCGCGGAGATGTCCGAGTAGCGCATCTCGTGGGCGAGGGTGACCAGGGAGTCGCCGGTCAGGATGCGCTGAATCGGCAGGTTCTGCTTGCGCATGGCGCGGACGATGGCGTCCTTGCCCTGCTCGATCGCCTCGTCGCGGCGCTCCTTGGAGAACCAGGCGCGGATCTTGTTGCGGGCGCGCGGCGACTTCACGAAGCCGAGCCAGTCCCGGGAGGGCCCCGCGCCGGCCGCCTTGGAGGTGAAGACCTCCACCAGGTCGCCGTTGTCCAGGGTGGACTCCAGCGGGACGAGCCGGCCGTTGACCCGTGCCCCTATGGTGCGGTGGCCGACCTCGGTGTGGACGGCGTAGGCGAAGTCGACGGGGGTGGCGCTCGCCGGGAGCGCTATGACGTCGCCCTTGGGGGTGAAGACGAAGACCTCGTTGCGGGAGAGGTCGAAGCGCAGGGACTCCAGGAACTCGCCCGGGTCCTCGGTCTCCTTCTGCCAGTCGAGCAGCTGGCGCAGCCACGCCATGTCGTTGAGGTGGTCGTCCTTGCCCTTGCCGGACGACTTGGGCGCGTCGCTGCGCACCTTGGAGGCGCCCGCGACGGCCTCCTGCTTGTACTTCCAGTGCGCGGCGATGCCGTACTCCGCGCGGCGGTGCATGTCGAAGGTGCGGATCTGCAGCTCGACGGGCTTGCCGCCGGGTCCGATGACCGTCGTGTGCAGCGACTGGTACATGTTGAACTTGGGCATCGCGATGTAGTCCTTGAACCGCCCCGGAACCGGGTTCCAGCGGGCGTGGACCGTGCCCAGCGCCGCGTAGCAGTCGCGGACGGTGTCCACCAGGACGCGGATGCCCACCAGGTCGTAGATCTCCGCGAAGTCACGGCCGCGGACGATCATCTTCTGGTAGACGCTGTAGTAGTGCTTGGGGCGGCCGGTGACGGTCGCCTTGATGCGGGCCGCGCGCAGGTCCTGCTGGACCTCGTCGGTGACGACGGCGAGGTACTCGTCGCGCTTGGGGGCGCGCTCGGCGACCAGGCGGACGATTTCGTCGTACATCTTGGGGTAGAGGATCGCGAAGGCGAGGTCCTCGAGCTCCCACTTGATGGTGTTCATGCCCAGCCGGTGGGCGAGCGGCGCGTAGATCTCCAGGGTCTCGCGCGCCTTCTTCTCCTGCTTCTCGCGCTTGAGGTAGCGCATGGTGCGCATGTTGTGCAGGCGGTCGGCGAGCTTGATGACCAGGACGCGCGGGTCCTTGGCCATGGCGACGACCATCTTGCGCACGGTCTCGGCCTGCGCGGCCTCGCCGAACTTGACCTTGTCCAGCTTGGTGACGCCGTCGACGAGCAGGGTGACCACGTCGCCGAAATCGCGGCGCAGGTCCTCCAGGCCGTACTCGGTGTCCTCGACGGTGTCGTGCAGCAGCCCGGCCATCAGCGTGGCCGGGTCCATGCCCAGCTCGGCGAGGATGGTGGTGACGGCGAGCGGGTGCGTGATGTACGGGTCGCCGCTCTTGCGCTTCTGCCCCCGGTGCCAGCGTTCGGCGACCTGGTAGGCGCGCTCGATCTGGCGCAGGGTGGCCGTCTCGATCTTGGGGTCGTTGCCGCGCACTATCCGCAGCAGGGGCTCCAGGACCGGGTTGTACGGGTTGGCCCGCTGCACACCGAGCCGGGCCAGGCGGGCGCGGACGCGGTTGGAGGAGCCGGAGCGGGCGGGCTGGCCCGCGGGGGCGCGGACCACCGGCGCGTTCTGCGGACGCTCGGGCGGCAGCGGCTTGGGATGCGGCTGCTGCTCGGCGGGCTTGTCGACCGGCCCGGACGAGGCGTGCCTGATCGGCCCACGCGTGTCGTTCTTCGCCTGGGGCGCGCTGGGCGCGGGCTTCGCCGCGGACGCCGAGGCGGACTCGGGCTTTGCGGCGGTCAGTGGCTGGGCCTCGTCTGGCAAGAGGACTCCTCGTGCGCGATCCGGGTCCCCCGGTCAGGCTCCGGAGATCCCATGGTAGCGATCCTGCCCCCGGGGATCGCCTTCAGGCCGATGTGAGGGCCGTCAACTCGGGAAACGCCTGAGGCGGGCGCCGGATTCCTCCGGGCCCGCCTCAGGTGCGCGGTGTGCGCGGTCAGACGGTGAGCAGCGCCTTCAGCGGCGCCCCCGCCAGGGCCGGCTCCAGGCGGGCCCGGCCGCCGAGGAAACCCAGCTCCATCAGGACGGCGAGGCCGGCGACCTGGGCGCCGGCCCGGCGGATCAGCTGCAGGGACGCCTCGGCGGTGCCGCCGGTGGCGAGGACGTCGTCGACGACCAGCACGCGGTCGCCCGCATCCAGGTCCTCGGCGTGCACCTCGATCTCGGCGGAGCCGTACTCCAGGTCGTACGCCTGGCCGAGGGTGGCTCCGGGGAGCTTGCCCGCCTTGCGTACGGGGATGAAGCCGAGGCCCGCCCGCAGGGCCACCGGGGCCCCCAGGATGAAGCCGCGGGCCTCCAGGCCGACGACCTTGGTGGCGCCGGTCTCCCCGGCGACCTCGGCGAGGGTGTCGGTCAGGACCGTGAAGGCCGCGGGGTCGGCCAGGAGCGGGGTGATGTCCTTGAACACCACACCCGGCTCCGGGTAGTCGGCCACGTCCCGGATGCGGCTGAGCAGCAGCTCCGTGATGTCGGTCGTGCCGGTCATCGCCGCTTCCCCGAGGGACGGCCGCGGCCCCGGCCGCGGGAGGCGGGCTGGTTGCGGGGGCCCACGACCGCGGCGGCCGCGTCGTCGGGCTCCTCGTCCGCGTAGGACTCCCCGTCGTCCGCGGACTGCTCCGGCTCGCCCTTGGCCGCGGCCTGGGCGCGCTTGGCCAGGACCCGCTTCTTGAGGGCCTTCATCTGCGGCTCGGCCTCCTTGAGGTCGGCGACGAGCGGCGTGGCGATGAAGATCGACGAGTAGGCGCCCGCGGCGAGACCGACGAACAGCGACAGCGAGATGTCGTTGAGCATGCCGGCGCCGAGGACACCACCGCCGATGAACAGCAGCCCGCCCACCGGCAGCAGCGCGACCACCGTGGTGTTGATGGAGCGGACCAGGGTGCTGTTGATCGAGCGGTTGGCGATCTCGCCGTAGGTCCAGCGGGTCTGCTTGGTGATGTCTCTCGTCTGCTCCTTGAGACTGTCGAAGACGACGACGGTGTCGTAGAGCGAGTAACCGAGAATGGTCAGCAGACCGATCACCGTGCCCGGGGTGACCTCGAAGCCGACGAGGGCGTAGATCCCGACCGTGATGGTGATGTCGTGGATCAGTGCGACGAACGCGGCGAGGGCCATGCGCCACTCGAACGCGATCGCCAGATAGATCACCACCAGGACCATGAAGATCCCGAGACCCTGCCAGGCCTTGTTCGCGATCTGGTCACCCCAGCTGGGGCCGACCAGGTCGGCGTTGATCTTCTCGGCGGGGACGTCCAGGTCCTTGGAGAGCTGCTGCTTGATCTGGTCCGACGCCCCGGTGTCGGTACCCGCGATCTGGATGCGGAGGCTGCCGTCGCCCAGCTTCTGGACGATCGCGTCGTGCCCGGAGGCGTCCTCCGCGTAGGTCTCCGCCTGGGAGACCGAGGCGCTCATGTTCTTCGGGGTCGTGAAGACCGCGCCGCCCTGGAACTCGATGCCCATGTGCAGGCCGCGCACCGCCAGGCCGACGATGGCCGTGATGGTGATGAGGATCGAGATGCCGTACCAGAGCTTGCGGTTCTTGACGAAGTCGTAGCCGACCTCGCCATGGTGCAGTCGGGCGCCGAGGTTGCCGAGCTTTCCCATCTCACGCCTCCTTCGGGTCGACGGGGCCGGCGGCGGGACGGGACGGACGGCGGGTGCGGCGCAGCGGCGGCTTGGCGCCCAGGCTCTTCGGGTCGAGGCCGGACCACTTGTGACCGCTCGCGAAGAAGTCGCGGCGGGCCATCAGCGTCAGCAGCGGCTTGGTGAAGAGGAACACCACCACCACGTCGAGGAGGGTGGTCAGACCCAGCGTGAACGCGAAGCCCTGCACCTTGCCGACGGTGACGATGAAGAGCACCGCGGCGGCAAGGAACGACACGAAGTCGGAGACCAGGATGGTGCGCCGGGCGCGCGGCCAGGCCCGCTCGACGGCGGGACGCAGCGTGCGGCCCTCCCGGATCTCGTCGCGGACGCGTTCGAAGTAGACGATGAACGAGTCCGCCGTGATGCCGATGGCGACGATGGCTCCGCAGACGGCCGGAAGGTTCAGCGCGAAGCCGATGGTCGGGCCGAGCAGCGACATGATCACGTACGTCAGACCCGCGGAGACCAGCAGCGAGGCGACGGCGATGAAGGAGAGGCCGCGGTAGTAGACCAGCAGGTAGAGGACGACCAGCGCGAGGCCGATGGCGCCCGCGATCAGACCCGCCTTGAGCTGCTCACCGCCGAGCGCGGCGGTGACGGTGGTGACGCTGTCCTCCTTGAAGGTCAGCGGCAGGGCACCGTAGGACAGCATGTTGGCGAGGCCCTGGGCCTCCTCCTGGTCGAAGTTGCCGGAGATCTCCGCGCTGCCGCCGGTGAGCGCCTGGCTGACGTACGGGTCGGAGACGACCTCGTTGTCCAGGACGATGGCGAACTGGTTCTGCGGGGACTGGTTCTTCGCCAGCTTGCCGGTGATGTCGGCGAACTTGTTGCCGCCCTTGTCCGTGAACTTCATGGTCACGGTCCAGCCGGCGCCGGTCTGGGTGTTGAGGACGGCCTCGGACTCGTCGATGTCCGTGCCGTCGACCGAGGCGGGGCCGAGAACGTACTTCTGCCACTGGCCCTGCGCGTTCTGACCGCAGGCCACCGTCGAGTCGCCCGGCTTGGAGCCCTCGCCGGCCTTGGCGCGGGCGGCCGCGTCGGTGCAGTCCAGCGCCGCGTACTGCTGCTGGAGCTTGGCGTCGTCGCCGGCGGCGCTGCCGCTCGGGGACGGGGAGGCGCCGTCGGAGGTCTTGGCGGACGGGCTCGGGTCGGCCTTCAGGGCGTCGGAGGCGGCACGGCCCTGGCCGGTGGCGCTCGCGGAGGCGGAGTCGGACGGCGTGGAGCTCGCGCCGCCCTCGTCGGTCGCCTTGTCCTGCCCGTCCGTGGCCTTGTCCGTGGCCTTGTCGCTCGCCTTGTCCGAGGGGTTGCCGGTGGCGCTCGGGGACGGGCTGCCGGTCGCGTTCGCCCCGGAGAGCTCGGTGGCTACGACCGGACGGAAGTACAGCTTGGCGGTGGTACCGACCTGCTGGCGGGCTTCCTCGGAGTTCGTGCCCTTGGGGATGTTGACGATGATGTTCCGGTCGCCCTGGGTCTGGACCTCGGACTCGGAGACACCCAGACCATTGACACGGCGCTCCATGATGTCGACCGCGGTGTCCATGTTGGTCTTGTTGATCGCGGACTCCTGGCCCGCTTCCGGGACCGCCCGGAGTGTGATGCTGGTGCCGCCGGCCAGGTCGATGCCGAGACGCGGAGTCGTGTGTCCGGAGGCGAACATGCCTCCGGTGAGCGCCACGATGGCGATCAGAATCAGGGCCAGCGAGCGCCCGGGCCTACTCGGAGCGCTCGCATTCTTTCCCTTTTTAGGTGCTACCACCTTTGCGTACTCCCTCTCGGGCCGCTGCGCGCCGGGGAGGCGTCACCCGCGGCCATCACATGGTGTCCGGATCCGTGCGAGCCACGCGTCACACGGGGTGCGCGGGGACGTCCTGGACGTCCCCGCGCACCCCGGGGCACGGCTTACTTCGCCTCGGAACCGCCGTCGGACTTCTTCGCCTGCTCGTCGGCCTTCGCCTCGGCGGGCGCGGCGTCGGCCGTCGGCTCGCCGGCCGGCTCGTCGGCCGCGTCCTTCTTGCCGAGGTCGACGGGCTGGTCGTCGGAGGCGGCGTCGGACTCGGTGAGGGAGGAGGCGTCGTCCGGGACGACGTCGGCGTCCGACTTCAGGTCGTGCTCGATGCCGTGGACGATGCGGTTGTACTCGTCGTCGGTCAGGACGGCACCGATGCTGTTCTTGGCGAAGAGCAGGTCGACGCCCGGACCGGCGTCGAGGAGGACCGTGTCGTCGTTGACCTCCTTGACCGTGGCGTACATGCCCCCGATGGTGCGGACACCGGAACCGGGCTGCATCTGGTTCCGCATGTCGGCGGCCTGCTGCTGCTTCTTCTTCGCCGACCGGGTCATCAGGAACATGGCCCCGATGAGCACGATGAACGGGAGGAGGGTCACGAGACTCACGGGTCGGTACTTCCTTCACACGACCGCGATGGTGAGCGGCCTGATGGTTGGGGGTGTGTACGCCGCCGACAAGGGCGGCATCGGCGGAGTCTAAGCGAGTCCGCGCGCATGGAACAACGCTCAGCATGGCACTGGGGTTCCTGCTCGGGCGAATGTCCTCGTCGTGACGGGGATGTCACGTCCCGAACAAGTCCTGTTGTCCGTTTCCGGTGGTCTGCGCACCGGGCGGGGTGAGCCCGAGGTGCGCCCAGGCCGCCGGCGTCGCTACCCGCCCCCGTGGGGTGCGGGCGAGGAGCCCTTCCCTCACGAGAAAGGGTTCGGCGACCTCTTCCACTGTCTCACGCTCCTCCCCCACGGCGACGGCGAGCGTGGACAGGCCCACCGGACCGCCGCCGAACAGCTTGAGCAGGGCCTCCAGAACGCCGCGGTCGAGCCTGTCCAGGCCCCGCTCGTCGACCTCGTAGACCGCCAGGGCGGCCGAAGCGATCTCGCGGGTGATCAGGCCGTCGGCCTTGACCTGCGCGTAGTCGCGCACCCGGCGCAGCAGGCGGTTGGCGATGCGGGGGGTGCCGCGGGAGCGGCCGGCGATCTCGGCGGCGCCCGCGGGGTCGATCTCCACGTCGAGCAGGCCGGCCGAGCGGTGGATCACCCGTTCCAGTTCGCCCGGTCCGTAGAACTCCATGTGGGCGGTGAAGCCGAAGCGGTCGCGCAGCGGCGGCGGCAGCAGCCCCGCGCGTGTGGTGGCGCCGACCAGGGTGAAGGGGGGCAGCTCCAGGGGGATGGCGGTGGCGCCGGGGCCCTTGCCGACGATCACGTCGACGCGGAAGTCCTCCATCGCCATGTAGAGCATCTCCTCGGCGGGCCGCGACATGCGGTGGATCTCGTCGAGGAAGAGGACCTCACCCTCCTGGAGCGAGGAGAGGATCGCGGCGAGGTCGCCGGCGTGCTGGATGGCGGGGCCGGAGGTGATGCGGATGGGGGCGCCCATCTCGGCCGCGATGATCATCGAGAGGGTGGTCTTGCCGAGGCCGGGGGCGCCGGAGAGGAGCACGTGGTCCGCGGTGGCTCCGCGCGCGCGTGCGGCCCGCAGCACGAGGTCGAGCTGTTCGCGGACCTTCTCCTGGCCGATGAACTCGCCCAGGTCCTTGGGGCGCAGGGCGGCCTCCACCGCCTGGTCCTCGCCGTCGGCGACGGAGCCCACCAGCCGCTCCTCGGCGGAGCCGACGAGTCCTTCGGGGGCGTCGGACGGGTCGGTCGTGTCGTCCCAGTTCATGTGGTGTGCCTCGGGGGTCGGTGGTGGCGGTTCAGCGGGCGCGGTTCAGGGTCTGCAGGGCCGCCTTCAGCAGGTGCCCCACCTGGGGCGTGCCCCCGGCGGCCTCGGCCTGGGGGGCCACGGCGGACACGGCCTCGTCGGCCTCGCGGGTCGCGTACCCGAGGCCGATCAGGGCGGCGTGCAGCTGGTCGCGCCAGCCGGTGCTGACGGGGGCTCCGACGGCGGGTGCGCCGATGGGCTCGCCGAGGCGGTCCCTCAGCTCCAGGAGCAGCTTCTGCGCGCCCTTCTTGCCGATGCCGGGGACGGCGGTGAGCGCCTTCTCGTCGCCGGTGGAGACGGCTCTGCGCAGGGCGTCGGGGCTGTGCACGGCGAGCATCGCCTGGGCCAGGCGGGGGCCGACGCCGCTGGCCGTCTGGAGCAGCTCGAAGACCTGGCGCTCGTCGTCGTCGGCGAAGCCGTACAGCGTGAGCGAGTCCTCGCGGACGACGAGGGAGGTGGCGAGTCTGGCGGGCTTGCCGAGGCGGAGGGTGGACAGGGTGTTCGGCGTGCACTGGACGGCCATGCCGACGCCGCCGACCTCCACCACCGCGGCGTCGGGGGCGAGGGCGGCGACGGTGCCGCTGACGAAGGCGATCATGCCGTGGTGCCTTTCGACGGGTGAGGGGTGTGCGGGCTCCGGGGGCCGGCCGGGCCCCGGGAGGTGTGCAGAGCGACGGCCTGCTGGAGCCGGTTCTGCGCGGGGGCGCGCCAGATGTGGCAGATGGCGAGCGCGAGGGCGTCCGCGGCGTCGGCGGGCTTCGGGGGCGCGGAGAGCCGCAGCAGCCGGGTGACCATGGCGCCGACCTGCGCCTTGTCCGCCCGGCCGCTGCCGGTGACGGCGGCCTTCACCTCGCTGGGGGTGTGCAGGGCGACGGGGATGCCACGGCGGGAGGCGCAGAGGATCGCGACGGCGCTGGCCTGGGCGGTGCCCATGACGGTGCGCACGTTGTGCTGGCTGAAGACGCGCTCCACGGCGACGCGGTCCGGCCGGTGCTCGTCCAGCCACTGCTCGATGCCCTGCTCGACGGCGACCAGCCGGTGGCCGAGGTCGTCGTCCGCGCGGGTCCGGACGACGCCGACGCCGATCATGGTGAGCGGCCGGCCCGCGACGCCCTCCACGACACCGACCCCGCAGCGGGTCAGCCCCGGGTCCACCCCCAGAACGCGCATGCCCGCCCCCCTCTCCTCGATCACCTGTTTGTGCAGGCTATCGGGTGCCACCGACAAAGCGACGGGCCGACGGGGTGTGTCCCCGCCGGCCCGCTGAGCTGGGGCGCGTTACGCGTCGACCTTCTCCATGACCTCGTCGCTCACGTCGAAGTTGGCGAAGACGTTCTGCACGTCGTCGCTGTCCTCCAGGGCGTCGATCAGCCGGAAGATCTTCCGGGCGCCGTCCTCGTCCAGCTCCACCTGCATGGTGGGGACGAAGTTGGCGTCGGCGGACTCGTAGTCGATGCCGGCGTCCTGGAGGGCGGTGCGGACCGCGACCAGGTCGGTGGCCTCGCTGAGCACCTCGAAGGACTCGCCGAGGTCGTTGACCTCCTCGGCGCCCGCGTCCAGGACGGCACCCAGGACGTCGTCCTCGCTCAGCTCGCCCTTGGGGACGATCACGACGCCCTTGCGGTTGAACAGGTACGACACGGAGCCAGGGTCGGCCATCGAGCCGCCGTTGCGGGTCATCGCGACGCGGACGTCGGAGGCGGCGCGGTTGCGGTTGTCGGTGAGGCACTCGATGAGCACCGCGACGCCGTTCGGCCCGTAGCCCTCGTACATGATCGTCTCGTAGTCGGCGCCGCCGGCCTCCAGGCCGCCGCCGCGCTTGACCGCGGAGTCGATGTTCTTGTTGGGCACCGACTGCTTCTTCGCCTTCTGGATGGCGTCGTACAGGGTCGGGTTGCCCTCGATGTCGACGCCGCCCATGCGGGCCGCGACCTCGATGTTCTTGATCAGCTTCGCGAAGAGCTTGCCGCGCTTGGCGTCGATCACGGCCTTCTTGTGCTTCGTCGTAGCCCATTTAGAGTGGCCGGACATCTGCCTGTCTCCTTCGCGTAACCCGTCTTTGCACGAACTCCCCCAGCGCTTGAGGAGCCTGGGAGGTACCCGGGGAATCCTACAAGGACTCCGCCTCCCGATTCGCGCGCACCATGTCGGCGAAGAGGCGGTGCACACGGTGGTCGCCGGTCAGCTCCGGGTGGAAGGACGTCGCCAGCGCGTTGCCCTGGCGGACGGCGACGATGTGGCCCTCGTGCTCGGCGAGCACCTCGGCCGTGGCGCCGACGGACTCCACCCAGGGGGCGCGGATGAAGACGCCCTCCACGGGGTCGCCCGGGACGCCCTTGAGGCCGACGGCCGCCTCGAAGGACTCGTTCTGGCGGCCGAAGGCGTTGCGGCGCACGATCATGTCGATGCCGCCGACCGTCTCCTGCCCGGAGCGCGGGTCGAGGATCTTGTCGGCCAGCATGATCATGCCGGCGCAGGTGCCGTAGACGGGCAGGCCGTCCCGCACGCGCGCGCGGAGGGGCTCCATCACTCCGAAGAGGACGGCCAGCTTCGAGATGGTGGTGGACTCGCCGCCCGGGATGACCAGGCCGTCCACCTCGGCGAGCTCCTCGGGGCGCCTGACCGGCCTGGCCACGGCGTCGGCCGCGGCCAGGGCCACGAGGTGCTCCCGTACGTCGCCCTGGAGGGCCAGGACGCCGATGACGGGGGTGTCGTTCATGTGATCGGGTGCCTTACCAGCCGCGGTTGGCGTAGCGCTCGGTCTCGGGGAGGGTGTCGCAGTTGATGCCGACCATGGCCTCGCCGAGGTTGCGGGACGCGTCCGCGATGATCTTCGGGTCGTCGTAGAAGGTGGTCGCCTTCACGATGGCGGCGGCGCGCTTGGCCGGGTCGCCGGACTTGAAGATGCCGGAGCCGACGAAGACGCCCTCGGCGCCGAGCTGGCGCATCAGCGCGGCGTCGGCCGGGGTGGCGACGCCGCCCGCGGAGAAGAGCACCACGGGGAGGCGGCCCAGCTCGGAGACCTCCTTGACCAGCTCGTAGGGGGCGCGCAGGTCCTTGGCGGCGGCGTACAGCTCGTTGTTGTCGTAGCCGCGCAGGCGGGCGATCTCGTTCTTGATCTGCCGCAGGTGGCGGACGGCCTCGACGACGTTGCCGGTGCCGGCCTCGCCCTTGGAGCGGATCATCGCGGCGCCCTCGGCGATCCGGCGCAGGGCCTCGCCGAGGTTGGTGGCACCGCAGACGAACGGGGTGGTGAAGGCGAACTTGTCGCTGTGGTTGACCTCGTCGGCCGGGGTGAGGACCTCGGACTCGTCGATGTAGTCGACGCCGAGGGACTGCAGGACCTGGGCCTCGACGAAGTGACCGATGCGGGACTTCGCCATCACGGGGATGGAGACCGCGCCGATGATGCCCTCGATCATGTCCGGGTCGGACATCCGGGCCACGCCGCCGTCCTTGCGGATGTCGGCCGGGACCCGCTCCAGGGCCATGACCGCGACGGCCCCCGCGTCCTCGGCGATCTTCGCCTGCTCCGGCGTGACGACGTCCATGATCACGCCGCCCTTGAGCTGCTCGGCCATGCCGCGCTTCACGCGCGCGGTGCCGGTCTCGGGGGCCTGGTTTTCGGAGAGCGTGCTGGACACGGGTACCTCGCTGAGGGGAAGGGGGTTTGTGCAGCAACGAGGAAACGCGAGGGGACCAGGCCACAGCAAGGGCCAATGGGCAGCCGGTGGATCGTTTTGGCGCGGGCGGCGGCGCACGCGGGGAAGTGGCGCCGCTCAGGCGGCCCGGTCCACCAGGGCAGCCGGCGGCTCGTCGTCCATCTCGAAGGCGAGCGGGAAGGGGGCGTGGCCCGCGAGGCGGAACCAGCGGACCTTGCGGTGCTCACGCAGCCGGCGTGCCGCGCCCACCGCGTCGTTGTGGAAGCGCCGCGCCATCGGGACCCGCCGTACGGCCTCGGCCAGTTCGTGGGCCGCCTCCTCCCCCCCGGGTGCCTCGCGCAACGCGTCGACCTGCGGCGGATCGGCGAAGACGGCCCGCAGGGCCTGGCTCAGCTCGCTCTCCGCCACCTCCCGCAGCTCCTCCTCGGCCTGCCGGGCGGCGTGCGTGGCCTCGTACAGCACCATGGAGGCGGCCGGGTCGAGCACGCCCGAGGTGGCGAGTTCCTGGGCGACGGAGGCTCTGCGCAGCAGCTGCGCGTCAAGGGCGGCGCGGGCGGCGTCGATCCGGGCGTGCAGCCGGTCGAGCCGTCCCGCCGTCCAGCTGAGATACAGGCCGACGGCGACGAGGACGACCAGGATCCAGATCAGGGTTGCGGTCACGGGCCGCAACCCTATCGGTGGGGCCGGCCGGTCAGTCCCGGGCCAGCCCGAAGCGTGCCCTGAGCCCGGTCGCCCGGTCGTCGGCCGCCACGGCCGCGGCGCCCGCCGTCACCGTCTCGTAGACGGAGAGGATGTCCGCGCCGACCGTCGACCAGTCGAAGCGCCGTACGTGGGCGCTGCCCCGCTCCCGCAGCGCGGCGCGGCGCTCCGGGTCGGCGAGCAGCCGCACCGCGGCGTCGGCCAGCGCGTCGGCGTCCTCGTTGGGGAACAGCTCGCCCGCCGCGCCCCGGTCGAGGACCTGGGCGAAGGCGTCCAGGTCGGAGGCGAGGACGGGGGCACCGGCCGACATGGCCTCGACGAGGATGATGCCGAAGCTCTCGCCGCCGGTGTTGGGCGCCACGTACAGGTCGACGCTGCGCAGGAAGCGGGCCTTGTCCTCGTCGCTGACCATGCCGAGGAACTCCACCCGGGGGCGCAGTGCCTTCGGCAGGCTCTCCACGGCCTCCTCCTCGTCGCCGCGCCCGGCGACGAGCAGCCGGGCCTGCGGACGGGCGGCGAGGATCTTCGGCAGGGCCCGCATCAGCACCGGCAGCCCCTTGCGGGGTTCGTCGATGCGCCCCATGAAGCCGATCGTCTCCCCCTGCCACTCGGACTTGGGCTCGGCGCCGGCGAAGAAGTCGACGTCGACGCCGTTGGGGATGACGACCGCGTCCCCGCCGAGGTGCTCGACGAGGGTGCGGCGGGCGTACTCGCTCACCGCGATCCGGGCACTGATCTTCTCCAGGGCGGCCTGGAGGATCGAGTACGCGGCGATCATCGCGCGGGAGCGCGGGTTGGACGTGTGGAAGGTGGCCACGATCGGGCCCTGCGCCGCCCAGCAGGTGAGCAGGCCCAGCGAGGGCGAGGTCGGTTCGTGGATGTGGATGACGTCGAAGGCGCCGTCGTGCAGCCAGCGCCGCACCCGGGCGGCCGAGAGGAAGCCGAAGTTCAGCCGGGCCACCGAGCCGTTGTACGGCACCGGCACCGCGCGCCCGGCGGAGACGACGTACGGGGGCAGGGGCGTGTCGTCGTCCGCGGGGGCGAGGACGGACACCTCGTGGCCCAGGCGGACGAAGTACTCGGCGAGGTCCCGGATGTGGAACTGGACGCCGCCGGGCACGTCCCAGGAGTACGGGCAGACGATGCCGATCCTCACGAGGCGCCCTGTCCGTCGGCCGCCGCGGGTGCCTTGGCGGGGTCGAGGTCCTTCAGCCACAAGCGCTGGAGCATGTGCCAGTCCTCCGGGTGGTCGGCGATCCCCGTGGCGAAGGCGTCGGCCAGCGCCTGTGTCATGACAGACGTCTTCTCGGCCCGGGTGCCTGACTCCGGGACCGCGACCGGCGGGTGCACCCGGCCGCGCATGATCGGTGAGTCGTCGTACCAGAGGGTCACCGGCAGCAGCCGCGCGCCCGTCTGCTGGGCGAGCAGCGCGGGTCCGGCCGGCATGCGGGCCGTCTCGCCGAAGAAGTCGACCTCCACGCCGGAGGCGGAGAGGTCGCGGTCGGCGACCAGGCAGACCAGGCCGCCGTCGCGCAGCCGCCTGGCCAGGGTGCCGAACGCCGTGCCGCCGCTGTGCGGGAGCACCTCCATGCCGAGCGACTCCCGGTAGGCGACGAAACGGTCGTACAGGGTCTCCGGCTTGAGCCGCTCGGCGACCGTGGTGAAGGGGATGCCCAGTTTCGTGGTGACCCAGGCGCCCGCGAGGTCCCAGTTGGCCAGGTGCGGCAGGGCGAGGACCACGCCCTTTCCGGCGTCCATGCCGTCGGTGAGGTGGTGCAGGTCCTCGGGGGTGAAGCCGGTCTCGATCCGTTCGCGGCTCCACGCCGGGAGCCGGAAGGACTCCATCCAGTAGCGCAGGTACGAGCGCATGCCCGCGCGCGAGAGGGCCGCCAGGCGTTCCGGGCTCGCCTCCGGCACCACGCGCGCGTAGTTGCTCTCCAGGCGCCGCACGCCCGCGCCGCGCTGCTTCCAGGCCAGGTCCGCGACGGTGCGCCCGAGCCGTACGGCGGCCGGTTCGGGCAGCTTCTTCACGGTGCTCCAGCCGGCGCCGTACAGGGCGTCGGTCAGCCGGTCGCGAGCGCTCACTTGGCCGCCTCGGTGCCCTGGCTCTCCTGCGCGGCGGCGTCGGCCTCGGCGGCCTCCCGGCGGACCGTGACAACCCGCTGGACGAGCGTGACGAGGCTGCCGACGGCGACGATCCACAGGGCGATCGGCAGGAGGTACTGGATGCCCGGGACACCGAACTTGTGCAGGCCCGCGAATCCGGCCGCGACCAGGGAGACGACGAGCCGCTCGGCCCGCTCGACCAGGCCGTTGACGGCGACCGGCAGGCCGATCGACTCGCCGCGCGCCTTGGTGTAGGACACCACCTGGCCGCTGGCCAGACAGAAGATCGACACCGCGCACAGGATGTTGTCGTCGCCGGCCCCCGCGTACCAGAGGGCGAACCCGCCGAAGATCGCGCCGTCGGCGACCCGGTCCAGGGTGGAGTCCAGGAACGCGCCCCAGCGGCTGGAGCGGCCGAGCTGGCGGGCCATGTTGCCGTCGACGAGGTCCGAGAAGACGAAGAGCGTGATCACCACCGTGCCCCAGAAGAACTCACCCATGGGGTAGAAGACCAGCGCACCGGCGACCACACCGGCGGTGCCGAGGAGCGTGACCGTGTCCGGGCTGACGCCCCGGCGGATGAGAAACGCGGCGAACGGTGTGAGGACACGCGTGAAGAATGCACGCGCGTACTTGTTCAGCATGGCCTTCCCGACGGTCGGTGTGGCCGCGGCCCCTGCTGGCCACCGGCTGGCCCATCGTAGTCACGCGCGCGCGTGGGCGGGGGCCGGGCACCCGGACCCCGCGTCCCGGCGGCCGGTGGGCGATGGGATCGGGTCCTTCGTATGGACGCGGCGTGAAGGGAGTGGAAAGCTCGAAGGACCGCGGGCGTCGCCGGAGCCGCCAGTGCACGCGGTCCCGCGTGTCCGCGCCCCCAGGGACCTCACCGTGCACGGGAGGCAGGACATGGGCGACAAGGCACACCACACCCATCCCGGAGCCGCCGGAAGGGCAACGGCGGCCGACCATCCCGCATCCGTACGGAATGTGGTGCTGGTCGGCCACTCCGGATCGGGCAAGACGACTTTGGTGGAGGCTCTCGCGCTGACCGCGGGAGCGGTGAACCGGGCGGGCCGCGTGGAGGACGGCGGCTGCGTCTCGGACTACGACGAGATGGAGCACCGGCAGCAGCGCTCCGTACAGCTCTCCCTGGTGCCGGTCGAATGGGACGGCATCAAGATCAATCTCTTGGACACTCCCGGGTACGCCGACTTCGTCGGTGAGCTGAGGGCCGGTCTGCGCGCGGCGGACGCGGCCCTCTTCGTCGTCTCGGCCTCCGACGGGGTGGACGGCTCGACCCGCATGGTGTGGGAGGAGTGCGCCGCCGTCGGGATGCCGCGCGCCATCGTGATCACGCACCTGGAGGCCGCCCGCGCGGACTTCGAGGAGATGACGCGGATCTGCGCGGAGGCCTTCGGCGGGGACGATCCGGACGCGGTGCTGCCGCTGTACCTGCCGCTGCGGGGAACCCCGGCGCCCGACGGGCACGCGCCCGTGACCGGGCTCATCGGCCTGCTGTCGCGGAAACTGTTCGACTACGCGTCGGGCGAGCGCGTGGCGTCCGAGCCGGGCGAGGCGGAGCTGCCGGTGATCGACGAGGCCCGCTCCCTGCTGATCGAGGGGATCATCTCGGAGAGCGAGGACGAGACCCTCATGGAGCGCTATCTCGGCGGTGAGCAGGTCGACGTCAAGACGCTCGTCGAGGACCTGGAGCGGGCCGTCGCGCGCGGCGTCTTCTTCCCGGTGCTGGCCGCGGCTCCCGCGGCGGAGGGCGCCCGGCAGGGACTGGGCACGGTCGAGCTGCTGGACCTGGTCACCCGTGGCTTTCCGACGCCGCTGGAGCGGGCGGCACCCCGGGTGACCACGCCCGAGGGCGCCGGACGCGAACTGCGGATGTGCGATCCCGGGGAGTCGCTGGTCGCGGAGGTCGTCAAGACCTCGTCCGACCCCTACGTCGGCCGGATCTCGATGGTCCGGGTGTTCTCCGGCACCCTGCGCGCCGACCAGACGGTGCACGTCTCCGGGCACGGGCTGGCCGACCGCGGCCACGAGGATCACGACGTCGACGAGCGGATCGGCGCCCTGTCGACGCCGTTCGGCAAGCAGCAGCGGCCGGTCTCGCACGTGATCGCGGGCGACCTTGCGTGCGTGGCCAAGCTGAGCCGCGCGGAGACCGGGGACACGCTCTCGGCCAAGGAGGACCCGCTGCTGATGGCTCCCTGGGAGATGCCCGATCCGCTGCTGCCGCTCGCCATCCAGGCGCACAGCAAACCCGACGAGGACAAGCTGTCCCAGGGGCTGGCGCGGCTGGTCGCCGAGGACCCGACGATGCGCCTGGAGCACAACCAGGACACGCACCAGGTGGTCCTGTGGTGCCTGGGCGAGGCGCACGCCGACGTGGCCCTGGAGCGGCTGCGCAGCCGCTACGGCGTCCAGGTCGACGTCGTACCCCACCGGGTGCCCCTGCGGGAGACGTTCGGGGACCGTGCGGGCGGGCGCGGGCGGCACGTGAAGCAGTCCGGCGGGCACGGGCAGTACGCCATCTGCGAGATCGAGGTGGAGCCGCTGCCGAACGGTTCGGGCGTCGAGTTCGTGGACAAGGTGGTCGGCGGCGCCGTGCCCCGGCAGTTCATCCCGTCCGTCGAGAAGGGCGTGCGCGCACAGGCCGCCAAGGGCGTCGCGGCGGGCCATCCGCTGATCGACGTGCGGGTCACGCTGCTGGACGGCAAGGCGCACTCGGTGGACTCCTCCGACGCCGCCTTCCAGACGGCCGGCGCGCTGGCGCTGCGGGAGGCCGCCGCGCAGGCCAGGATCCATCTGCTGGAGCCGGTGGCCGAGGTGAGCGTCCTGGTCGGCGACGACTACGTGGGCGCGGTGATGAGCGACCTGTCGGGGCGGCGCGGCAAGGTGCTCGGCACCGAGCAGACGAGCGGGGGCCGGACCCTGATCCGGGCCGAGGTGCCCGAGATCGAGATCGGCCGTTACGCGGTCGACCTGCGCTCCCTCTCGCACGGCACCGCGCGCTTCGACCGCCGTTACGCGCGCCACGAACCGATGCCGCAGCAGGTCGCCGACCGGCTGCCCGAGGAGGTGCGCGCGGCGTCGTAGCGGCGTCCGGCCGCCGGCGCGGGAACGCCCGCGCCGGCGGCGCTCCACCCCGCGCGCGACGGCGCGCCCGGCGGCCCGACCCGCGCGCGCAGGGGCGCCTTCCGGCGTCCGGTGACGCGTGCCGCCGGCTGCGGATACGCTGATGACCAGATCAACAGGTGTGCGGGGCAGGGAAGTCGGGAAGGCCGCAGGAGCGACAGTGGTGGCGATCGGGGGCGGGAATGGCCGTTGACGGCGGTTACGCGGACTTCTTCGGACCGCAGGTGCCGCGCACGGACGACGGTGGCCAGACGGCCACCTTCGCGCTGGCGTCGGCCGCCTACCGGGACGGCGAGCTGGCGGAGATCAAGAAGGCCGACAACGAGTGGCACCAGACGACCCTCAACGCGGGCCGGTCCTGGGCCACGATCTTCCGGCCCAACCTCGGCGAGGCCTTCTCCCGCGCGGTGGCCGACCGCATGCTGGGCAGCGACCGCAAGCCGCTCATCCAGTCCTTCGGGGCGGAGCCGCAGGTGGTCGTCGAGCACTGTCTGGCGGCCAACGGCATCCGCAGGGCACGCGACGCCCGGCTCTCCATGGTCATCCTGCTGTGCGGGGTGCTCTTCCTGCCCGGGATGCTGATCTGGCTGCTGGGCTTCCAGATCCGCACCACCGTCGCCAAGTCGGAGAACAAGCAGGCCGGTGCGCTGGGCACCGCGGTGCTGCTCGCGATCGCCGTGCTGGCCGTGCTGTTCCTCGTGAAGATGCCCTTCACCGGTTTCTGGGCCTGGTACGCCCGCGCGGCGGTCGTCCTGCCGGTCGTGGGCTGGTTCTGGGCCAAGCGGATCTGCGAGGGCACCGCGAGGGACCTCCGCGAGCGCTGGGACGGGCTCCTGTCGGGCAGCGGCGTCGGCGCCAAGGTGCCCGAGGCGGTCCCCAGCAACCCGAACGAGACCTCTGCCGAACAGCTGCGCCAGTCCCTGGCCAAGCTCGGCGCCGAGCAGCAGTCCAACTCCGTGTTCTACGCCGGTCCCAAGGGCATACTCGGCATGGGCACGCGCTGGGGCAGCTGGCATCTCGCCGAGGACCTGGCACCGGCCGACCCGGCGCGCGAGATCCACCCCTTCCGCAGCTGGGACGTCGTGAAGTCCATCCACGACCAGCTGCGCATGCTGGAACGCGGTCCGCTGAACACCGGCGGTTTCACCAAGCCGTCCATACGGCACTGGGTGGTCACGCCGATCGGGGAGAACGCGAAGGCGGTGTCCCGTCCGGAGGGCACGGACGTCGAGGCGTACCAGGTCAAGACGCACGCGATCCAGGAGATCTGCAACAAGCAGCAGTTCGGTGCCGGTGACCGGCACTACCTGGGTGTGCAGTGGACGCTGTGGGACGGCCAGTTGGTCATCACCATGCTGATCACGGTGACCGTGCTGCACGAGACGCTGCGCATCGAGGTCACCGGCCATGCGCTCGGTCCGGTGAACCCGCTGTTCACCGCCAAGCCCGAGGCGCCCTCCAAGGAGGTCGCCAAGTCGTTCAAGCCGTGGGAGACGCGCAAGGTGATGCTCCCGCTGGTCACCGCGGGCGAGGTGGTCCGCCTCGCCGTGCGCGCACCGCTCACCTGGTATCCGCCGCTGCTGAACTGGCTCGGCGGCACGATCGGACTGCCGGAGCCGTTCGGGCTGCGGCACGCGTGGGCGGACCAGCCGTGGCGGCACCGCTTCATGGCCGACGACGCGTTGCGCGCGGCGGCGCCGGTGCTGCGGGTGGTGCACGCGGCGTCGATCAAGGTGCTGGAGGAGAACGGCGTGGACACGGAGAAGTTCGGCACGCGGTCGGCGTTCCTGAGCACGGCCGTGCAGGATGCGACGCCCGGGAAGGCCGACCTCTACAACGCGTAGGTCCCGTCGGCGGGTCGATACACCTAGGCGGAGGGCCAGGCCTCCGCCAGCATCTTGCGGGTGTCGCCCAGAAGCTGCGGCAGCACCTTCGTGTGGCCGACCACCGGCATGAAGTTGGTGTCGCCGCCCCAGCGGGGCACGATGTGCTGGTGGAGGTGGGCGGCGATGCCCGCGCCGGCCACCGTGCCCTGGTTCATGCCGATGTTGAAGCCGTGGGCGCCGGACGCGGTGCGCAGCGCCGTCATCGCCTGCTTGGTCAGCGCGGCGAGTTCCGCGGTCTCCACGTCGGTCAGATCGGTGTAGTCGGCGACGTGGCGGTACGGCACGGTCATCAGGTGGCCGCCGTTGTACGGGTACAGGTTGAGCACCGCGTAGACGTGCTCACCGCGGCGGACGACCAGCCCGTCCTCGTCGGATTTGGCCGGGATCGAGCAGAAGGGGCAGCCGTCGTCGGCGCCCGGGCCGCTCGGCTTGTTCTCGCCCTGGATGTAGGCCATCCGGTGGGGCGTCCACAGGCGCTGGAACGCGTCCTGCGTCCCCACCCCCAGCTGCTGCTCCGGCTCACTCGTCATGCGTGCAGCATATGGCGTCGTGTACGGCGACAGGGAAAGGCCCCCGGGAGATCCCGGGGCCCCGCAAGCCCGCGATCAGACCTGCACCCGCTCCTCGACCACCGTCGCGATCTTCGCGATGGCCTCGTCGACGGGGATGCCGTTCTCCTGGGAGCCGTCGCGGTAGCGGAAGGAGACCGCGTCGTTCGCCATGTCCTCGTCGCCCGCGATGACCATGAAGGGCACCTTCTGCTTCTGGGCGTTGCGGATCTTCTTCTGCATCCGGTCGGAGGAGGTGTCGACCTCGACGCGCAGGCCCTGCCTGCGGGCCGCCGCGGCGAACTTCTCCAGGTGCTCGACGTGCGCGTCCCCGATCGGGATGCCGACCGCCTGGACCGGGGCGAGCCACGCCGGGAAGGCGCCCGCGTAGTGCTCCAGGAGCACCGCGAAGAACCGCTCGATCGAGCCGAACAGCGCGCGGTGGATCATGACCGGACGGGTCTTGGTGCCGTCCGCGGCCGTGTACTCCAGGTCGAAGCGCTCCGGCAGGTTGAAGTCGAGCTGGATGGTCGACATCTGCCAGGTGCGGCCGATGGCGTCCTTGGTCTGCACGGAGATCTTCGGTCCGTAGAAGGCGGCGCCGCCCGGGTCCGGGACCAGGGGCAGCCCCTGCTTCTCGGCGACCTGCCGCAGCGTCTCGGTGGCCTCTTCCCACGCCTCGTCGGAGCCGACGAACTTCTCCGGGTCCTTGGTGGACAGCTCCAGGTAGAAGTCGGTCAGGCCGTAGTCGCGCAGCAGGCCGAGCACGAAGGTGAGCGTCTTGTCGAGCTCCTCCGACATCTGCTCACGCGTGCAGTAGATGTGCGCGTCGTCCTGGGTGAAGCCGCGGGCCCGGGTCAGGCCGTGCACGACACCCGACTTCTCGTACCGGTACACGGTGCCGAACTCGAACAGGCGCAGCGGCAGCTCACGGTAGGAGCGCCCGCGCGCGTCGAAGATCAGGTTGTGCATCGGGCAGTTCATGGGCTTGAGGTAGTAGTCCACGCCCTCGTCGAGCTGCATGGGCGGGTACATGCCGTCGGCGTACCAGTCCAGGTGGCCCGAGGTCTCGAAGAGCTTCCCCTTGGTCGCGTGCGGGGTGTAGACGAACTCGTAGCCCTCCTCCTCGTGGCGGCGGCGCGAGTAGTCCTCCATGACCCGGCGGATGATGCCGCCCTTGGGGTGGAAGACGGCGAGGCCGGAGCCGATCTGCTCCGGGATGGAGAAGAGGTCCAGCTCGCTGCCGAGCTTGCGGTGGTCGCGCTTCTCGGCCTCGGCGAGGAACTCCAGGTGCGCCTTCAGCTCGTCCTTGGTGGGCCAGGCGGTGCCGTAGATGCGCTGGAGCATCGGGTTCTTCTCGCTGCCGCGCCAGTAGGCGGCTGCGTTGCGCATCAGCTTGAACGCCGGGATGTTGCGGGTGGTGGGCAGGTGGGGGCCTCGGCAGAGGTCCTTCCAGCACAGCTCGCCGGTCTTGGCGTCCAGGTTGTCGTAGATCGTCAGCTCGCCGGCGCCGACCTCGACGTCCGCGCCGTCGTCGTGCGACGCGGAGCCCTTGAGGCCGATCAGCTCCAGCTTGTACGGCTCGTCGGCGAGCTCCTCGCGGGCCTCGTCGTCGCTCACCACGCGGCGCGAGAACCGCTGCCCGCGCTTCTGGATCTCCTGCATCTTCTTCTCGATGGCCTTGAGGTCATCGGGGTGGAAGGGCTTCTCGACGTCGAAGTCGTAGTAGAAGCCGTCCTTGACCGGCGGGCCGATGCCCAGCTTGGCCTCGGGGAACAGCTCCTGCACGGCCTGCGCCATGACGTGCGCGGTGGAGTGCCGCAGGATGTTCAGGCCGTCCTCGGAGGAGATCTCGACGCCCTCGACGGTCTCGCCGTCGCCGACCTCGTAGGCGAGGTCCTTGAGCTCACCGGCCACCCGCGCCGCGACGATCGAGCGCTCGCCGGCGAAGAGCTCGGCGGCCGTAGTGCCCGTCGTCACCACGCGTTCTTCCCGCTCGGAATCGCGTTGGATGATCACACGGACGTCTGACACCGGTCTCTCCTGACTGAAGGTGGGGCCGCGGCGCCATACCGGAGCGCACGCATGAGGGCGATCGTACCGACCCGGACCCGTGCACCGCGAAATCATTCCCGGCGGCGGCCCTCACCCCGCGTCGTCGTCCTCGGCGGTCCCGCCCTCGCCCTCGCCGTCACCTCCGCAGGTCTCCTCGAAGAAGGCCGCCACCTCCACGTGCTCCTGGACCGCCTTGAGCAGCCGGTCCCGCTCCGCGTCGTCGACCTGCACCGGGGCGATCTCGCAGGCCCCGGTGAGCCGGCGGAAGCCGCCCCGGCTCTCCAGCCTGCCGAGCACCCGCACCGGCAGTCCGACGAGGTGGGCGTGGCCCGCGATCCGGTAGGCGTCCTCGTCCAGGGTGATCCGCACGTGCGGCACCTCGGCGCCGGCCAGCACCCGCAGCCGTACGGTGCCCGTGCCGCGCGGTCCGGAACGGCGCATGCGGACGACGGTGCCGGTGATCCGCACCGGCACGGAGGGCTCCGCGCGCAGGTAGCGGGCGGCGGCCTCGCGCAGGGCGGGCAGGTCGCCGGGCGAGAACTCGACGGGTTCGGCGAGGGCGCCGCAGCCCTCGGGGACGCCCGCGGCGGGCGCCCAGTCGACGGCGATCCCGGCTCCCTGGGTGCCACGGACCAGGGCGACCAGCGCCTCGGTCAGCTCGTGGCTGACGCCGGCCCCGACGGCGGCGTCGAAGGCTTCCATGCCGCCGGTGGCCCGCCGGTAGTCGACGGCCTCCCGCGCGGCGTAGAGGGCCTGGTGGAGGGTTACGGCGAGCGGGCGGCCGGTGGTGACGGGCACGAACGCCGTCAGTCGGCGACCGCCCGGGGCCGCGCCGACCAGCACGTTCTCCAGGGCGGTGGCGGCGGTGCGCCGGTGCCGGGCGCCGAAGTAGCCCGCACGCGCGCGCGTGGCGAGCGCTCCGGCGAGCAGCATCCGGCGGGCGGCGGCGCGCAGCTGCTCCTCGGCGGTCCAGGAGGCGGTGTCGCCGGGTCCGGTCGGCACGTCGCGTGCCCAGCGGATCTCGTCGCTGGGGACGGCGAGTGAGACGAGGATCTCCCGGGCGGCGGGGGTGGCGCTGCGGGACAGGGCGAGCAGCGCCTCGCCCAGCAGGTCCTCGCTGTCGGGGAAGGCGCGGCTGACGGGCACCAGCAGGCTGGTGGCTCCGGCCGCCGGGCCGGGTGGTGTCCAGCGGCCGTAGCGGCCGGGGGCGCCGCCGCGCCGCTGCCAGCCGTGCCGGTGGAGCAGCGCGGTCAGGACGGCCGGGTCGACGGCGGCGGACTCGGGCGGGCGGCCGTCGTCCCAGCCGGTGTCGTCGCCGGCGGGGTGCGGCCGTACGGCGCGCAGGGGTTCGCCGGTCGGGCGGTGCGTCATGGTTTCCCTCCCGTACCGACCCGGGTCATGATCTCGCACAGCGCCCGGTCGTCGAAGACCCGCGCGGTCGGTATCCGCACGGTGGTGCGCCGCCGCCCGGTGACCGGGTGTCCGGCGAGGTTGGTCCAGTAGCAGCAGTGCTTGAGGTCGAGCCGGTCGTGACCGGCCCGCAGCCACTGGTCCCTGGACCGGGGGACGATCATCACGACCAGGATCTTGTGCACGGAGACCGGGGTGCGGGCGAGCTTCGCCAGGTGGTCGTTGTCCAGCGTGAAGGAGAAGAAGCGGCCGGGCGGCTGCGGCGGGATCTGGTACGTCGCCTTGAGCTGCACCTTGATGGTGACCTCGTCGTCGACCGTGTGCCTGGGGGCGCTGTGGCTGACGTGCCAGTCGATGCCGTTGTCCGGGAAGGGCTGCGAGAGCGAGCAGCCCGCGGCGGCGGCGACCGCGTGGAGGTAGCCGACCTGCAGGGTCTCCATGCAGGCGGTGGTGGCGAGGGAGCCGCGGGTGGGCGCGGTGCGCTCCGGCAGCAGCCCGCCCCGTTCGGGCTGCGCGATGGCCATGACCAACAGCCTTCCAGAACTGGTGTGTCCGTGTCACGGGCCGCTGAACTGCGAGGACCCGTAATCCTGTTGTGTCCTTCCGGCGTACGTCGCAAACAGCCCGGGTATCACCGAACCGGGACAGAGGACGGCGTGTCAGCCGGTGTGTGTGGACGAGGAGTTGAGTGCCCTATGGCGAGCTGGTTCGAGGGGCCGCTGGCCGCCTTCGACACGGAGACGACGGGTGTGGACGTCGAGACCGACCGGATAGTGTCGGCGGCGCTCGTCGTCCAGGACGCGCCCGGGCTCCGGCCGCGCGTCACCCGGTGGCTGGTGAACCCGGGCGTGCCGGTGCCGGAGTCGGCGACGGCGGTGCACGGGCTGACCGACGAGCATCTGCAGCGCCACGGCCGCTGGCCGGCGCCGGTGATGTACGAGATGGCGGAGGCGCTGGCCGAGCAGGCCCGCGCCGGGCGTCCGCTGGTGGTGATGAACGCGCCGTTCGATCTCACGCTGCTGGACCGCGAGTTGCGCCGCCACCGCGCCTCGTCCCTGGGCCGCTGGCTGGAGCGGACGTCGCTGCACGTGCTGGACCCGAGGGTGCTCGACAAGCACCTGGACCGGTACCGCAAGGGCCGCCGCACCCTCACCGACCTGTGCGCGCACTACGGCGTCGAGCTGGCGGAGGCGCACGACGCGGCGGCCGACGCACAGGCGTCGCTGGAGGTGGTGCGGGCGGTGGGGCGGCGCTTCCCGGGCCGGCTGGAGCGCCTGTCCCCCGCCGAGCTGCACACGCTCCAGGCGGTGTGGCACGCGGGGCAGGCGCGGGGACTGCAGGCGTGGTTCGCGCTCAACGGCACCGAGGAGCCGGTGGACCCGGCCTGGCCACTGCGGCCGGATCTGCCCGCGGCGGCGTGAGCCCGGACGCGCACGCGGCGGCGTACGAAGAAGCCGGTCCGTCGGGTGACGGACCGGCTCTTCCCGGGTGGGCGATACTGGGTTCGAACCAGTGACCTCTTCGGTGTGAACGAAGCGCTCTCCCACTGAGCTAATCGCCCGGGAACGCACCGAACAATACAGGGCCCGGCGCGCTTCCATCAAACCGCTTGCCGGCCGGCTTCCAGGTACGCGGCGAGGCCGCGCCGCCCCGCCCGCATCATCAGCCGGTGGTTGGCCCGGAACAGCGGCCGCCCCGGCACGGCGAACCGGCGCAGCAGCGGCTTGCGCACCTCGACCTCCTGGTCGTAGCGGGCGAGGGTGCCGGGGCCGCGTGGGGTGACCGTCCAGCGCGCCCACCCCTCCATGTCGCCGCGCATCGCGACCTCCAGGACCCCGGCCGCCGGGTCGCGGTGGCCCTGGTACAGGGTCGCGGTGAGGTCGTACGGGAGCAGCGAGCGGAAGCGGAGGAGTCCGCTGGTGTCGTCGAGCCGGGTGACCTCGCGCACCTGCGGCCACCAGCGGGGGTAGTCCTCGATCCGTTCCAGCGCGCGGTAGACGTCCGGGGCGGGCGCGGGCAGGGTCCACAGGCTGCGGAATCGGTACTGGTTCCAGTCCACCTGTGGAGTGTGCCCGTCCCCGCCCGCGTCACGTGCCGTCTACGGCATCCTGTCGCCGATGAGCGCCAGGTTCTCGATGGCGGCGAGGCCGTAGAGGGCGGTGTCGTTGGTGGACACCCAGCTCGCCTCGCTGCCCGGCACCAGGGCGACGGGGCCGGTCAGCTTCTCCGTCGTCCAGGGCGCCGACTCCTTGTAGCCGTCGGAGTCGTAGAACTTGGCCCACGCGCGCGTGGCGAGCTTCTCGTCGCCGGTCCGCACGGCCGCGTAGGCGTCGAGGCGCGAGTGGCCCTGGAAGAGGATGAGGCTGCCGAAGTCCTTGCCGTACCGGGCCGCCTGTTCGGCCTTGGTGGCGTTGAAGTAGCGGCAGTAGTCGTAGTACGCCTCGTGGAACGCGGGCATGTCGACGAGGTCGATCAGCTCGGCGCACAGTTCGTTCAGTCCGAAGACGGCCGACAGGTGGGAGACCTCGACCTTCGGCGTGTCGGCGACGGCGAACCTCCCGGTGTCCAGGTCGTACAGGCCGCTGCCCTGGACGAAGCCGTTGGGCTGGGCGGCGATGGTCTCCATGGTGGACAGGACGCGGTCCCGGGCCTTCTCCCACTTGGGTCCCACGCGTTCCCACTCGGTCAGCCAGGCCGACACCAGGCCGCTCCAGTCGGTGCCGAAGCCGATCGACAGGGCGTGCCGGTCGGGTGTGTACGGCTCGGTGCGGATCTTTCGCAGCGGGTCGAGGGCGAGGAAGGTCTCGTCGGAGTCGACGCCTGCGTGCATGAGGTCGCCGACGCGTTCGTCGGCGGTGAGGAAGTAGTAGAAGCGGCGGTAAGTGGTGTTGGCGATGCGCTGCTGCTTGGCGCTGTCGGCGTAGTGCTGGACGCCGTGCCGCGTGCCGAGGCCGGCCCATTCGCCCAGGTGGTAGACGTCGACCTCGCCGGTGTGCCGGGTCATGGCCTCGGCGAAGCGGAAGATGTCGGCCCGGCCGGAGCGCAGGTAGGCGTACCAGAGCCACAGGTCCGGGGAGAGTTCGGAGTTGTCCCAGGCGTAGCCGCCCACGTCGTAGCGCCACTGGTGGCGGGCGGTGTCGTAGGAGTGCATGACGTCGCCGTAGTCCCAGAAGCCGTACCAGCGTCGCTGCTCCACCTGGTCCTTGTAGTAGGTGAAGAGGAAGTCGAGGTGGTCCTCGATCCTGGCCTTGGCGGGCGTGGAACGGTCGGGTTCGGAGTACAGGCCGGGGCCGAAGACCCTGGACCTGATGAACTGTGCGGGCGGGGCGGCGAGCTGCGGAGGTGTCCGCACGGCCCGGACCTGTCCGGCGAGCGTCTTGGCGCTCGGGGTGGCGGCGTTGGCCCAGAACATCAGCTCGCTGGTGCGGGCGATGCCGTACGGGGTGCCGAAGCCGGGTTCGTAGTCCTCGTAGGTGATGTTGAGGCCTTCGAGCTGTTCGGCGTAGCTGTCCTGGCCCATGCCGTCGTGGTAGAAGCGCAGGTCCATGGGCTGGGCCTCGGGTGACCAGAGCCAGAGGGTGACCTCGGCCGCGTCGGTCCGGGCGTCGCGGATGTCGAGCTGGGCGGGGTGCTTCTCCCAGAAGTCGCGCAGGCCGAAGGAGAGGCCGCCGCTCACGCCGCCGACGTAGCCGAAGCCGGAGGCGCGCCGTCCGCCGCCGGCGCCGATCCAGCCGTGGCCCTTCCCGGTGCGCTTGCGGACGGTGAAGCCGTCGGCGGACAGCTGGGAGAGGGTGTGGTCGCCCCACTCGGGGATGTACGGGAGCCGGGTGGTGACGCGCTGGTCCCAGGTGGCGGGGTCGGGCAGCTTCTCACCGGCGAACTGCGCCGCCTGTACGGCCGCCCCGGGGTCGCGGCGCAGTCCGGTGATGCCCTTGACGGCCTCGCGCAGCAGGCCGGTGCCCTCGCCGCCGAGGCGGATGTGGCGGTCGTAGGACTCGTCGCGCATGGGGACGGTGAAGCGGACGCCGAGGCCCCGGACGAAGTCGCCGTCCGCCTTCCCGGGCTCCTGCTTCCCGTCGAACGTGATGGTGTGCACCATGCGGAAGGAGTCGGCGCCCGCGTAGAAGTAGAGGCGGACGGAGAAGGGCAGCAGGCCGCGGCGTCCCTTGCGGTGCTCGCCGTCGACGCGGACCACGGCGCGGACGGGGCCGTCCTGTTCCACCTTCACCTCGTGGATCGCGCCGTCGAAGCGTTCGGACCTGACCGTGCCCTGCTCGTCGTCCTCGATCTCGGGCCGGCGCAGCACGACGAGGCGGCCGTTCCTGGCGATCTCGGTGGAGCCGCGGACGACCGACTTGACGAGCGTCGATCCCGACGTGCCGATCCGTGCGGTGATGACGCCGGTCGATATGTCGATGGTGCCGCCGCGCCGGTCGACGGTGATCTTCCGGGTGGGTGCGGCGGGCGTACCGGCGGCCAGGGTGAGCGTGCCGGTGCCCGAACCGACGGCGTGCGCGGTCCACTTCAGGGAGCCGTCCGGCCACTGGGCGAGCGGCCAGGACTGCACGGGTACGTCCTTGCCGTCGGCGTCCGTGACCGCGAAGGACTGGTCCGCCCGGAAGGTGCCCCGGGGCCAGGGGACGCCGACGGTGGAGCCGGGTGCGGCGCCGAGGCCGCCGTCCTCCAGCCAGGTCAGGGTGACGGGGCTGTCGTCGGCCACCGCGGCCTGCGCGTTCTTCGTGCCCAGTGCCCAGCTGAACTGGGCGGCGGCGCCTGCGACGGCGGCCGCCTTGAGGAGGGACCTGCGGGGGATGCGTGACATGGCCTTCCTTTCTTGTGACAGGGCTCTTGGGGCAGGGCATGACTGGCAGGGGCATGACAGATGGTGAGAGGCAGGGCCACGGGCCGGGAACGCGGTCGGAACGGGCCCGTCAACGCCGCCGGTGGCGCTCCTCCACGGCGACGGCAGCCGCCGCCACCGCACCCAGGACGACGACCCCCAGCGGTGCGCTGAACCAGGCCGAGCAGACCACGAGCGCCAGTCCGCTGACGAGGAGGAAGGAACCGGCGGGGTCGAGCACGGTGCGCCGGGCGGCCCTCGCGAGCAGCGACCGCCAGGAGGCACCCGGGCGCCAGGCCGCCGCCGCGCGCAGTCCCGCCACGGCCGCGCCGATGAGGGCCATGACCCCGACGGCACCCACGTAGGCGCCGCCCGGCAGTCCGTCCCGGACCGCCCGCACGTCCACCCACACCACCGCCAGGGCGACCCACCCGCCGACTCCGACGAGCCACCCGCGGCGCGCCGCGGCCCGGAAGTCGGCCGCGAACTCCCGCAGCCCGCCGCGCTCGTGCGCCAGCCGGCGTCCGAGGTGGCGCGCGCCGGCCGCGAACGCGGCGGGGTAGGTGACCAGCGGCAGCGCCGCCACCGCGATCCACACGCCGGTGAGCAGGCACTCGGCGAAGAGGGCGAAGCCCTCGGCGAACCGCGACTCGCCCCGCTCCCCCGCCCGCTCCGTACGGGCCTTCGCACGCGCCTGGGTCATGATCGGCTCACCTCAGCCCTTCAGCCCGGACGTCGCCATGCCGTCGATCAGATAGCGCTGGAAGGCCAGGAAGAAGGCGAGCACGGGCAGCAGCGCGACGAGGGACATGGCGATCATGCCGCCGTAGTTCGCCAGCCCTTCCTGGTCCACGAACATCTTCAGACCGAGCGAGACGGTGTACTTGCCGGGCTCGTTGAGGTAGATCAGCGGGCCCATGAAGTCGTTCCAGGAGTTGATGAAGGTGAAGATCGCGCTGGTGATCAGGGCCGGCCGGCACAGCGGGAGCACGATCGACCAGTAGATCCGGAAGTGCCCGCAGCCGTCGAGGCGGGCCGCCTCGTCCAGTTCCCTGGGCAGGTTGCGCATGAACTGGACCATCAGGAAGACGAAGAACGCCTCGGTGGCCAGGTACTTCCCCAGCAGCAGCGGGGTGTACGTGTTGATCATGTCCAGGTTGCGGAAGAGCACGTACTGCGGGATCAGCAGCACGTGGTACGGCAGCAGCAGCGTGCCGATCATCAGCGTGAACAGCAGATTGCGCCCGGCGAACCTGATCTTCGCGAAGGCGTAGGCCGTGAGCGAGCAGGACACCACGATCCCGATCACGGAACCGACGGCCAGGAACAGCGAGTTGAGGAAGAAGGTGGAGATCGAGATGTCCGCGATGCCGTCGGCGAGGCTCGTGTAGTTGGAGACGATCGGGTCGCCCGGAAAGAGGTCCAGGCTGCCGACGATGTCACCGCTCTCCTTGAAGGAGCCGCCGACGACCCAGAGCACCGGATAGAGGATCACCGCGAGGATCGCCAGCGACCCGAGGTGCCAGGCGAGCGAGCCCGGCAGCCGGCGCCGCAGGGCCCCCTTCGCGGCGGCGGTCGGCGTGACGTCCGTGGCCTGCGCGCTCATCGGCCGCCCTCCTCGTAGTGCACCCAGCGCTTCTGGGACCAGAACAGCACCGCGGTGACCAGGGCGACCGCGACCAGCAGCATCCACGCCATGGCGGAGGCCAGGCCCATGCGGCTGTTCTCGAACCCCTGGACGTACAGGTAGCAGGTGTAGACCATCGTGCCGTCCGCGGGACCGCAGGCGTTGCCCCCGGCGCCGCCGCCGACGATGTAGGCGGAGCTGAAGATCTGGAACGAGTGGATCGTCTCCAGCAGGACGTTGAAGAAGAGCACCGGGGAAATCATCGGCAGGGTGATGTTCCAGAACTGGCGCAGTTTGCCCGCCCCGTCGACGTCGGCCGCCTCGTACAGCTCGCGCGGCACCTGCTTGAGGCCGGCCAGGAAGATGACCATGGGGGCGCCGAACTGCCAGACGGTGAGCGCCACCAGGCTGTAGATGATCAGCTCCGGGTCGCCGGTCCAGCCTCCGGCGCCGATCCCGAAGAACTGCTGGGTACGGTCGACGACCGCGTCGTCCGAGAAGATCGCCTTCCACACGATGGCGATGGACACACTCGCGCCGATCAGCGAGGGCGCGTAGAAGGCGGCCCGGTAGAAGGCCTGCCCGCGCCGCTTCTGTGCCAGCAGCAGCGCGACGCCGAGCGCAGCGAGCAGCTTGATCGGCGTACCGACGACGACGTACCACAGGGTGATCCGTACCGAGTGGCGCCAGCGGGGGTCGCCGAACATCTCGGAGAAGTTGTCCAGGCCTATCCACCTGGGCGCGTCGAAGAGGTTGTAGTCGGTGAACGCGAAGTAGAGCGAGGCGACCATCGGTCCCGCCGTCAGCAGCAGGAACCCGGCGATCCAGGGGGACATGAAGAGGTAGCCGGCCAGGTTCTCCCGGCGTCCCCGCCGCTTCTGCGCGGCGGAGCGCGCGGGCTTCTCCGGGGAGGGCCGCGGCCGGGAGTCCCGGGCCGGGCCCGCCATCGCGGGGGCGTGTGTCACGGTGCCTTTCCCCTCAGCCGGCGAGGGCCGTCTTCGACTCGGTGAAGAACTGCTCGACGGCGTCCCCGACGGATCGCGAGCCGAGCGCCATCTCCTCGGCGATGCGCAGGAAGGCGGCCTCGCAGATGTCCGCGCCGTTCGGGTGCGGAGTGATCGGCTCCAGCACGCCCGACTCGACCAGCGACTCCTCATAGGCGGCGATGGCCTTGTTCACCGGGTCGGTCGGCCGGTAGGCGTCGTACTGGGCCTGGGTGGTGGGAACACCGCGGTCGTAGCCCATGATCTTGGCCACCTCGGGGTCGTGGACCATGAAGTCGATGAACTGGGCGACCTCCTTGGGGTGCTGGGTGCGCTTGTAGGCGCTCAGCATCAGCGAGCCGAGGTACTGGCCGGTCTTCTTGCCGTCCGTGGTGGGGATCGGCGCGAGTCCGTACTCGCTCTTGCCTTCCGACGTGTAGCGGACGGTGAAGTTGTCCCAGGTGAACTCGCTGCCGGCCAGTTCGGCGGAGAGCGCCGACTTGGGCTTGATCTGCGCGACCTTCTTGGGGTCGGCGAAGAGGCCGGACCGCACGGCCTTGTCCGCCTTGGTCCACCAGGCGGTGAGATCGGCCTCGGTGAAGCCGAGTCCGTCCTCGGTGAAGAAGGCCTTGCCGTTCTGCCGCAGGTACAGGTCGTAGAGGTACATGACCCCGTACATGCCGCTGTCGCCGGCGCGGCCCGTGCGGTCCCGGACCCTCGTCATCGCCTCCTCGAAGTCGTCCCACGTCCAGCCCTGTTCGGGCTTGACGCCCGCCCGGGTGTAGACGGGCTTGTCGATGACCAGGGCCATGGAGTTCGAACCGACGGGCACGCCCAGGAGTTTGCCGTCGATCTCGCCGAACTTCTCCAGGCCCGCGCGGAATCCGTCCATGGAGAGGTTTCCGGCCTCGACCTGCCCTCCGAGGTCGAGCAGGACATTCTTCGCGTCGTATTTGCGAAGGAATCCGATGGCATTCTGGAAGACGTCCGGCGGATTCCCCCCGGAAGCCTGGGTGTTGAACTTCTTCCAGAAGTCGGTGTACGGCTGAAAGTCCGTCTTGACCTTGATCTTCGGGTACTTCTTCTCGAAGAGCGCGATGGTCTTGTTGATGCGCTCTGCCCGGTCCTCGGCACCCCACCAGGAGTAACGGATCGTCACCGAACCGTCTCCCGAACCGCTCCCGCCGCCGCACGCGGTGACCGTGGCCCCCAGCCCCGTGACGGCCAGCGAAGCTCCCGCCGCCTTGAGGACCGTGCGCCTCCCGACCTGCTTCCGCGCATTCCCGTCCTGCTGCATACGAGCCTCCCCGCGACGCGGCCTTCGCCTCATGAATCGTTTCAAGTAAGCGCTTGCTGGCACAAGGTACGGAGGGCCCGGAAGCGCGTCAACGATTCGGACAGGAATTTACCGGCGCCCGGCGCGACGAGCCGCAGGAACCGTTTCGGGGGTGGCGGCGGAAGCGCCCGAGAAGAGCCAGGTGGGCGCCGCGCGGCCGACGGGCCGAACACCGGGTGGCCCGCCGGCGCGCGGGCCGCGGAAGGTCACGGTTGGATGACGGCACCCGGAAACGGAACCGTCGCGCGGGCGCGCCGGCGGACACCGGGAGCGACCGGCAGACCCGGGCCGGACCCGCCGAGGGCGGACACGTACGCACCAGGTGACGGGCGCGTACGCGCCGGGCGGCGGACGCGGGCCCGCACACCGGAGGACGGGCACGACAGAACGGCCCGGCTCACGATCGTGAGCCGGGCCGCCTGATGATCCGGTGGGCGATACTGGGTTCGAACCAGTGACCTCTTCGGTGTGAACGAAGCGCTCTCCCACTGAGCTAATCGCCCGGACGCAGGAAGAACATTACCCCATGTCAGAGGCGCCCGTGACCAGGCGGTACCGGGGCACCGCGCCCGTCGCGGGCGGTCACTGGTCCTTGATCTTCCAGGGCAACTCGAGGCCGAACTTCCACAGGTAGATCCCGGCGAGCACGGCGAAGATCACCACCCCGACCGAGGTCAGGATGATGTTCCTGCGGCGCACCCTGGGGTCGAGGGCGCGCTGAGCCGCCTCGGTGACCTTGCGCTTGGTCCAGCGCAGCACCAGCTGGGCCCAGACGAACTCGGTCGCCCAGATCGCCATGCCTCCGAAGATCACGACCCAGCCCGGTCCGGGCAGCGGCAGCATGATGATGCCGGCCACCACCACGGCCAGGCCGACGATGAACACGCCGACCTGCCAGCTCAGGTGCAGGGCGCGGCGCGCCTTGATGAAATCCGGTGCCCGCGAGCCGAGCGCACGCTCGCCCGTGGCGTCGTCCGTCCCCGTACGGTCTTCCGCCACGGCACCCTCGCCGGGCTTGTTACTCCCCGTGTTCATACGGCCAAACACTACCCGAGCGAAACCTGTCACCGGAATGGGCGCAGGACTCGAACGATCACTCGGCCGGAAGAGTTACGTAAACACACGCAAAACACTCAGAGGGGTTTACAACGGCACCGTAGGTGGCATGTCGATTTCGCCGACGTGCGAATCCCCGAGCGCACACTGAGCGAAAGGCCCTGGCGCTTATGAACACCACGGTCAGCTGCGAGCTGCACCTGCGCCTCGTTGTGTCGAGCGAGTCCTCCCTGCCTGTCCCCGCAGGCCTGCGGTACGACACGGCCGACCCCTACGCCGTGCACGCCACCTTCCACACCGGAGCCGAGGAAACCGTCGAGTGGGTGTTCGCCCGCGACCTCCTCGCCGAAGGTCTCCACCGTCCCACCGGGACCGGCGACGTCCGTGTCTGGCCGTCCCGCAGTCACGGCCAGGGCGTCGTGTGCATCGCTCTCAGCTCTCCGGAGGGCGAGGCACTGCTCGAGGCCCCCGCGAGGGCCCTGGAGTCCTTCCTGAAGCGCACAGACGCCGCCGTGCCCCCCGGCACGGAGCACCGGCACTTCGATCTCGATCAGGAGCTCTCGCACATCCTGGCGGAAAGCTAGGGAGGGGCTCCGCGTGAAGCCGCCCGTCGCCGTCGACTCGGGGTGACGGCACGGGCCGGGACAACCGCATACGGCACACACGGCGTCGTCGCCGCGGTTCTCCGCGGGGACGGCGCCGACGCGCGTCCCCGCCGGGGAACGAAGGCCGGTGCGACCGCGTTGTAGGGGCAACCGGCGGCCGGGGACGCGATCGCGGCCGGTCCGCCCGCCGCGGATGGCACTACCATCGGCCAGCATCGGCGGGCGCCCGCCCGACCCCAGGCCAGGGAGCTAAGTGTGCTGATCACCCACGACACCCGGTGCGCGCTCGACACCGTGGTCGATCTGGTGAACTCCGTACCGGAGGACGACACGGCTCCGGACGGGCTGCCGGACGTCGCCGCCCTCCAGGAATTCGTGGGAACGCACGAAATCAGCGACGTCGGTGTGCTCTCGGAACTCGACCTCTCGGCGGTCCTCAAGATCCGCGGGAGGTTCGCCGCGGTCTTCGCGGCTCCCGACGCCCGGGCCGCCGCCGGACTGATCAACGACCTGGTCGCGGCCGCCGGCACCACGCCCCGTCTCACCGACCACGACGGCTACGACTGGCACATCCACTACTTCGCGCCCGGCGCCTCCGTCGCGGACCACCTGGCCGCCGACTGCGGGATGGCCCTGGCCTTCTTCGTGGTCGCCGGCGAGCAGGAGCGGCTGCGGCGCTGCGAGGCCCCCGACTGCCGGCGCGCCTTCGTCGATCTCTCCCGCAACCGGTCGCGGCGGTACTGCGACAGCCGGACGTGCGGAAACCGTTTGCACGTGGCGGCCTACCGGGCCCGGCGCAAGGAGGCCGCGGGCTGAGCCGTCGGCGCGGCCGGGCGGGTGCGTGGACACGCCCGCGTGGTGTGTCGCGGCCCCCGGCGGGTGGCGCCGGGGAGCGCGGGTACGGCTCACAGCAACAGCAGATCGTGCAACGCAGCCATGAGCAGCAGACACCCGATCACCGCTAGGAAGATCATGAGCGGTGGCTGGGAAAGGGCGAAGAGGCAGCCGCGTGGTTCACTCCGTGTCCGCGCGGTTTCGCTCTGTCTCGTGTCCAGCTGGGGATCCAGCTGAGTGGTGTCCGGCATCTCGCGGCGATGATGACGCAGCGGAGCCGGCCGTCGCGATCAACACGCCCGTAACGACCGGGAGTTCGTTGAATGTCGCAATGTCCGGTCGGATAGTGATCGTTACGGAGCACGCGCTGTCGGCCTCGGACCGCTGTGTCGTTTCAGCCCGGGGCGACGGGGGTCATATGCCGTGCTTCTTGAGGATGGCCTCGATGTCGCTGAAGTCGTCCTCACCACGGGAGGCGTTCGCCGGCTTGGGCGCGGGCTTGGCGGCCGGGCTCGCACCGGCGCCCAGCGAGGGTGCGGAGGCGCCAGGCGCCACCGCGTCGCGCCGTGCCGCCGCCCTGGCCTGCTTGCGCTCCTTGCGGGTGCCGCCGCGGCGGCGCTCGACCGTGCGCGTGATCATGAAGAGCACCCAGGCCACGCCCAGGACTCCGAATCCGGCCCAGGCCACCGGGCTGAAGGCGGTGTCGGCCAGCCACTCCACGACCCCGGTCATCACCAGGCCGATCGGCACCAGCGCGTAGGCGGCGACACGGACGGCGGTGAGGAAACGCCTGCGGTACGCGGTGACCGCCGCGATGCCCAGGCCCGCCGCGGACACCGCGGAGCAGACGGTCTCGGCAATCATCCGGTCCTCCAGAGCTGGGCCAGGTCGGGCATGAGTACTTCGTCCCTTCCATCCTGCACCGCCCGCACGCGGTGGGGCCATGCCGTGGCCCGAGATCAGGGAGATCTCCGGGTCGGCTCCTCCCCAGGTGCCGGTGGAGGAGGAGGGCCGCGGTCGGGGCGCCGCCCCGTGGGCTGGGAGGATGGGGGCATGAGTGACTCCTCCCCCGCCGGGCCCGCCGCGCCCGTACTCGACGTCTGGTGCGAGCTCCAGTGCCCGGACTGCCACGCCGCCCTGGACGACCTGCGCGCCCTGCGCGCCCGCTACGGCGACCGGCTGGAGCTGCGGCTGCGGCACTTCCCGCTGGAGAAGCACAAGCACGCCTTCGCCGCCGCGCAGGCCGCCGAGGAGGCCGTCGCCCAGGGCAGCGGATGGCCGTACGCCGAGGCCGTGCTGGGCCGCGTGGCGGAGCTGGACCGCAAGGGCGAGGCGCTGCTGGTGGAGGTCGCGGGCGACCTCGGACTGGACGCGGAGGAGTTCGACACCGCCCTCGTCGACGGCCGGCACATCCTGATCGTCGACGCCGACCAGGCCGAGGGCAAGGCGATCGGCGTGACCGGTACGCCGACCTACGTGATCGGCGGCGAGCGCCTCGACGGCGGCAAGAGCCAGGAGGGGCTGCGCGAGCGGATCGAGGAGATCGCCGACCGGCTGCTGGCCGAGCGGCAGGGCTGAGACGCGTAGGGCCGTCCCGTGCCGACCGTCCACCCCCGCGTCGCGCCGGTCCGCCACCGCGCTTACAGCAGGGGTTTGCAGAACAGGGACCGCGTGGTCCGGTAGCCGAGCGACTCGTAGAGGCGCTCGGCCGCGGTGTTCCCCGCGAAGACGTTGAGGCCGATCAGGGGCCGGCCGGCGCCGATCGCCCGGCCCTCGGCCAGCAGCATCAGGGTGCGCCCGTGCCCCCGGCCCCGGTGGGCCTCGTCGGCCTCGACGTCGAAGACGAAGGCCCGGTCCTCGTGCAGCGCGAGCCAGAGGATCCCGACCCTGGTCCCCTCGTGCTCCAACACGTTGAACAGCGTGTTCTCCGTGGCCAGCCCCTGCGGCAGGAGCACCTCGTGGTCACGGCGGGCCTTGGCGCGCGCTTCGGCCTCCGGCAGCCCCCGCTCCATCCACGTGCGGGCGTACTGCTCGGACTCGTAGGCCTTCCAGGCGTCGAACTCGTCCGGTGTCATCGGCCGGGCGCGGCTGCCCGCGGGCAGGGCGGGCGGGGTGGCGCCCAGCTGCTTGGTCATGCCCCGGTTGCGCAGGACGTACCCGAGCGCCTGCGCGAGGCGGGTACCGGCCTCCGCGTCGGCGGCGACGCCCACCTCGATCTGCCGGCAGCCCCAGCCGCGCGCGATCTCCTCGGCGGCGAGCGCGGCCACCGTGCCCCGGCCGCGCCGGCGGTCCGGTTCGTCGATGCGCAGCCGGTGGATCACGGCCACCGAGTCGCCCAGGGAGCGCGAGGTGCCGAGGTGTACGGCGCCGACGGGGCGGCTGTTCACGCACACCTGGTAGCGGCGGGAGCGCGTCCCGTCGGCGGCGTGCTGGAGCGGCTCGGTCGGCCGCAGGGTCGTGGTCATCAGGGCAGTTCTACCCACCGAAGAGGCAGAAGGGCAGCCCGATATCCGCGCTCAGGGATCCAGGTCGTCCCCGGAGCGCTCCTCGAAGACCCGCATGGCCTTGGCGGTCACCGGTCCGGGGGCGCCCGGAAGTTCGCGGTCGTCGACCCGGTGCACGGCCTGCACGTCCCGCAGCGTGGAGGTCAGGAAGACCTCGTCGGCGCGTTCCAGGACGTCCAGCGGGAGGTCGGTCTCGCGGGCGCCGCTCCACTCGACGGCCAGGGCGCGGGTGATTCCGGCGAGGCAGCCGGAGGCGACCGGCGGGGTGTGGATCTCTCCGTCGAGGACGACGAAGACGTTGGAGCCGGTGCCCTCGCAGAGTTGCCCGACCGTGTTGGCGAACAGCGCCTCCGAGGCGCCCCGTTCCCGGGCGCGGGCCAGGGCGACGACGTTCTCGGCGTAGGAGGTGGTCTTCAGGCCGGTCAGCGCGCCGCGTTCGTTGCGGGTCCACGGCACCGTGATGACGGCCGTGGAATCGGGGCGGCGGCTCGTCTCCCCGAGGGCGACGACGAGGGTCGGGCCGTGCTCGCCGCGGTCGGAGCCGAGGGGGCCGTGGCCGCCGGTGTAGGTGATGCGGAGCCGTCCCAGCGGCACCGGGTCGGCCGCCAGGACGGCGGCGCAGGCGCGGCGGACCTCGTCGAGGTCGGGGTCGGGCAGGCCCAGGCCGCGGGCAGAGCGGGTCAGCCGGTCCAGGTGGCGGGTGAGCGCGAACGGCCGGCCGGCCACCGCCTTCACCGTCTCGAAGATGCCGTCGCCCACGGTGAGCCCGTGGTCGAGGACGGAGACGCGGGCGGAATCCATGTCCTGCAGTCCGCCGTCGAGCCAGATCTTCACGTCGGTAGCGCCTCTCCACTTCCGGTGACCTCGTACGCCCCCGACGCTACCGCGAGCAGCCGGGACGCCTTGAGTTCGGTCTCCCGCCATTCGCCGTCCGGGTCGGACCCCCAGGTGATGCCGGCACCGGTGCCGAAGCGCAGCAGCCCTTCGGTCCGGTCGGTCCAGAACGTCCGGATGCCGACGGCCAGCTCGCCGGTGCCCCGGTCCGCGTCGACCCAGCCGACGCCCCCGCAGTACGGGCCGCGCGGCGCGGCCTCCAGGGCACCGATGATCCGCAGGGCGCTCGACTTTGGCGCGCCGGTGACGGACCCGGGCGGGAAGGCCGCGTCGAACAGCTCGGGCCAGCCGGCGTCCGCGCGCAGTTCGCCGCGAACGGTGGACACCAGGTGGACGAGGCCGGGGTGCTTCTCGACGGCGCACAGGTCGGGGACGGTCACGGTGCCCGTGGCGCATACCCGCCCGACGTCGTTGCGGACCAGGTCCACGATCATGACGTTCTCGGCGTAGTCCTTCTCCAGCAGGTCGCCCTCGGTCCGCCCGGTCCCCTTGATCGGCCCGGACTCCACGGTCCGGCCGTCGCGGCGCAGGAACAGCTCGGGCGAGGCGGTGGCGATCTCGACGCCGTGTCCGGGCAGCCGGATCGTGCCGGCGTACGGCGCCGGGTTGCCCCGGGCCAGGAGGGCGGTGAGGGCGTCCACGTCGGCGTCGGGGGCGAGGGGCGCCGAGAGGACCCGGCAGAGGTTGGCCTGGTAGACCTCGCCGGCCGCTATGTGCTCGCGGATGCGCCGGACCGCCGCCGTGTACGCGGCGCGGTCGAGGGAGGACGTCCAGTCACCGACGGCCGGTCCGGGCCACCGCCCCGGTGCGGGCGCCGGCACCGGCTCGGTGCGTACGTCCGCGAAGCGTGCGCAGGTCGTACGGCCCTCGAAGTCCGCGCAGACGGCCCAGAAACCCTCGGACTCCAGAGCGGCGGGATCGCTCGTGACGTCGAGGAGACCGGTGGCGACGCGGTCGCCGAAGCGGGCGAGAGGAGGGAGGTCGTGCACGTGCCCGAGTCTAGGCCGGTGTCCCGGAGGGCACCCGAACGTGTCCTTCCGGGAGCCCTGACCAGGTCCGCGAGCGGACGCACCGCAGCACGCTGCACAAACGCGTTTTTGTACTGGCCCCGGTATCCGCTAGAGTTCATCACGTCGCCGGGCCGCGCAAGCGGACCGAACCGACAGGCGGACGTAGCTCAGTTGGTAGAGCGCAACCTTGCCAAGGTTGAGGTCGCGAGTTCGAGCCTCGTCGTCCGCTCGCAGGAACAGGGGGTCTCCCGGACCTCCTACACTCCTGGTGGAGTGGCCGAGAGGCGAGGCAACGGCCTGCAAAGCCGTCTACACGGGTTCAAATCCCGTCTCCACCTCCAAGGACGATTAGCTCAGCGGGAGAGCGCTTCCCTGACACGGAAGAGGTCACTGGTTCAATCCCAGTATCGTCCACTGGTCCGCAAGGATCCCCGCGCGATTAGCTCAGCGGGAGAGCGCTTCCCTGACACGGAAGAGGTCACTGGTTCAATCCCAGTATCGCGCACGCAGTACGTCGCACCATCGCATCACTCCCAGGACGATTAGCTCAGCGGGAGAGCGCTTCCCTGACACGGAAGAGGTCACTGGTTCAATCCCAGTATCGTCCACACCCACCGAAGCCCCGGCCGTCTCGTACGGCCGGGGCTTCGTCGTGTCCGGATCAGCCGGAGGACCGGAGGGCCGGATCAGCTGGAGAAGAGCATCCGGCCGAAGCCCTTCTGACGGTGGTGACCGTAGTGGCCGTGCCCGTGGCCGTGGCCGCCGTGCGGGGCGCCCCAGGCGGGCTGCTGTGCGGCGGGGTACGCCTGCGGGGCGGCGGGCGGGGCCGGCGGCGGAGCGGACTGGGACCACTGGGCCTCCAGGCGGGTCAGCGACTCCAGTTCGCCGTAGTCGAGGAAGATTCCGCGGCAGCCGCTGCACTGCTCGATCTGAACGCCGTTGCGGTTGTAGGTGTGCATCGGTGCGTGGCACTTGGGGCACTGCATGGACGGCTCAACTCCTCGCCGGTCGGTCCTGCTTCGCGTATCGCCAGGACAGACTCTGTCCGGCCGCGGGTCGGTTGCACCCTACTTCGCGGAAATTCGGCTCAACCGCCTGGGGCGCAGGGCCGGACGGCGGCCATGCGGGCGCAGGCGTCGACCAGGGGCAGCTCCACCTCGTCCAGGGGCCGGTCCGCCGCGACCGCCTTGGTGACGGAGCGGGCGGCGGTCTGCACGGTGAGGGCGCGGGCCGGGACGTCCAGCGCCGGCCAGGGGTCGCCGCCGGCCGGGACGGCGGGGCCGCCGGCGGCGCGGTAGGCGGTCACGAAGCGGTGCCACTCGTCGGGCGGGAGCAGTCCACAGGCGTACCAGGCCGCCGGGCGCGCCAGGTCCCAGGCCGGGACACCGGTGCCGAGGTCGTCGACGTCTATCAGCAGCCAGGGCCCTCCGGGGACGGGGTGGCGGACGAGCTGGCCCAGGTGGAAGTCGCCGTGGACCAGGCCGGCCGCCGTCGGCGGGGCGGCCTCGCCGCGCGCCCAGGCGGGCAGGTCGGCCCAGGCCCGGAGCACGGGACCGGTGGCGGGGTGGTGCGGGGCGCCGGCCCGGAGGCGGGCGACGGCCTGGGCCGCCTTCGCGGGTCCGCGCATCGCGGGCACGGCGGCGGGCACCGGCGCCCGGTGGAGGCGCGCCAGAAGTACGGCCGCAGCCTCCCAGGGCGCGGCGTCGGGATCCTCGGGGTCCACGGGGGTCCCGTACGGCCAGGAGGTGACGAGCCGCCCGTGCAGCGTCACGGGCGCGGGGGCGAGCGGCGGCAGGAGGACGCCGGGGAGCCGGGCGGCGACCTCGACGCGGAGGGCCAGGGCGGCGGGGTCGGCGTCCGCCGCGTGGGCCTTGGCGACGGCGTCGGCGTGCCGGACGACGGTGGCGTCCGGACGGTCGGCCAGGGTGGTGAGGGTGGCCGCGCCGCAGGCACAGGCCGGGGTGCCGGCGTGGGCCGTCGCCCTGACGCGGGCCGCGAGGGCGGGGAGGAGGGCGTCCGTGGTCACCGGGTGAGGGTACGCACCGCTTCCTCGGACACGGCAATGCCGGCGCAGCTCCCCAGCTGCGCCGGCATTCTTGCCGTCCGCCGCACCCCCGTCCCCACGGGGTTTCATGGATGGATGTCCCCGCCCGGACCGCTCTTCCGGGCCCGGGGCGCCGCTCAGCGCCCCAGCACCACACCCACGGACGACGCTTGTGTGGCCACTGTCTCCCACCCGTCGAAGACGAGGAGGAGCAGGACCGCCAGGGGCAGGGCCATGAGCGTCGCCACCGCGGGGTGGCGGCGGCCCTGACTGCGGGTCTCCCGCGTGCGGACCAGCGTCCGCGGCAGCGTCTGGGCCATGGTCCCTCTCCTGACCGATTCCGTTGTCCTTGGCAGCGGCGGGTGTCTGACCTCGGGGGACGAGTGCTGCCACCCGCCGCTTGACCTCAAATCTAGGTGTCCGGGACTCGCCGGACGTCATGCCCTCGTACCGATTGCCGGGCCTCCCGGAGGATGAGCCATGACCAGCCGAGTACTCCCCTGGGTGGAGACCGGGTCCCGGGACTCGGGGTCTTCCCGGACGGGGTGCCCGCCCTGCCCCGGTATCTCCGGGCCGTCCGGTGACTTCGCTCACTTCCGGCACCGCCCCCTGCGCCCCCGTCTCCACCGGCCGTCCGACCCGGACCGGCCCGCACGGCAGGCACCCGGCGTCTTCCCGGCGCACTCCGCCCGCACGGCCCGCCCTTGCTTCCCGGACCCAATCCCCCGCCGGTGACGGTCGGTTGGGATCACCGGCGGGCCGGAGCCGGACGGGCCGCCCATTGCCTGACCACCCCTCAACTGTCGCACCGGGCACTGACAATCCGTCGTCGCGAGAGGGCGCGGCCTCTGCGCGCGGGCGGCCGTGGAAACGTAAGCTGTGGCTCGTCACAGGGACCGGGCAGCGGGGATGAACATGGCGATGATGCGCCTGAGGCGCGAGGACCCGCGCGTCGTCGGCTCGTTCAGGCTTCACAGGCGGCTCGGCGCGGGTGGAATGGGCGTGGTCTACCTGGGCTCCGACAAGAAGGGGCAGCGGGTCGCGCTGAAGGTCATCCGGCCGGACCTGGCCGAGGATCAGGAGTTCCGGTCGCGCTTCGCGCGTGAGGTCTCGGCGGCCCGGCGGATCCGGGGCGGCTGCACCGCCCGGCTGGTCGCCGCCGACCTGGACGCGGACCGCCCCTGGTTCGCCACCCAGTACGTGCCCGGCCCCTCCCTGCACGACAAGGTCGTCGACGGGGGCCCGCTCGGCGCGGCGGACGTCGCGGCCGTGGGTGCCGCCCTCTCCGAGGGGCTGGTCGCGGTGCACGAGGCCGGGGTGGTGCACCGGGACCTGAAGCCGTCCAACATCCTGCTGTCCCCCAAGGGGCCGCGGATCATCGACTTCGGCATCGCCTGGGCGACGGGCGCCTCCACCCTCACCCACGTGGGTACCGCGGTCGGCTCCCCCGGGTTCCTCGCGCCGGAGCAGGTGCGCGGGGCGGCGGTCACGCCGGCCACGGACGTGTTCTCGCTCGGTGCCACGCTGGCGTACGCCTCAATGGGCGACTCGCCCTTCGGGCACGGCAGTTCCGAGGTGATGCTGTACCGCGTGGTGCACGAGGAGGCGCAGCTGCACGGCGTGCCCGACGCGCTGGCCCCGCTGGTGCGGGCGTGCCTGGCCAAGGACCCGGAGGAGCGCCCCAGCACGCTGCAACTGTCGCTGCGCCTGAAGGAGATCGCCGCCCGCGAGGCCCAGGGCCTGGCCGACGCCCGGCCGCCGGCGCCCCGCAGCGCGGAGGCCGACCTGCCGACGGGACGGCTCGCCGACACCTACCCCGAGCGCGCGCCACGGCGTGCGCAGGGCACCCCGGCGCCGCGGAGCACCCCGGGGTCCCGTGGGCCGGCGCCCCGGCGCGCCACTCCGTCGCGTGGGGGTACGCCCGCGCGTGGGGGTACGCCGGCGCGCAACGGCGGTACGGGCGCCCGGCCCGCGTCCCGGTCCACGCCCGCCCCCCGCGACGGCACCGGCCGCGGCGGCGCACGCAACGACGGCGGCCGGCCGGGGCCGCGCAGCGGTACCGGCCGCAGCGGGCCGAGAACCACGGGAACCGGCCGGCGCCGGCCCGCGAACCCGCGGCTGCTGCGGCAGCGCCTGTTCGTCTTCGTGGTGGTGACGCTGCTGGTCGCGCTGGGTATCGCCGTCGCGCAGGGCTGCCAAGGGCCGTCGCAGGGGCTCGGCGACGACCGCGGTGCCGTACGGGCGGCGCAGGAGCGGGTGCAGGTGCCCGGCGGCGGATCCCGCGCCGGGGACCCGGCGCCGGGACGGTAGCCGCGGGCTACGCCGTGGGGCGGCCCACCGTCACCGCGTAGAAGGCGACCGCCGCCGCCGCGCCCACGTTCAGGGAGTCGACGCCGTGGGACATCGGGATGCGGACCCGGGTGTCGGACGCGGCCAGCGCCCGACGGGACAGCCCGTCGCCCTCGGCGCCCAGCATGAGGGCCACCCGGTCCATGCGGTGCGGGGCGACCTCGTCGAGGGGCTCGGCCCGTGCGTCCGGCGTGAGGGCGAGGAGCGAGAAGCCCTCCTCGCGGACCGTCTCCAGCCCGGCCGGCCAGGTGTCGAGGCGGGCGTAGGGCACGGAGAAGACCGCGCCCATGGAGACCTTCACGCTGCGCCGGTACAGGGGGTCGGCGCAGTCCGGGGAGAGCAGGACCGCGTCCATTCCGAGGGCGGCGGCGGAGCGGAAGATCGCGCCGATGTTGGTGTGGTCGTTGACCGACTCCATGACCACGACGCGCCGGGCGGTGCGCAGCAGGTCGGCGGTGGCCGGGAGCGGCCTGCGCTGCATGGAGGCGAGGGCGCCGCGGTGGACGTGGTAGCCGGTGACCCGCTCGGCGAGCACGGGGTCCACGACGTACACCGGGGCCGGGGCCGCTTCGATGACGTCGCGCATGGTGTCGACCCACTTGGCGGACAGCAGCATCGAGCGCATCGCGTAGCCCGCCTCGCCGGCCCGGCGGATGACCTTCTCGCCCTCGGCGATGAACAGGCCCTCGGCGGGTTCGCGGCGGCGGCGCAGTTCGACGTCGGTCAGGTTCGTGTAGTCGTGCAGGCGCGGGTCGCCGGGGTCGTCGACGGTGACGATGTCGCCCATGTCAGACCGTCCCGTGCGGGCCCACGCCGACGACCTCGCCGACGACGATGACGGCCGGGGGCCTGACCCCCTCGGAGACGACCCGGTCGGCGACGGTGGCGAGGGTCGCGTCCACCCGGCGCTGGGCGGCCGTCGTGCCCTCCTGGACCAGGGCGACCGGCGTCTCGGGGGACCTGCCGTGCGCGACGAGGGTCTCGGCGATCCGGCCGATCTTGTCGACGCCCATGAGGATCACGAGGGTGCCGGTGAGCTTGGCGAGGGACGCCCAGTCGACCAGGGAGCGCTCGTCGTCGGGGGCGACATGGCCGCTGACCACGGTGAACTCGTGGGCGACGCCGCGGTGGGTGACCGGGATGCCGACCGCGCCGGGCACCGAGATGGAGCTGGAGATGCCGGGGACGACGGTGCACGGGATGCCCGCCTCGGCCAGCGCCTGCGCCTCCTCCATGCCCCGGCCGAAGACGAACGGGTCGCCGCCCTTCAGCCGGACCACGGCCTTGCCCTGCTTGGCGTGCTCGATCAGCGCGTTGTTGATGGCCTCCTGGGCCATGAAACGGCCGTACGGAATCTTCGCGGCGTCGATGACCTCGACGTGCGGCGGCAGCTCGGCGAGCAGGTCGCGCGGACCGAGCCGGTCGGCGATGACGACGTCGGCCTCGGCGAGCAGGCGGCGTCCCCGGACGGTGATCAGGTCCGGGTCGCCGGGGCCGCCGCCGACGAGGGCGACGCCGGTGGCGCGGGTGCGCCGGTGCGGGGCGACGAGCGTCCCGTCGCGCAGGCCCTCCACGACCGCGTCGCGGATGGCGGCGGTGTGGCGGGGGTCCCGGTCGCGCGCGTCGGTGGTGAGCACGGCCACGGTCACGCCCGCGCTGTGGCCGGACGCCGGGGTCCACGCGGTGGCCCGGTCGGCGTCGTCGGCGCGGACGCACCAGACGCGGCGCCGCTCGCCCTCGGCGGAGGCGGCGGTGTTGGCCTCGGCGTCGCTGGTGGCGATCAGGGCGTACCAGGCGTCCGTGAGGTCGCCTTCCGCGTACCGGCGTCGCTCCCAGGTGAGTTCGCCCGCGTCCACCATCGCCTCGACGGACGCGGTCGCCGAGGGCGAGACGAGCAGGACGTCGGCGCCCGCCGCGATCAGGGCGGGCAGGCGGCGCTGGGCGACCTGACCGCCGCCGAGTACGACCACGCGACGGCCGGTGAGGCGGAGGCCTACGGGGTAGGCGGGGTGTTCGGCCATCAGGGTGGGCTCCTCGTCCTGACATGCGGTGGGCGCTGCGTCGGTGGAGCGGCCCTGACGTGGGGATACGTGCGGATTGTAAAAGACGTGCACGGGCGGCACGAGGCCGGTCCACCGTACGGCCGGACCGGACCGGACCGGACCGGGGCGGTGGCGGGACGGTGGCGACGGATCTGCCGCCGCCGGTCCCGCTCCGCCCCGTCCGGCGCGTCGCGGTGCTACTTCTCGGTGACCCCGGCCGAGTCGAAGGTCGCCACCTCGTGCATCGCCCGCGCGGTGCTCTGCACCATCGGCAGGGCCAGCAGCGCGCCGGTGCCCTCGCCGAGGCGGAGGTCCAGGTCGACCAGGGGACGCAGGCCGAGCTTGTTGAGCGCGGCGACGTGTCCCGGCTCGGCGCTGCGGTGGCCCGCGATGCAGGCCGCGAGGACCTCGGGGGCGATCGCCCGGGCCACCAGGGCGGCGGCGCCGGCGCTGACCCCGTCCAGGATCACCGGCGTGCGCAGGGAGGCGCCGCCGAGGAGCAGGCCGACGATGGCGGCGTGCTCGAACCCTCCGACGGCGGCGAGGACGCCCAGCGGGTCGGCCGGGTCCGGCTGGTGGAGTTCCAGGGCGCGGCGGACGACCTCGGTCTTGCGGGCCAGCGTCTCGTCGTTGATGCCGGTGCCCCGGCCGGTGACCTCGGCGGGGTCGGCGCCGGTGAAGACGGAGATCAGCGCGGCGGACGCGGTGGTGTTGGCGATGCCCATCTCGCCGGTGAGCAGCGCCTTGTTACCCGCCGCCACCAGGTCGCGGGCGGTCTCGATGCCGACCTCGACGGCCTGCTTGGCCTCCTCGCGGGTCATCGCGGGGCCGGTGGTCATGTCGGACGTGCCGGCCCGCACCTTGCGGGGCAGCAGGCCGGGCGTCGCGGGCAGGTCGGTGGCGACGCCGACGTCCACGACGCAGACCTCGGCGCCGACCTGGGTGGCGAACGCGTTGCAGACCGCTCCACCGCCGAGGAAGTTGGCCACCATCTGGGCGGTGACCTCCTGCGGCCAGGGGGTGACGCCCTGGGCGTGCACGCCGTGGTCACCGGCGAAGACCGCGACGGCCGCGGGCTCCGGGATGGGCGGCGGGCACTGCCGGGAGAGTCCGGAGAGCTGGGCGGAGATGATCTCCAGCATGCCGAGCGCGCCGGCCGGCTTGGTCATCCGCTTCTGCCGCTCCCAGGCCTCACCGAGTGCCTTGGCGTCCAGCGGGCGGATCTGCGCGACGGTCTCGGCGAGCAGGTCGTGCGGCGCCTCGCCGGGCAGGGCGCGGCGGCCGTAGGTCTCCTCGTGCACGACCCAGGACAGCGGGCGGCGCTTGGACCAGCCCGCCTGCATCAGCTCGGGCTCGTCCGGGAACTCGTCGACGTACCCGACGCACAGGTAGGCGACGATGTCCAGGTGCTCGGGCAGGCCGAGTGCGCGGACCATCTCGCGCTCGTCGAAGAAGCTGACCCAGCCGACGCCGAGGCCCTCGGCGCGGGCGGCGAGCCAGAGGTTCTCGACGGCGAGCGCGGAGGAGTACGGCGCCATCTGCGGCTGGGTGTGCCGGCCCAGGGTGTGCCGGCCGCCGCGCGTCGGGTCGGCGGTGACGACGATGTTGACCGGGGTGTCGAGGATGGCCTCGATCTTCAGTTCCTTGAACTGCTTGGCCCGGCCCTTGGGGAGGGACTTCGCGTACGCCTCGCGCTGACGCATCGCCAGTTCGTGCATGGCGCGGCGGGTGTCGGCGGAGCGGATGACGACGAAGTCCCAGGGCTGGGAGTGGCCCACGGAGGGCGCGGTGTGCGCGGCCTCCAGGACGCGGAGCAGCACCTCGTGCGGGATGGGGTCGCCGCGGAAGCCGTTGCGGATGTCGCGGCGCTCGCGCATGACCTTCAGTACGGCCTCGCGCTCGGCGTCGTCGTAGGCGGGGGCCGCGGGTCCGGCGGACCGGCGTCCGTCCTGGGACGCCGTCTGCTCCGGCGCCTGGGCGGCGGCGTCGACGAGGTCGTCCTGGTCGGCGGCGTGGGTGTCCAGGTCCTCGGCGCTCTGGGTGAGGCCCGGGTCGGCCTCGCGGGGGGCCGGGACCTCGGGTGCGTGGACCGTCGCGGGGTCCTCGGTGCCGGGTTCCGCGGCCAGGCCCTCCGGCGGGAGGGCGAGCGCCTCCGGCGGGGTGGGGGCGAGGTG
>NZ_QHJH01000199.1 GCF_003947455.1 Streptomyces sp. WAC 04229 | reverse complement strand
AGCACGGGGAGGGTGGAGGTGAGGGGCGCGGCGGGGGCCGCGTGCAGGGGGACGTGGAAGTGGGCGCGCCAGGGCGCCGTGTCGGGCAGCGGGCCGCCCTCGGCCAGGGCCTCGTCGAGGTCGTCGGTGCCCTGCCGGCCGCCGGCCGTGGTGGTGGTCCGGGTCTGGTGCAGGAAGCGCGGCTCGGCGAAGGCGGCCAGCGCCTCCCGGACCGCCGGGTCGCCGGGGTGCTCGGCGTGCAGGGCGGCGGACAGCTGGGACTTGACGACGGGGACGCGGGCGGCGGCGAGGGCGTCCAGAGCGGTGTCCGGATCTTCGAAGGAGGTGGCGAGGTGGCAGGTGTCGACGCAGACGCCGATCCGGTCGTGGGCGATCGCGGTCAGCGGGGCGATCGCGTCGTGCGTGGTCTCCACGACGCAGCCGGGTTCGGGTTCCAGGCCGATGCGGATGGAGCGGCCGGTCAGTTCCTGGAGCGCGTCGAGGCGTTCGGCGAGCGTGCCCAGCGCGGCGTGCGCCTTGTCGGCGCGGGTCTCGTCGTACGCGGTGCGCCAGGCGAGGGGGAGTGTGGAGATGGTGCCGTCGGTGACGTCGTCGGGCAGCAGTCCGGCGAGCAGGCGGGCCAGGGAGGTGGTGTGCTCCAGGCGTTCCGGGTCGGCCCAGTCCGGCTTGTAGACGCGGTACTTGACCTCTTCGGCGCCGAAGCCCTCGTAGGGGAAGCCGTTGAGGGTGACGACCTCCAGGCCCCGCCGGTCGAGTTCGGTGCGCAGGCCGCGCAGCGCGGCGGGGTCGGTGACCAGGGCGTGCGCGGCGTCGCGGGCGAGCCACAGCCCGATGCCGAGGCGGTCGCGGCCCAGGCGGCGGCGGACCGGCTCGCAGTGGTCGCGGAGCTGGGCGAGGACGCCGTCGAGGGTCTCGGCGGGGTGGACGTTGGTGCAGTAGGCGAGGTGGACGGTGGAGCCGTCGGGGTGCCGGAAGCGCATGGCTCACTCCCCTCCGCGCAGGATGGAGTTGCCCTCGTGCGTGGCGTCGGCCGGGGCGACGTCCAGTTCCAGCCGCCCGCTGAGTCCGTAGAAGGCGACGGGGTTGCGCCACAGGACCAGGTCCACGTCGTCCTCGGTGAAGCCCTCGGCGAGCATCAGGTCGCCGACCTTGCGGGTCTTGAGCGGGTCGCTCCTGCCCCAGTCGGCGGCGGAGTTCACCAGGACCCGCTCCGGGCCGTACTCGCGCAGCAGGGCCACCATCCGGGCCTCGTCCATCTTGGTGTCCGGATAGACGGAGAAGCCGAGCCAGGCACCGCTGTCCTTCGCCTCCTTGACGGTGGTCTCGTTGAGGTGGTCGACCAGTACGTGGCCGGTGGGCAGCGCGGAGTCGCGGACCGCGTCCAGGGTGCGGCGCAGACCGGCCAGCTTGTCGCGGTGCGGAGTGTGCACGAGGGCGGGCAGGCCGTGGTCGGCGGCGAGCTGGAGCTGGGCGGCCAGGGCGGTGTCCTCGGCCGGGGTCATCGAGTCGTAGCCGATCTCGCCGACCGCCACCACGCGGTCCTTGACCAGGTAGCGGGGCAGTTCGTCGAGGACGGGGAGGCAGCGGGGGTCGTTCGCCTCCTTGGGGTTGAGGGCGATCGTGCAGTGGTGGGCGATGCCGTACTGGGCGGCGCGGAAGGGTTCCCAGCCGAGCAGGGCGTCGAAGTAGTCACGGAAGGAGTCGGGAGAGGTGCGGGGCTGGCCCAGCCAGAAGGACGGTTCGACCACGGCGCGGACGCCGGCGGCGTGCATGGCCTCGTAGTCGTCGGTGGTGCGGGAGGTCATGTGGATGTGGGGGTCGAAGATGCGCATCAGGACTCCTTGCCGTGGGGGTCGGCGTTGCCGGGCGCGGGAGGCTGCTCGGTCTCGGTCAGGGCCAGGACGCGGTGCAGGTCTTCGGGGACGGTGCGGCCCGCGGCGGTGCGTTCGGCGGCGTAGTCGGCGAGCATGCGGGCGAGTTCGTCGTCGCCGCGGGCCCGGCCGGCGAGATCCGCCACGCGCTCGACGGCGACGCCGGTGAACAGGCACTTCAGTACGGCGTGCCGCCACTGGTGGGCGTCGAGGTGGCGGGCGGCGTAGGGGCCGAGGGCGGCGGCGACGAGTCGGGTGTCGTTGGTGCGCAGCGCGTCCTCGACGAGCGGGAGGGCGTCCGGGCCGGGCACCAGGTGGGGCAGCGCGTGCAGGACGGCGCGGCGTTCGTCCGCGGTGCCCTGGGAGTAGACCCGGCTCAGGGCCTCCGTGCCGGCGCGGGCGGCGTGCAGGACGAGTACCCGGGCGGCGTCGGCGTGGGCGGGACCGCAGCGCCGGCCCGCCTCGGCGAGGCGCAGCTCCCACACGGAGATGGGGCCGTGGGCGCCGGGGTGGGCGGCGGCCTCGTCCAGGGCCTGGTCGGGGTGGTCGCCGAGGAGTAACTGGATGCCGGTGGAGGCCAGATGCCCTCCGCGGTACTGCGTCCGGGCGGCCGCGCCGGCGAGGTCGTGCAGGTCGTCCACCCGGTCCTCGGTGCGGGCGAGGTCCTTGCGCAGCGATGTCAGTCGCTTCTCCTGCTTCTTGGCCTTCTCGTTGGCCGCGTTGTACGCCTCGGTGGCCACCTCCGCCTCGCGGTAGAGGCCGTCGAGTTCCGCGCGGATGCCCTCGATGGAGGTGTCGTCCCGCGGGTCGGGATCGTCGGGGGCCGCGTAACTCGGGCCGGGTATCAGGGCCATCGCGCAGACGAGTGCTGCTACGGTGGCCCGGCCGCGCAGCCGTCCGCCGCCGGTCGACACGTTCATCGGCTCCACTTTCAGAGGTCGTGTGCGGGCAGCTCGGACGGGCGGCCTCCGGCCAGCGCGGTCGCCACCACGGGTCACACGGAGATCCGTTCGACCTGTGAACACATTACCCTCACCTGAATGGCCCACCCGGGTATCCCCGCGCGTGTCAACGTCCCCGTAGGCAACTCGCCCACCGTGGTTGGCCGGTTCTTGTCCGTGCCGACGCCGAACCTCAGTTGTGCCTCGTTTCGGTGAGCCGTCGCAGCGCGGCCCGTGCGGGAGGACCCCAGGTGGGCTTGCCACCGGGGAGGCCGCGTTCACCGGCGTCCGCGATGAGCAGGCCGCCGAGCGCGTTCGCCGCCGCGTTGCCGCGGGCACGGCGGAGGGTGGCGCTGTCCGGGGACGGCCGGTAGGCGTCGTGGAAGAGGTCGGTGGCTCCGTCCGGCAGGAGGACCCAGGCGGCGGCGAGGTCGCTCGCCGGATCGCCCGCGCAGAGGTCGCCGAAGTCGATCACACCGCAGAACGTGCCGTCCGCCGTGAGGATGTTGGCCGGATGCAGGTCGGCGTGGACCCACAGCGGAGGGCCGTCCCACGGGGGAGCGTCGAGTGCGTCCTCCCACACCGCGCGGACGGCGTCCGGGTCGGGGAGCAGGCCCAGGTCCGCGGCCCTGGCAAGCTGGCCGGCGAACCCTTCCGCGCGGTCGGCCAGAGCCCCCGCACGGCCGCGGCCGACCGGGGCCCCGGCGGGTGCGGGCCGGTGAAGTGCCGTCAGGAAGGCGGCCAGGGCACCGGCCGCGTCGGCGGCGCGCGTGACGGGAGCACGGTCGGCCGGTGTCCCCGGTACCCAGGTGGTGACGATCCACGGACGCGGGAACCGCTCGGAGGGCTCGCCCAGGCGCTGCGGTACGGGGACGGGCAGCGGCAGGCGCGGGGCGAGCGCGGGCAGCCAGGCGTGTTCCTTCAGCAGGAGTGCGTCCGCGCTCTCCGTCGCCCACGGGAGCCGCACGGCGAGGTCCTCCCCGAGCCGCCACAACTGGTTGTCCCAGCCGCGCGCGCCCAGCCCCAAAGGCCGGTCCGCCAGGTCCGGGTGCTGTTCCTTCAGGAGATCGCGGATCAGCTCCGCGGTGATCTCGGACTCGGTGTGGGACATGGGGAGCAACACTAGCGGGACGACGCCCCCGGCAGCGCGGGTCCGAATATCGCCCATGGCCCGTCCGGAGGCCATAGGCTGCCCGGCGGCTCCCGGTCGACGGAGCCTCGGTGAGATGGGGGGCGCGCAGGTGAGCAGGGTCGATCCGTCGGTCAGGGCCCGGTCGTTGGCCCGCTACGCGTTGCTCGCCGCCGCGGCGGCCGTCCTCGTCGTCCTGCTGTCGCTCCTCGACGCGGGCCTCGTGATCATCCTGGGCGGACTCGCGGGACTCGCGGTGTGCGCGGTGGGCGCCTGGTGGTTCCTGGCCCATCGGGGTGCCGTGCGGGTGCTGGGCGCGGGGCTCGCCGTGGGCGCGTTGGTGGCCGTGCTGGCGTTGTTCCTGAACGGCGGCCTCTGGTTCACGGCCCCGGTCGGGGTGGTGCTCTGGGCCGGGGCCCTGGGCTGTGCCCGCGGTGCCCTGCGGGCGGACCGGCGGCCGGATCCGGCACCCGCCGCCGTGGAGCCGAGCGGGCCGCCCCGACGGGCGGTCCTCATCATGAACCCGGCCTCGGGCGGGGGGAAGGTGGCCCGGTTCGGCCTCGTCGCGCGGGCCGAGGCGCTCGGGGCCCGGGTGATCCTGCTCCGGCCGGGCACCCACAGCGACGTCGAGGAGCTCGCCCGCAAGGCCGTCGCCGAGGGGGCCGACCTGCTCGGCGTCGCGGGCGGGGACGGCACCCAGGCCCTCGTCGCCGCGGTGGCGGCCGAGCACGACCTGCCCTTCCTGGTCATCTCCGCCGGCACCCGCAACCACCTCGCCATGGACCTGGGCCTGGACCGCACCGACCCGTCCCGGTGCCTGGACGCCCTCACCGACGGGGTGGAGCTCAGGGTGGACCTGGGTGACGTGGCCGGCCGGGCGTTCGTCAACACCGTGTCGTTCGGGGTGTACGCGGCGATCGTCCAGCGCCCCGAGTACCGCGACGCCAAGGCGGGCACGGCTCTCGACGCGCTGCCGGACCTGCTGGCCGGCGGTGCCGGTGAGCGCCTCGACGCCCTCGCCGACGACCGGCCGGTCGACGGCCAGCAGGCGTTGCTGGTCAGCAACAACCCCTACTCCTCGGCCGACCCGCTCGACGTCGGACGCCGGCCCCGGCTGGACGGGGGCGAACTCGGCGTGCTCGGCATCCGCGTGGACGGTGCCGCGCAGGCGGCCGACCTCGCCGTGCGGGGCTCGATGTCTCCGGCGCTGACCATGCTGACGTCACGGCGGGTGGAGGTCCGCGCCGGTGCCGCGAGCATCCCGGTGGCCGTCGACGGCGAGGCGCTGACGCTGCCCACACCGGTGGTGTGCACCCTGCGACCGCGTGCCCTGCGCGTCCTGGTCCCGCGCGACCGCCCCGGGGCGGCGGACCAGGTTCGAGAGCTGGACTGGCGGCGGATCGCCACGCTGGCCGTCGATCGCCCGGCCTCCGGCGCACGTCGCTGAGCGGGCTGTCGGGCGTCCGGCGCCTCAACCGCCGGTGCGCGCCCGCAGGATCCCCTCGACGCCTTGGAGGAAGGTCTCCGAGACCAGTTCGGAATCGAAGAGGCACCCCGCCGCCATGGCGCCGTCCCGGAGCATGACGAGGTGCCGCCCGTCCGCCTCGGCGGGTGCGTCGCAGGTCCGTGCCAGCAGCTCCGTGACGGTGTCCAGGAACCACGCCCGGTGCGCCAGGACGGCCCGGTGGATCGGGTGGTCGGGGTCCGGGTACTCGGCCACCGCGTTGAGGAAGGCGCAGCCGCGGAAGCCGGGGGAGCGGATGCCCTCCGTGATGGACCTGGCGACGGCCCGGACCTCGTCGGCCGGGGACCGGGCGCCCGCACGGGCTTCGGCGATCTGCCCCCGGATGCCCCGGTCGGCCAGGTCGAGGTACGCGAGGACGAGGTCCTCCTTGCCCGCGAAGTGCCGGTACAACGTCGCCCGGGTCACCTTCGCCTCGGCGGTGATCCGGTCGATGCCGACGGAGTGGATCCCCTCCGCGTAGAAGATCCGGGTCGCGGTACCGAGCAGCCGCTCCCGCGCTTCCGACGTGCTGCCGCCTTCTGGGCTCCTACTCATGCGGCCCAAGGTACCAAATCGATGAGGTAGAACGTTCGGTCTTGACAAGCGTCACGCCGACCCTCTTGTATCTCAAGGGAGAACGAACGTTCTCCCTCATGCTTGCCAGCGAAAGGTACTTCCGTGGACACCCTTGTCAGCAGCACCTCCGTCGCCGCCCCCGTGGCCCTGCGCAAGCTGTACTTCCTGCGCTTCGCGTTCGCCGCGGCGTGGGCCGCGCTGCTCTTCGCGACCGGCGGGACGCTCGGACCGGCCGCCGTGACCCTCCTGCTCGTCTATCCCCTGTTCGACGTGGCGGCCGCGGTCGTGGACATCCGGTCCGCCGAGGCCGACGGCGGTGGCGCGCCCGCGCTCCGTGTGAACGTCGCGATCAGCTCACTGGCCGTCGTCGGGCTGGCCGTGGCGGCCGCGTCGGGTGTCCCGGCCGTGCTGCGCGTCTGGGGTGTCTGGGCGATCGTCTCGGGCATCGCCCAGCTCGTCGCCGGCGCCACCCGCCGGAAGCTGGGCGGCCAGTGGTCCATGATCGTCAGCGGCGCCGTCTCCACGGTCGCCGGCGCCTCGTTCTTCGCGCAGGCGGGCGGCGACGACGCCGCGCTGACGAGTCTCGCCGGGTACGCCTTCCTCGGCGGCGTGTTCTTCCTGGTCTCCGCGCTCCGGCTGAACCGCGCCCGCAACGGGGCGTGAACGTCAGGCGACCGCCCAGGCCGCCTCGATCATCCGGAAGATCTCGTCCACGGCGGCCTCCGGATCGGCCGCCTCGCGGGCCAGCGCATAGGCGTCGATGACGAACCGCGCGATCGTCCGGCAGGCCGTCGTGGACCGGGACAGCGAGGGGTCGGCGGCGATGGCCGCCGCCAGCGACTCCGCGTGGCGCAGCCGCATCGACTCCTCGTACTTCCGCAGGGCCGGTGATCCGTCGATCATGCGCCAGACCGGTGCGGCGTCGTCCGCCGTGCAGTGGCGCACCAGGGCCAGGATCTCGTCCCGCAGCGCCGGCATCAGCGGCTCGTCCGGCGCCCGGCCCCCGACCGCGTGCGCGAGCCGTGCCTCGAAGTCCTCGTCCCGCTCGAAGACCAGGGCCTCCTTCGAGGCGAAGTGCGAGAAGAGCGTGGTGACCGCCACGTCGGCCTCGGCGGCCACGTCGCGGATACCGACCTTGTCGTACCCGCGTTCCAGGAAGAGCCCCATGGCGGTGTCGGCGATCTTCTGGCGGGTCGCGGCCTTCTTGCGCTCGCGGCGTCCGGTCGGTTGCGGCATGCGCTCACGCTATCAGCTGCAAAGGTGTAACCGTTGTTAAAAACTAACCGTTAGTGCTACGGTCCCGGCATGAAGAAAGTGAGCTTCGCCGAGTTCGGCGGTCCCGAAGTGCTGCGCCTCATAGACGCCGAGGAGCCCCACGCGGGCCCCGGTCAGGTCCGCATCGCGGTGCGGGCGGCGGGTGTGAACCCCGTCGACTGGAGGATCCGCGAAGGCCAGATCCTCAAGGCCCATCCGATCGAGTTGCCCTCCGGAGTAGGGCTGGACGCCTCCGGGGTGGTGGACGAGGTCGGCGAGGGCGTCGAAGGGGTCGCGGTCGGCGACCACGTCTTCGGTGAAGGGGCGAGCACCTACGCCGAGTTCGCCGTACTGTCCGCGTGGGCCCGGATGCCCGACGGGCTGACCTTCGAGGAGGCCGCCGGCTACCCCTCCGTGGTGGAGACGGCGCTGCGCCTCATCCGCGAGATCGGTCTGCGCGCCGGGCAGACGCTGCTGGTCAGCGGCGCCTCAGGCGGAGTCGGCTCGGCGGTGCTGCAGATCGCCCGCGAGCGGGGCATCACGGTGATCGGCACGGCCGGTGCCGCGAACCAGGACTACCTGCGTGGCCTGGGCGCCCTCGCCACGACGTACGGCGAGGGCTGGGTCGAGCGGGTGCGGCGGCTCGGGCAGGTCGACGGGGCGCTCGACCTGGCCGGCTCGGGCGTGATCCGCGAACTGGTCGAGCTGACCGGTGACCCGCGGAAGGTGATCTCCATCGCCGACCTCGACGCGCCGGAACTCGGCGTCCGGTTCTCCGGCGTCGCCGGGAGCGTGCCGGACGCGCTGGCCGAGGCCGCCGACCTCATCTCACGCGGGAGGCTCCACATCCCCGTCGAGAAGACCTACACACTCGCCGAGGCCGCGGCCGCGCACACCGACAGCCGCGCGGGTCACACGCGCGGCCGTCGGGTCGTGATCGTCTGAGCGGAGCGGGTCAGACCCGGTCGGCCGCGATCAGCAGGTACTGGAAGCTGCCGTTGCGGTAGGCGTCGAGGAACGTGTCCTCGATGCCCGTGACGAGGTGGTCGGCCTCGCGGCGCAGCTCCCAGTAGGGGATCGTCGCCGCGGTCAGGTCTTGGACGTGGACGGGGACGAGCCGGTTCCGGGCCATCGCCCGGAAGTACGCCGAGCGCGGGTGGATGTCGCAGATGTAGTGGGCGTTGATGAGGGACACCTCACGGGAGGCCTGCCCGTAGGTGTCGTTGTAGCAGCCGGTGATCACCACGTACCGGCCGCCGCGGCGCAGCAGGCGGGCGTGCTCGGCGAAGAGCAGGTCCAGCTCGACGTACATCGTGGACTCGTTGTTCCAGGAGGCCGCGTAGGCGCCGGTGGCGAGGCCGGTGTCGAGCATGTTGCGGTGGTGGTAGCGCACCTTGCCGTCGATGCCGCGCTTGCGTGCCTGCTCGTTGGCGAAGTCCGCCTGCTTGGCCGAGATGGTGACCCCGTCGGTGTGGCAGCCGTGCCGCAGATGGGCCACCACGCTGCCGCCGCCGCGTCCGCAGCCGGCGTCGAAGACCCGGTCGTCGGGGGAGAGGTCGCCGAGGTGGGAGGCGAGGAACTCGGCCTGGGCGTGCTCCAGCCGGTGCAGTTCGTGCGTGATCCGCTCCCGGCGCCGGTCAGCGTCCGGTTCGTTCAGCACCGAGGTGTCGGCGTCCCCGATGCCGTAGTGGTGGTGGTACAGGTCGTCGACGCGGCCGAGTTCGAGGTTGACCGGGTTCTCTTCGGCGTTCCAGTAGTCCGCGACACGGTTCTGGTACGTGGACTGGGTGGGTACCTGCGCGGCCATGGCGCGGGTCTGGGCGGTGGTCAACTGTGGCTCCCTGGTGCTGTGGTGCGTGTTCCGTCGTACCGAGTGCTCTTGCTGCCGGGCGTCGGTCACCAGTAGTCGGGCAGGCTGTAGCGGTCGCTGTTGCTCGCGTGCCACTCGTGGTTGCCCGACACCCAGTCGGCCAGGCCGCGGGCGTACCGCTCGACGAGGGGCGAGGTGGTGGACAGCAGGGCGGACTCCGTTTCGAACGCTTCCATGATCTGGTTGTGGATGTCGACGCTGCGGAGATAGGCGGCCTTCAGACCGCACCGGTCGTTGGCGGCGACCACCTGGGGCAGGTTCAGGTGCTCCGGGTCGCTCGCCAGTTCCTTGGTGAACGAGTACAGGTCGTTGACGATGGTGGTGGCGTTGCAGGCGAGGACGGTGATCCGCTGTACCTCGGGGCGGGCGTAGACGGCTTCGGGCAGTTCGTAACCGTCCACCGCGTCGACGATGGAGAGACAGGGCCGGAAGTTGTTGAACTGCCGCATCACCAGGTACTCCCAGACGCGCGGCCGGTGACGCGTCTCCGACCAGGAGGCTTCCGCCAGGTACCCCAGGTGCAGCCGGGCGAGGTCGTGCACGAGCCTCGTGGTCTGGCTGGGCGTGGCGAGCGACGCGTAGTCCTTGAGGGCCCAGTGGTACGACCGCAGCGGACCGTCGGCCTGGACGCCCTGGCGCCAGTCGTTCTCGGCCTCGGGGGTGGAGTGGAAGGGGTCGAGGGCGGACTGGGCGATGATCAGCCGGCCGCCGAGACCGCGTCGCGCGCCGCCCCGGCCCTCGTCCTCCTCGCAGTAGCAGCTGTCGACGATGTTCTCCGCCAGCAGCAGCTTGCCGGCGACGGTGAGCCGTTCCATGTCGGCCGCCTCGGGGTGCTGCAGCGCCACGGCACGGCCGAACTGGAACTGTGAGAAGTCCCCGCTCCACTCCGGTGGGAACAGGTCGAGCGAGCGGGCCCAGGCCTCCAGTCTCTCGTCGATCTCGGCGGCCTTGTCCGGGTCGGCGAGTGCGACGGGCCGGTGCTTCAGGCCGGGGATGGTCTTCTCGCGCCGGGCCCGCATGGACCGGGCGGGGTTCGGCGGGCCGGGCAGTGAGAACGCGGCCGTGCCGTTCGCGGAGGTGCTCATGGTCGTGTGCTCCAACTGGTCAGTCGGCAACCCGGCCGAGTTGGACGTTCTCCAGGAGGCCGGCCGCGTCGGGTACGAGGATGGCCAGCGAGTAGTAGGCGGTCACGAGGTAGTTGGTGACGGCGTTCCTGTTGACGCCCATGTACCGGACGTTCAGCCCGGGTTCGTACTCCTCGGGGATGCCGGTCTGGTAGAGGCCGACGACGCCCTGGTCGGCCTCGCCGGTGCGCAGCGCGAGGATGCTGGTGGTGTGGGAACGGGAGACGGGGATCTTGCCGCACGGGAAGATCGGAATGCCCCGCCAGGCGGGGACGTGGTGCCCGTTCACCGTCGCGGAGCCCGGGACCAGGCCGCGCCGGTTGCACTGCCGGAAGAACGCGGCGATCGCCTTGGGATGGGCGAGGAACAGTCCCGTCCCGCGGCGCATGGAGAGGAGTTCGTCCATGTCGTCGGGTGTGGGCGGTCCCGAGTACGTGCCGATGCGCTGTCCGTGGTCGACGTTGTGCAGCAGCCCGAAGTCCCGGTTGTTCACCAGCTCCCACTCCTGGCGCTCGCGGATCTCCTGGATGGTCAGCCGCAGCTGCTGCCGTGTCTGGTCCATGGGGTCGCTGAAGAGGTCGGCGACCCGGGTGTGCACGCGGAGCACCGTCTGGGTGAGGGACAACTCGTACTCGCGCGGGGCGAGGTCGTAGTCGACGAAGCCCCCGGGCAGCGTGGGCTCACCGCTGTGACCGGCCCGGACCGGCATGTCCGCCTCGCCCCCGCGGTTCGTCGGCAGCCGCCGCCGCTCCGCGTACGCCGCCAGGTGCGCGGCCAGGGAGGGCGCCCGGTCGGTGAACTCACGCAGCGCGTCCCGCGGCAGGGCCAGCACCACGGCCGCCGTCTGGGCACGCACCGACGCCGGCCACACCGGGTCGGGCCGGCCGATCGCCTCGTCCCCGACCGGTTCGCCGTCGCCGACGACACCGACCACCGCCTCCCCGCCGTACTGCCCCACGGCGAGCCGGGTGAAGCGGCCGTGGACGACCAGGTAGATCTCGGTGACCGGCCGGCGGGCCTCGCACAGCACCTCACCCGCCCGCACCTCACGGACCGAGAAGCGGCCGGCCAGCTCCGTCAGGACCTCCTGGTCCGCGTAGCCCCGCAGCACGGGCAGCTCGGTGAGGGTCCGCGGAATCACCCGGACGTCGTCGGCGCCGTTGTGCTCGAACTGGACCCGCCCCCGCCCGACCCGCAACTGCAGCCGGCGGTTGACCCGGTAGGCCCCGCCCCTGACGTCCACCCACGGCAGTTTCCTGATCAGCCACCGGGAGGAGATGCCCCGCATCTGGGGCTCGGACTTGGTGGTCGTCGCCAGCTGACGCGCGGCACGGGTGCCGAGGCTGGTGGGCGCGTTCTCGGCGGATGCCGCGGGACCGTGGTCCGGGGTGACCAGACCCGTGGCGCTGTCCTGAGCGGACAATTTCCCTCCAGGAAGGGCGAGCGGTAGTGAGCGGAACGACCCGTGATGCACAAGTGGACCGTGCGCTTCAGCAAGACAACCAGCGCCGGGCGGCCTGCCGGTAGGCGCGAAGGGGGGCGGTCTTCACGCCACGAGGCACAAACATCCCTGATGAAGCGCAGAGCGCGCGAACCACCCACCCGCACGCCCCACCTCTGCTCCGTCACCCCGGACGGGTCACGGTTCGCGAGCGCGGTGACGTCCTCACCGTCCGGGGTCTGCCCGTTCTCCCCGTGGTTCGCGTCCCATGGAGATCTCGACGACCAGGTAGGTCTCTCCGTCCCGGGGCGCTCGCGTCCAGGAGCGCGTGGTGAACGTGTGCAGCCGTCCGCCGTCGATCGCCCGGCGCGGCAGGCCCGCGCCGAACTCCTGCGCCACCGCCTCCAGCAGCAGCCGTTCCGCCTCGGGACGGGGTTCCATGTCGTCCAGGAACCGGCTCGGGTCCAGCGCACGCGGTGGCTCCCCGTCGGACCGGACCTGCCCCTCCGCGTACGTGACCGCGTACCGCTCGGCACCGTCCTGGGCCACCGACAGGTGGAAGAACGATTCCCCGTGCCCGTCCCGCAGGCCGCACCACACCACCACAGCGCGCGTGCCGGCACTGGCCGCGGCGGCGGGGGAGACGAAGTACTGCGGCGAGAACGGCGCCGGGTCGTGGTCGAAGGCGAAGCTCCAACCGCCCCCGGCCCGGCCGACCGCCATCACCGCCCTGTCCTCGTAGGGCGGGAACTTCCCGCCCTCTCCTCGCGACCTGCCGCGCGCCTCCCACACGGTCAAGGGTTCGCCCAGCACGGCGCCGACCTCGTCCGAGAGACGTCCGGGCAACTCCTCCGGCTCCACACCCTCCACCAGGACGAACCGGTAGGAGGCGCGCCCGCCCCCCGGACTCGGCTCCGCCAGCCAGGCCAGGCCGGCCGGATCCAGATCGGCCGTCGGCCGCGGTGCGTCACCGGTCTGCCCGTCTCGCGGCGTGGACAGCAGTTCCCGGCCCCGCTCCGGTGTCAGCAGCGGCCCGAGGAACGGGTCGGCGATCCATCCCAATGGCGCGAGATGATCCGGCCCCAGCGGCTCCCACAGGGGCAGCGCGTCCCTCAGCGTCCGCCACGCCCCGTCGGTGTCGCCCCACCGCGCCAGTTCCCGGGCCCGCTCGACCTGCTCACCGAAGGGGCCCGCGGGCGCGTACCGGTACGTGCCGTCCCTCACTCGCTCCAGAGTCGCGTACGCCCGTGCCACCAACTCGTCCCCGGCGCCCCGCAGATGGAACCTCAGCGTGGAGTCGTCCCGGTACGAGTGCTCCGCGAACTCGGCGACCAACGGCGGCAGCAGGTCGGGCGCGTACCGCGAGTCCGTCACCAGGTCCTCGAAGTACACCATCGAGGTGTCTCCCAGCAGGCGCCGTATCTGGTCGCCCAGCCCGCC
>NZ_QHJH01000198.1 GCF_003947455.1 Streptomyces sp. WAC 04229 | reverse complement strand
GCGCTCGAGGACTGGATCAAGAACTGGAACGAGCAAGCCCGGCCCTTCAAGTGGACCAAGACCGCAGACCAGATCATCGACCGCATCTGCCGCTACTGCGACAGGATCTCCGGACCGGGACACTAGGCGGGGCCCGCCACCACCGACACCGTCTTCGGCAGCGACACGCCGGAGCCGTCGCGGCGCGGGTCGATGTCCGGGAGCTGGGCCGGTGTGCCGTTCTTCTGGGCGGCCAATGCCGGGGTCGGGCCCGCCCAGGCGAAGGCCAGGCAGTCCTCGCCCTTCAGGAACCGCTGGCAGCGCACGCCACCCGTGGCCCGCCCCTTGCGGGGGTACTGGTCGAACGGCGTGAGCTTGGCCGTGGTCTGCACGGAGTCGTCCAGGGTGCCGCGCGAACCGGCCACCGTGAAGACCACCCCGTCCACGGCCGGGTCCACCGCCGTGAAGGAGATGACCTTGGCTCCGTCGGTGAGCTTGATGCCCGCCACACCGCCCGCCGGTCGGCCCTGCGCGCGCACCTGCGAGGCCGGGTAGCGCAGGAGCTGCGCGTCGTCCGTGATGAAGACCAGGTCCTCGTCACCGGTGCGCAACTCGACGCCGCCGACGATGCGGTCGCCCTCCTTGAGGGTGATGACCTCCAACTCGTCCTTGTGGGACGGGTAGTCGGGCACCACCCGCTTGACCACACCCTGCTCCGTGCCGAGTGCCAGGCCCGGTGAGGACTCGTCCAGAGTGGTCAGGCAGACGACCGTCTCGTCGTCCTCCAGGGACACGAACTCGGCCAGCGGCGCGCCGCCCGCCAGGTTCGGCGAGGGCATGGACTCGGGGAGCTGGGGCAGGTCCACGACGTTCACCCGCAGCAGACGCCCGGCGGACGTCACCACGCCGACCTCGCCGCGCGCGGTGGCCGCCACGGCCGAGACGACCAGGTCGTGCTTGACGCGCTTGGCACCGGCCTCCGTGACCAGGGGATCGGCGTTCGCGGTGCGGGCCAGCAGGCCCGTCGAGGAGAGCAGCACCCGGCACGGGTCGTCCGCCACCTGGAGCGGCACGGCGGCGACCGGGACGCCGCCCGACTCCAGCAGCGTCGTACGGCGGTCGGTGCCGAACTTCTTGGCGACCGCCGCCAGTTCGGCGGAGACCAGCTTGCGCAGCTCCGCGTCCGAGTCGAGGATCCGGGACAGCTCCTCGATCTCCGCGTTCAGCCGCTCCTTCTCGGACTCCAGCTCGATGCGGTCGTACTTGGTGAGGCGGCGCAGCGGCGTGTCCAGGATGTACTGCGTCTGCACGTCGCTCAGCGAGAACTGCTCCATCAGGCGCTGCTTGGCCTGCGCGGAGTTCTCGCTGGAGCGGATGAGGCGGATGACCTCGTCGATGTCGACCAGCGCGGTGAGCAGGCCCTCCACCAGGTGCAGGCGGTCGCGCTTCTTGCCCCGGCGGAACTCGCTTCGGCGCCGTACGACGTTGAAGCGGTGGTCGAGATAGACCTCCAGCAGCTCCTTGAGGCCCAGGGTGAGGGGCTGGCCGTCGACCAGGGCGACGTTGTTGATGCCGAAGGACTCCTCCATCGGCGTCAGCTTGTAGAGCTGCTCCAGGACGGCCTCGGGCACGAAGCCGTTCTTGATCTCGATGACCAGGCGCAGTCCGTGCTCGCGGTCGGTGAGGTCCTTGACGTCCGCGATGCCCTGGAGCTTCTTCGAGCCCACCAGGTCCTTGATCTTCGCGATGACCTTCTCCGGACCGACCGCGAAGGGCAGCTCGGTGACGACGAGGCCCTTGCGCCGGGCCGTCACGGTCTCCACGGACACCGTCGCGCGGATCTTGAAGGTGCCGCGGCCGGTCTCGTACGCGTCCCGGATGCCGGGCAGGCCCACGATCCGGCCGCCGGTGGGCAGGTCGGGGCCCGGCACGTGCTTCATCAGGGCGTCGAGATCGGCGTTCGGGTGCCGGATCAGGTGCCGGGCGGCGGCGATGACCTCGCGCAGATTGTGCGGCGGCATGTTCGTCGCCATGCCGACCGCGATGCCGGAGGCGCCGTTGACCAGCAGGTTCGGGAAGGCGGCGGGCAGGGCCACGGGCTCCCGCTCCTGGCCGTCGTAGTTGGGGCCGAAGTCGACGGTGTCCTCGTCGATGGAGTCCGTCATCAGGCTGGTGGCCTCGGCCATCCGGCACTCGGTGTACCGCATGGCGGCCGGCGGGTCGTCGTTGCCCAGGGAGCCGAAGTTGCCGTGGCCGTCCACCAGGGGGACGCGCATCGAGAAGGACTGGGCCATGCGCACCAGCGCGTCGTAGATGGACGCGTCACCGTGCGGGTGCAGCTTGCCCATGACCTCGCCGACGACGCGGGCGCACTTCACGTAGCCGCGCTCGGGCCTGAGGCCCATCTCGCTCATCTGGTACACGATCCGGCGGTGCACCGGCTTGAGGCCGTCGCGGGCGTCCGGCAGTGCACGGGAGTAGATGACCGAGTACGCGTACTCGAGGAAGGAGCCCTGCATCTCGTCGACGACGTCGATGTCGAGGATCTTCTCCTCGTACGAGTCGTCGGGCGGCGGGGTCTTCGTACTACGGCGGGCCATCGCTGCCGGCTCCTTGCTGAAGCGTGAACGGTGATCTGACGCCGTCCATTGTGGACTGCGGCACTGACAGCCACCGACCAGGACCCGTCACGGGCTGCCCGGCCCGGCGCTGCCCGCAGGGTACGCCCTCCTCCCGCGCCTTCGTCCCCGGCGGGCCGCCAACCCGTTCTCGCTCTCGGCGTAGGAGGCCCGGGAACTCCACCGGCGGCCCGCACGCTTGCATACAGTGGCAGGATCGGCGGAATTCCGCAGTTCCGCCCAATGATCCACCCAGTGATTCCACCAAGGATTCCGCGATCGAAGGGACGTACATGCCCATGGGTCACACGGCCACAGCCCAGGCAGACTCCGGCGGCCTGACAGCGACCGAGCACCGCCTGGCCAACGGCCTGCGCGTGGTGCTCTCCGAGGACCACCTGACCCCGGTCGCTGCGGTGTGCCTCTGGTACGACGTCGGTTCCCGCCACGAGGTCAAGGGACGTACCGGCCTGGCTCACCTTTTCGAGCACCTCATGTTCCAGGGCTCCGCCCAGGTCAAGGGCAACGGCCACTTCGAGCTGGTGCAGGGCGCCGGCGGCTCGCTCAACGGCACCACCAGCTTCGAGCGGACCAACTACTTCGAGACCATGCCCGCCCACCAGCTGGAGCTCGCCCTCTGGCTGGAGGCCGACCGCATGGGCTCCCTGCTGTCCGCCCTCGACGAAGAGTCGATGGAGAACCAGCGGGACGTCGTCAAGAACGAGCGCCGCCAGCGCTACGACAACGTCCCCTACGGCACGGCCTTCGAGAAGCTGACCGCCCTCGCCTACCCGGAGGGCCACCCCTACCACCACACGCCGATCGGCTCCATGGCCGACCTGGACGCGGCCACCCTGGAGGACGCCCGCGCGTTCTTCCGCACGTACTACGCGCCGAACAACGCGGTGCTGTCGGTCGTCGGCGACATCGACCCCGAGCAGACGCTGGCCTGGATCGAGAAGTACTTCGGTTCCATCGCCTCGCACGACGGCAAGCAGGCCCCGCGGGACGGCTCGCTGCCCGACGTCATGGGCGGCCAGCTGCGCGAGGTCGTCGAGGAGGAGGTCCCGGCCCGCGCCCTGATGGCGGCCTACCGCCTCCCGGAGGACGGCACGCGCGCGAGCGACGCGGCCGACCTGGCGCTCACCGTCCTGGGCGGCGGCGAGTCCTCCCGCCTGTACAACCGGCTGGTGCGGCGCGACCGCACGGCCGTCGCCGCCGGGTTCGGCCTGCTGAGGCTCGCCGGGGCGCCCTCCCTGGGGTGGCTGGACGTGAAGACGTCCGGTGACGTCGAGGTGCCGGTCATCGAGGCCGCCATCGACGAGGAGCTGGCCCGGTTCGCCGAGGAGGGCCCCACCGCCGAGGAGATGGAGCGCGCCCAGGCCCAGCTGGAGCGCGAGTGGCTGGACCGGCTGGGCACGGTCGCCGGCCGCGCCGACGAACTGTGCCGGTACGCCGTGCTGTTCGGCGACCCGCAGCTCGCCCTCACCGCCGTGCAGCGGGTGCTCGAGGTGACGGCGGCGGAGGTCCAGGAGGTCGCCAAGGCCCGCCTGCGCCCCGACAACCGCGCGGTGCTCGTCTACGAGCCGACCGCCCCCACCGACGAGAACGCCGCCGAGAACGACGCCACCGACGAGAACGAGGAGGCGGCCAAGTGACCGACCTCGCCACTATGGACTTCCACGCCCAGCCGCAGGCCGGCGAGCCCAAGCCGTGGGCGTTCCCCGCGCCCGGCCGAGGCAGCCTCGACAACGGGCTGACGGTACTGCGCTGCCACCGCCCCGGCCAGCAGGTCGTCGCCGTCGAGGTGCTCCTCGACGCACCCCTGGACGCCGAGCCGGCCGGCCTCGACGGTGTCGCCACGATCATGGCGCGCGCCTTCTCCGAGGGCACCGACAAGCACTCCGCCGAGGAGTTCGCCGCCGAGCTGGAGCGCTGCGGTGCCACCCTCGACGCGCACGCCGACCACCCCGGCGTCCGGCTCAGCCTGGAGGTGCCCGCCTCGCGCCTCGCCAAGGCGCTCGGCCTCGTCGCCGACGCCCTGAGGGCACCCGCCTTCGCGGACAGCGAGGTCGAACGGCTGGTCCGCAACCGCCTCGACGAGATCCCGCACGAGCTGGCCAACCCGGCCCGCCGCGCGGCCAAGGAGCTCTCCAAGGAGCTGTTCCCGGCCGGGAGCCGCATGTCGCGCCCGCGCCAGGGCACCGAGGAGACGGTCGAGGCCATCGACTCCGGCTCCGTACGCGCCTTCTACGAGAGGCACGTCCGCCCCGCCACGGCCACCGCCGTGGTCGTCGGCGACCTCACCGGCCTCGACCTGGACGCGCTGCTGGGCGACACCCTGGGCGCGTGGACCGGCTCCGCCGCCGAGCCCCGTCCCGTGCCGCCGGTGACCGCCGACGACCGGGGCCGCGTCGTCATCGTGGACCGTCCGGGCGCCGTCCAGACGCAGCTGCTGATCGGCCGCACCGGATCCGACCGGCACGACCGCGTGTGGCCGGCGCAGGTGCTCGGCACCTACTGCCTCGGCGGCACCCTCACCTCCCGCCTGGACCGCGTCCTGCGCGAGGAGAAGGGCTACACCTACGGCGTACGGGCGTTCGGGCAGGTGCTGCGGTCCGCGCCGGACGGCACCGGCGCCGCCATGCTCGCCATCAGCGGCTCCGTCGACACCCCGAACACCGGTCCCGCCCTGGAGGACCTGTGGACGGTGCTGCGCAAGCTCGCCGCGGAGGGGCTCACCGACGCCGAGCGCGACGTGGCCGTGCAGAACCTGGTGGGTGTGGCGCCGCTGAAGTACGAGACCGCCGCGGCCGTGGCGAGCACCCTGGCCGACCAGGTCGAGCAGCACCTGCCCGACGACTACCAGGCGACGCTCTACCGTCAACTGGCCGCCACGGGCACCGTGGAGGCCACGGCGGCGGTCGTGAACGCCTTCCCGGTCGACCGGCTGGTGACCGTCCTCGTCGGTGACGCCGCGCAGATCAAGGAGCCCGTCGAGGCCCTCGGTATCGGCGAAGTCACCGTGGTGGCCGCCGAGTAGCGGCACGCGCGGAGTGCGGCCCCGGTGACCGGAGTGTCACCGGGGCCGCCGTTTGTCCGAATTGAGGGAGAGGCTGCACGTCTGCCCTGTGGCATGCGCTACAAAAACGCTGTTGCGTTTGAGGATTGAACACAGCCGCGTTTAGCGTCGTCCGGGCTGTTCGTCAGGCAGTGCGCCGCACCCGCGGCACCGGACAGCCATCGCCGAGTCCCCGTACGGCGCGAGCCAGGGGAGCCGGGGACCCACCGTAGTCCCTGGGGTGAATCGGACGCCCGCGCGCAGCGAGGGGGTCCGTAGGAGACCTTCCACCTCCGAACCCGTCAGCTAACCCGGTAGGCGAGAGGGAAGGAAAGGACCAGCCTCTACATGGCGTTCACGCGCGCCACCGGGAAGCACCGGCGTCCCAGCAGGATGCATCGCAGTACCGCCCGCGCGGCGGGTGTCGCGGCCCTCGCCACCACCGGCGTCGTCGGCACCCTCGCGGCCCCGGCGCTCGCCGCCGAGCCCGAGGTGGAGCGGAGCGGACTCACCCCGGTCATCACCATCGGCGACTCCCTGGCCGAGGAGATCGACGCCCAGGCCCACGCACAGCGGCAGGCCGCCGCGGACGCCGCCGCCCGTGAGGCGGCCCAGGAGGCCGCGCGCGAGCGGGCCGCCGAGGCGGCCAAGGAGGCACGCGAGGCCAAGGAGCGCGCCGCGCGGGAGGCGGAGCGCAAGCGCCTCAACACCTTCGTCCCGCCGATCACCTCGTCCTACGTCTCCACCGCGTACCAGGCCGGCAGCTCCCTGTGGTCCTCCGGCAGCCACACCGGCATCGACTTCCACGCCTCCAGCGGCACGACCGTGCACGCGGTCGGCGTCGGCACCGTCGTCGAGGCCGGCTGGGGCGGGGCGTACGGCAACCAGGTCGTGATCAAGATGCACGACGGCACGTACACGCAGTACGGACACCTGTCGTCCATCGGCGTCTCCGTCGGCCAGTCGGTCGACCCCGGCCAGCAGATCGGCCTCTCCGGCGCCACCGGCAACGTCACCGGGCCCCACCTGCACTTCGAGGCCCGTACGAGTCCCGAGTACGGCTCGGACATGGACCCCGTCGCCTACCTCCGCTCCCACGGCGTGAACGTCTGACGGCGGACCCCGCGACACCACCTGAAAGCCCCGGCCGTCCGAGCCGGGGCTTTCGGTTTTCCTCGGCAAGCAGCCGTCCGTCGTAGGCCAAAAAACATCCATGAAATCCGCTCCGCCGTCGGAATATCCTCTTGATTGGCCTAGAGTCGCTGGAAACGTCAATCGTCGACGTTTCACGGGGATTAAGACGGAGGTCGGTCATGCGTATTCCGGCGCATTCGGTGTGCACCGCGATCCGGGACGACATCGTCGCCGGTGTCCACGCGCGCGGGGGCCGGCTCACCGAGGAACTCCTCGCCCGCCGCTACGGCGTCTCCCGCGTCCCCGTCCGCGAGGCCCTGCGCACACTGGAGGCCGAGGGCTTCGTGGTGACCCGGCGGCACGCGGGCGCGTGCGTCGCGGAACCGACCGAACAGGAGGCCGCCGACCTGCTGGAGACCCGTACGCTCCTGGAGCCCCTCGGCGCCGCCCGTGCCGCCCGCCGCCGGACCGACGCCCACCTCAAGGTGTTGCGCGGCCTGGTCCGCCTGGGGCAGGAACGGGCCAGGCAGGGCAGCGGCGAGGATCTGCGCTCCCTGGGCGGCTGGTTCCACGAGACCCTGGCCCAGGCCGCCGGCAGCCCCTCCCTGACGGCGCTGCTGACCCAGCTGCGCCACAAGATCGCCTGGATGTACGACGTGGAGGCGCCGGCCGGCCCGGTGGAGTACTGGGCCGAGCACGGCGCGATCCTCGACGCGGTGGCCCGGGGCGACGGCGACCGCGCGCGGGCGCTCATGGCGCTGCACGCCGAGCGGTCGGCACCGGGGCACCGCCTGCGATTCGCCTCCGGCGGCCCCGGGACGGAGCGTGTGAGGAACTCGCAACGTCCCGTAAACACGGCGAGCCTGCGGCATTAACACGGGTCCCGTATACAAAGAGGAGGGAATTCGGAGGGCCTTTTTCGGCTGCCCGTATTCCTAGTGGCGGGCGGGAATACGGGCCAGCGAAATGGTGCGGAAAAGGGCATCCGCTCGGGCAACGGCGCTGTGAGAAGCGAGCGGAGCCGTCAGCGGCTGCCGAAGGCGGGCAGGGTGAGCGCCGAATGGGCCGGGCGGGGCACCGGTGCGGGCATGGCGCCGAGGCCGCGCAGCCGGTCGTTGCGCTGCTCCAGGGCGCGCGCGGTGGTCGGAAAGAGGGTGGCGCCGCCCTGGCCGACCAGGTTCTGGTTCCGGGTCACGAAGTCACGGGTGCCGTGTTCGTAGGCGGCGAAGCCCGCGGCGTGGTCCAGGTCGGCCAGGGAACCGGCCAGCATGTAGGCGCCGACGAGGGCGAGGCTGGTGCCCTGACCGGTGAGGAACGAGGGCGCGTACGCGGCGTCGCCCACCAGCGCGACCCTGCCGCTGGACCAGCGGGGCATGCGGATCTGTCCGACCGCGTCGAAGAACACGTCGTCCGCGTAGTGGAGGGCGGCCAGGATGCCCGGGATCTCCCAGCCGGCGTCGGCGAAGACCTCGGCGAGCAGGTCACGTTGGGCGTCCGGGCGGCCGAAGGCGTCGAAGGACGGCTCCGGCCGGGCGAAGTTCAGGAAGGCGTGCACTTCGTCGTCGTCCCCCACGGCGTAGAGGGCGGCGGCCCTGCCCGGGGTGTTCCACATGACCGTCTCGTGGGAGAGGCCGAACGTGTTGCGCATGGTGAACACGGCGAAGCAGTAGCCGAGGTACCGGCGGAACCGCTCCTCGGGACCGAAGACCATCTCTCGGGTACGTGAGTGCATGCCGTCCGCGCCGAACACCAGGTCGAAGGTACGGCTGCCGCCACCGCGGAAGGTGACGTCCACCCCGTGCCCGGACTGGTCGAGGGTGTCGACGGAGTCGTTGAAGAGGAACTCCACGTCGTCCCGGACCGTCGTGTACAGCGCCTCCGTCAGATCTCCGCGGCGTATCTCCAGGTCCCGTCCCGCGACACCGCCGGTGACGGCGTGCGGGTGGAGCGAGGCCACCTCGCCGCCGTCCCCGTCCCGGAAGGTGATGCGGCGCAGGTCGATGTGCGCGTCCCGCAACCGCGGCAGGATCCCCATCCTCTCCACGACGTCGAGTGCGGTGCCGCGTACGTCGACGGGGTAGCCGCCGCTGCGCAGCGTGCCGGCCTTCTCCACCACGGTGACCTCGAATCCGTGGCGGTCGAGCCAGAAGGCCAGGGCGGCACCGGCGATGCCGGCCCCGGAGATCAGGACCTTGGGCCCCGGTGCGGTGCGGATCATGCCTTGACTCCTTTGCTCATGGTGCGGGTGACGAACAGGGCCAGCGACACGACGACGCCGGCGATGACGAATCCGGTCACGTAGGCCGATTCGGCCGCGACCTTCGACCCGGAAGGGGTTCCGGCGGTGAGGAGCGCCCCGCCCAGCTGCCCGCCGACGGCGGAGCCGACCACGCGGCTCACCAGGATCAGACTGGTCGCGATGCCGGTGTCGCCCTTGTCGACGGCGGCGGCGGTGCTGGTCATCATCGCCGTCACGCACAGGCCGTTGGCCAGCGCGATCAGCACCTTTCCGACGACCAGGTGCCACACCTCGGTGTGCACGGCCGCCACGGCGAGCAGACCGGCGGTCATCATGACGACGCCGGTGTTGACCACGGCACGCGAGCCGAAACGCCGGTCCCCGATCCCGCCGAGCGGCCCCGCCAGGGTCGCGGCGATGGCGCCGGGCAGCAGGAAGAAGCCGATCTCGGTGGCGCCGGCCCCGAATCCGTACCCGTCGCCCCGCTCGTCGAGCAGTTGCGGGATCAGATAGACCGCCATCGTGGCACCGAGGCAGATCACGAACGTGAGCACGCACGCCTTCCATATCGCGGGCCGTGCCAGCATGCGCAGGTCGATCATCGGTGCCGCCGCGCGCCGTTCCACCCTCACCCATCCGGTGACGAACGCGGCCAGAACCAGTACGAGGGCGACGAGCGGGAGCGGCTGCGAACCGGCTTCGGGCGCCAGCGCGAGGACGAGCATGAGGGTGACCAGCATCCCGCTCAGCAGCAGCAGGCCGGGCCAGTCGATCCCGGAGTCGTCCGACCGGCCCGGTGGATCCGTCGGCATCAGCCGGTTCACGAGCAGGGTGGCGCCGATGACCGCGAGGGTCGGGAGCGCGAACATCCAGTGCCGGGAGAGCTGCTCCGCCACCGGACCGGCCGACAGCATGCCGACCATCGACCCGCCGACGAAGAGTCCGCTGACCACACCGATGGCCACCTTGGACTCCCCGGCGGGGAGGTGTTTGCGGACCACAATGAACGACAGGGGCAGCGCGCCGATCATGGCTCCCTGCAGCACCTGGCCGACCAGCAGCACGGGCAGGTTCGGGGCCAGGGCGGACACCGTGCCGCCGACCGAGACCACTGCCATCAGCCGGATCAGGATCTTCTTCCCGCCGTAGCGGTCGCCGAACTTGCCCGCCAACGGGGTGATGAGCGCACCGGTGATGAGGAGGATGATGCTGAGCAGCGCCCCCTCGGACTGGCTCATGTCCAGTTCGCGTTCCAGGAGCGGGATGGTCGGTGCCACCACCGACTCCAGGGCGCCGGTGGACAGCGCCAGTATGCCGAGGGCCCCGACAGCGGACTTCCCGATGGGGACCGGGGGAGCCAGGGTTGTGGTCATGGGCGTCCTTTCCGTCATGGCCGGGTGAGGGCCGTTGACGGAGGACAGAGTGGGTGGACGGCCACAGGGCGGGCGTCATACCCGGGAGCCAATGTGTGCGTGATACCGCGGTAGGGGGTGCGGGCGGGACGAGGCGGTCGGCCGGCGCGGGACAGGCCCGTCTCCCGCAGCAGGGCCCGGATCTCCCCCGGATCGAAGATCACATTGCTGGGGAAGAGGGCGTACACAAGCGGCGCGTCCGGGCCGCCCGGTCATGACGACGACGGCCCGCACAGCCCCCGGCCGGGGGCTGTGCGGGCTGTCGTCACGCGTGCTGCCGTCCGTCAGACGGTCTCGGGAAGCTCCTCGAGCCCCTCGGCGACCAGCTTCGCCAGCCGGTCCAGGGCGATGTCCGCGCCCTCGGCGTCGGAGGCGAGGACGATCTCCTCGCCGCCCTGCGCGCCGAGGCCGAGGACGGCCAGCATGGAGGCCGCGTTGACGGGGGACCCGTCGGCCTTGGCGATCGTCACCGGGACGCCTGTGGCCGTGGCGGCTCGGACGAAGATGGAGGCGGGGCGGGCGTGGAGACCCTCGGCCCAGCCGACGTTGACGCGGCGCTCAGCCATGTGATGCTGCCCTTCAGGTGTTCAGAGGGTTGAGGTTGTCTAGACCAGTGTTGTCTAGACCAGTTTCCCACATCGTGAAGCGTGCCGGGACGGCCCTGTGCCGTCCCGTGTGGCGCCCGGACCGCGGCCTCGGTCCGAGCTCTGCCGTCCTCGTGTACCCCACAGACTGCCCCGCGCCGTTGTCGTACGCGAGCCGTACTCTGGGGCCCATGCAGACCTCGTCGGACCGGCACGAGTACCCCGCCCACTGGGAAGCCGACGTGGTGCTGCGCGACGGCGGCACCGCGCGCGTCCGCCCCATCACCGTTGATGACGCCGAGCGCCTGGTCAGCTTCTACGAGCAGGTCTCCGACGAGTCGAAGTACTACCGCTTCTTCGCGCCGTACCCTCGCCTGTCCGCCAAGGACGTCCACCGCTTCACCCACCACGACTTTGTGGACCGGGTGGGACTCGCGGCCACCATCGGCGGCGAGTTCATCGCCACCGTACGCTACGACCGGATCGGCCCCACCGGAACACCTGCTTCAGCACCGGCCGAGGAGGCCGAGGTCGCCTTCCTCGTCCAGGACGCCCACCAGGGCCGAGGCGTCGCCTCCGCGCTCCTGGAGCACATCGCCGCCGTCGCCCGCGAGCGCGGGATCCGCCGCTTCGCGGCCGAGGTGCTGCCCGCCAACACCAAGATGATCAAGGTGTTCATGGATGCCGGGTACACCCAGAAGCGCAGCTTCGAGGACGGCGTGGTCCGCCTCGAGTTCGATCTCGAACCCACCGACCGCTCCCTCGCCGTGCAGTACGCGCGCGAGCACCGCGCGGAGGCCCGCTCCGTCCAGCGCCTGCTCCAGCCGCGTTCGGTGGCCGTCATCGGCACCGGCCGGACACCGGGCGGTGTCGGCCGCAGCGTCCTCGGCAACATCCGCGACGGGGGCTACACCGGCCGGCTCTACGCCGTGAACAGGTCGTTCGCCGACGACCTGAAGGATCTCGACGGAGTGGCCGCGCACCGTTCCGTACGCGCCGTCGACGGCCCCGTCGACCTCGCCGTGGTCACCGTCCCCGCCGAGCAGGTCCCCGAGGTCGTCGACGAGTGCGGCGAGCACGGGGTGCAGGGGCTGGTCGTGGTCTCCGCCGGATACGCCGACAGCGGCGCCGAAGGACGCGAACGCCAGCGGGCCCTCGTACGGCAGGCGCGCAGCTACGGCATGCGGATCATCGGCCCCAACGCCTTCGGGATCATCAACACCTCACCGGAGGTCCGGCTCAACGCCTCCCTCGCCCCCGAGATGCCGCGCCCCGGACGGATCGGCCTCTTCGCCCAGTCCGGCGCCATCGGCATCGCCCTCCTGTCCCGGCTGCACCGGCGCGGCGGGGGAGTCACCGGCGTCACGGGCGTGTCGACCTTCGTCTCCTCCGGCAACCGGGCCGACGTCTCCGGCAACGACGTCCTCCAGTACTGGTACGACGACCCGGAGACCGACGTCGCGCTGATGTACCTGGAGTCCATCGGCAACCCGCGCAAGTTCACCCGCCTGGCGCGCCGGACCGCGGCCGCCAAGCCGCTGGTCGTGGTGCAGGGCGCACGACACGGCGGCGTGGCTCCGCAGGGGCACGCCGTACGGGCGACCCGGCTGCCGCACGCCACGGTCTCCGCGCTGCTCCGCCAGGCCGGCGTCATCCGGGTCGACACGATCACCGACCTGGTGGACGCGGGGCTGCTGCTCGCCCGCCAGCCGCTGCCCGCCGGACCCAAGGTCGCCATCCTGGGGAACTCCGAATCACTGGGCCTCCTGACCTACGACGCCTGCCTCTCCGAGGGGCTGCGACCGCACCCTCCGCTGGACCTGACGACGGCGGCATCGCCGGTCGACTTCCACGCGGCGCTCTCCCGGGCGCTCGCCGACGACACCTGCGACGCGGTGGTGGTGACCGCCATCCCGACGGTGGGGGAGGGGCCGGCCGGGGATGCCGCGCTGGCGGAGGCCCTGCGGTCGGCGGCGGCCGCGGTGCCCGCCAAGCCGGTCCTCGTGGTCCACGTGGAACTGGGCGGTCTGGCGGAGGCCCTCTCGGCCGCGGCCAGCACCGCGCCTCAGGCGCCGCCACCCGCGGAGCCCCGGCGGCCGGCGCCCGCCGAGCCCGAAGCCACCCCGGCCCCGGAGCGCCCCGCGTCC
>NZ_QHJH01000197.1 GCF_003947455.1 Streptomyces sp. WAC 04229 | reverse complement strand
GTGGCGGGGAGCCGGAAAGGGGGGCGGACGTGCGGGCGATCCGTGGGCTGTGGCGCTGGCGGCGCAATCCGCTGTGCCGCGCGACCGACCTGGCCGAGGCATGGGTGGCATTGGCAGGTCTGTTGCTGATCCTTTCCGTGGCGCCGTTGCTCGGGGTGCTCGCGGGCGGCGCCGCCCAGGACACCCTCCAGCGGTCGGTCCGCGAACAGCACGAGTCGCGGCACCGGGTGACGGCCACCGTGGTGCGTCCCCTGGAGCGCTCCACCCTGTCCGTCGATCCGGAGGGCGCCGGTGAGAGCCTGCGCAGTCGCGTCCTCGCCGACTGGACCGGTCCGGACGGATCCCGGCACGAGGGCTCCGTCACGGTCGGCATCGACGGCCCCGACCCCGGCGACCGCTTCGGACTGTGGACGGACGAGCGGGGACGCGCGGTGGCCCGCCCGCTGGACGGCGCTACGGCGGCCACACACGCCGTGCTCGCGGGGATCGGCGCCGCGGTGGCGGCGGCGGCCCTGGTCGAGGCCGGCCGGCGCATAGCCGTCTGGCGCATGGTCCGCGGCCGGTACGCGCGCTGGGAGCGGGAGTGGGAGCGGGCGGGCCCGGACTGGGGCAGGACCGGCACGGGCAGCTGACGGGCTTCCGGCTCCGGTCAACTCACCACCTGCGCGCACGCTACGGTGGACCGGCCGAAGCGAATCGGCGACGACCCGCGTACGACGAGGTGGGGGCACAGCAACGCCATGGCACAGGGCACGGTCCAGGTGACGCACACCGGCACCTCGCGGTGGCGGCGCCGCACAGGTGAGTACGCATCGCTCGCCGCCGCCCTGGAGGCCGCGGCGGAGGGTGACGTCCTCACCGTCGCGCCGGGGACCTACCGGGAGAACCTCGTCGTCCAGCGGGCGGTGACTTTGCGCGGGCCCGAGGGCGGCCAGGGTTCGGTGCGGATCGCGCCCGTCGACGGCGTCCCGCTGACCGTGCGCGCCTCGGCGGTGATCCAGGACCTGCACGTGGAGGGCCAGGACGCGGCGGCGCCCGCGGTGCTCGTCGAGGACGGTACGCCGGAGCTGCTGGGCCTGAGAGTGGTCGCGCGTTCCGCCTCCGGGATAGAGGTGCGCGGCAGCGCGCGGCCCACGGTGCGACGCTGCGTCGTCGACAATCCGGCCGGTGTCGGCATCGCCGTCCTGGACGGCGGGGGCGGCGTGTTCGAGGAGTGCGAGGTCGTCTCGGCCGGACAGGCGGGCGTCGCGGTTCGCTCCGGCGCACATCCCCGGCTGGAGCGCTGCCGCGTGCACCATGCCGCCGGTTCCGGGCTGACCGCGACGGGCGAGGGCTCCGCGCTGGAGGCCGTGGGCTGCGAGGTGTACGAGGTACGGGGCAGCGGAGTGCACGTCACGGGCCGGGCCACCGCGCACCTGACCGACTGCGACGTGCACCGCACCACCGGCGACGGCGTCACCCTGGACACGGACGCCGTGCTCACCCTCGCCGACTGCCGCATCCACGACATCCCGGAGAACGCGGTCGACCTGCGTTCCCGCTCCGTCCTCACCCTGACCCGCACCACCGTGCGGCAGTTCGGCCGCAACGGACTGTCGGTGTGGGACCCGGGCACGCGGGTGGACGCCAACCAGTGCGAGATCTTCGACAGCACGGGCGACTACCCGGCCGTGTGGGTCAGCGACGGCGCCACCGCGGTGCTCGACTCCTGCCGGGTGCACGACGTACCGGACGCGCTGTTCGTCCTGGACCGCGGCTCCCGCGCGGACGTCGTCGACAGCGACCTGTCCCAGGTGCGCAACACCGCGGTCTCGGTGAGTGACGGCGCCACGGCCCAGCTCGACGACTGCCGCATCCGGGACGCGGCCACGGGCGCGTGGTTCCGCGACCACGGCAGCGGCGGCACCCTCAACAACTGCACGCTGGACGGCAACCGCACCGGCGTCATAGTCACCAAGGGCGCCGACCCCACGATCGAACGCTGCACGGTCGACTCCCCTTCGGAGGCCGGTGTCTACGTGTCGGCCGGCGGCCGCGGCAGCTTCCTGAACTGCCGGGTGACCGGCAGCGCGGGCTACGGCTTCCACGTGATCGACGGCTGCCGTACGACGCTGAAGAAGTGCCGCACGGAGCGGTGCGCGCGCGGCGGTTACGAATTCGCGGAGGGCGGCCCGGACAGCGCGTACGACTCCGGGCCGCTCGTCGAGGACTGCACCAGCGACGAGAGCGGCGGCGCGGCGGCGACCGCCCCGGCGGAGCCGGTCGTGCAGACGGTGAGCCAGTCCCCGGGGCTGCTGGGCTCGATCCCCGGGCAGCGCACCACCGAGCAGGAGCCCCTGATCGCGGCCGTCGCCCCGCAGGAGCCCGCGCGGACCTCGAAGGCGGTGCTCGGCGAACTGGACGCCCTGGTCGGCCTGGACAGCGTCAAGCGCGAGGTGCGGGCCCTGACCGACATGATCGAGGTGGGCCGACGCCGGCAGCAGGCGGGCCTGAAGGCCGCGTCGGTCAAGCGGCACCTGGTCTTCACCGGCTCCCCGGGCACCGGCAAGACGACGGTCGCCCGGCTGTACGGCGAGATCCTCGCCTCCCTCGGTGTGCTGGACAAGGGGCACCTGGTCGAGGTCTCCCGGGTGGACCTGGTCGGCGAGCACATCGGCTCCACGGCGATCCGCACCCAGGAGGCGTTCCAGCGGGCGCACGGCGGGGTGCTGTTCATCGACGAGGCGTACGCGCTCTCCCCCGAGGACGCGGGCCGGGACTTCGGCAAGGAGGCCATCGACACGCTGGTCAAGCTCATGGAGGACCAGCGCGACTCGGTCGTCGTGATCGTCGCGGGCTACACGGCCGAGATGGAGCGCTTCCTGTCGGTCAACCCGGGGGTGGCGTCCCGTTTCTCACGGACCATCACCTTCGGCGACTACGGCCCCGACGAGCTGCTGCGGATCGTGGAGCAGCAGGCCGACGAGCACGAGTACCGGCTGGCCCCCGGCACGCCCGAGGCGCTGACGACGTACTTCACGGCGATCCCCAAGGGCCCGGCCTTCGGCAACGGCCGCACCGCCCGCCAGACCTTCGAGGCCATGGTGGAACGGCACGCGAGCCGCGTGGCCCAGCTGACCGACCCCAGCACGGACGACCTGACCCTGCTGTACGCCGACGACCTGCCCGAGCTGCCGTGACGGACCCGGCACCCGGGCGGCCGAGGGAGCGGTAGGCCCTGTCGTCAAACTCCCGTCGTCCGCCCGGAGGGCGGGCCCGGCGGCGTCAGGTGCGTGCTCTCGGCGCGCGGGGCCCTGATCCTCGTACTGGATGTACTTGGGTCAGGGCCCCGTGCGGCGAGAGTGCGTGCATGGCGCCGCCGGGCGGACGGGAGTTTGACGACAGGGCCTAGCATGCCCCGGTGGCGTCGTCCGCCGCCGGAACGGACGCGGGGCCCCCGGTGTGGCGGGGTGCCGGCACCTCCGGTCGGAGCCGGGCCAGCAGCCGCCCGCGCTCCTCGGCGAAGACCGGGTCGGCCTGGTAGTCGGAGTGGCCGAGGACCGGCGCGGGCAGCGGATGGAGTTCGGTGCGGCCGTACGTCAGCGGGTCCTTGAGGGGCGCGCGGTCCACCGCGGGGCCCGAGTCTCCGGACAGCCGCACCGGTCCGCCGATGGGGTCGGTGCGGCGGTACAGGTTGCGCCAGCAGTCGACCTCCCGGTGCAGCGAGGCGAGCGCCTCCGGACCGAAGTGGGCCGGGAACCAGCGGCCGTACAGCCGCTCCAGCGGTGAGCCGTAGGTGAGCAGGGCGACCCGCCTGCGGGCGGCCGGCTCCAGCTGCCAGGACGCGGCGGCGGCGAGGACGCTGCCCTGCGAGTGCCCGGAGATGACCAGCCGTCCGCCGGTGGCGCGGGTCCAGGTCGCCATCCGCCAGGTCAGGTCGGGCACGGCGCGCTCGGCATAGCAGGGCGGTGCGAAGGGGTGGGCGGCGCGCGGCCAGAAGGTGCCGACGTCCCACAGGATGCCGATGGTGCGCCGCGCGGAGGCGTCCTTGTAGGCACGCCTGCCCCACGTCACGAACAGTATGAAGCCGAGGCCGATCAGCCAGGAGCCCAGTGCCTGCGCGGTCTGTGCGGCACCGTGCACGACGGCGTACGTGCCGCGCGCCGCCTCACCGGGCACCTGGTCGGTCGTCAGGGCGCCCACCAGCGCTCCGGCGCCCAGCAGCAGGGTGGCGGCGGAGGTGATGGCGACGAGCAGCGGCGCCCGGTCGGTGAGGGTGGCCGTCGCGCGGGCCAGCGCGATGCGCCGGGTGCGCCCGGGATCCCCGGCCTCTCCCGCGTGGTCGCCCTCCACGGCGTCCCGTTCGGCGCGGGCCAGGCCCCAGGTGTGCCGGGCCAGCGCGCCGCACAGCAGCAGCACGACGACGAGGAGCGGCGGGATGACGGACGCCTGCCAGGTCAGCAGGACGGGCGGGCCGTCCAGGAAGGTGCCGGTGCCGTCCATCCAGTCCGAGACGCGCTGGGCGACGCCGCCGGACATGAAGCCGCCCAGGGCGCAGGCCAGCATGACGACGGCTGGTCCGCCGAGGCCGCGGATCGCCGCGCGGGCGTCGGGGAGGCTGCGGTGGAGCAGGTGCGCGACCACGGCGAGGGCGATGACCAGCAGGCCCTGCATCAGGGCGATGCCGCCGAAGGCCATGTCGCCGGAGAGCCGGCCGGCCGAGGCCCACCCCGGCCGGTCCCAGCCGCCGTACAGCAGGGCGAGGGCGAACAGGACGAGCGCGGCGAGCGGCAGACGCCGTACGAGGTGGCGGTCGAGGCGCCGGTCGAGGCGGTTCTCGCTGCGGCCCCGGCGGCAGACCACCACGACCACGGCGACGGCACCGGCGGCCAGTGCGCCCTGGAGGAGCCATCCCAGCGTGTCCAGTGCCGCGGGACCGCCCGGCCGGCGGTCGAAGCGGGCCGCGGGTGCGCCGACCGCCACCGCGATGGTCAGCAGCCCGGCGGCGGTGTGCGCGGCGCGCAGCCGGGCCACCAGGCGGCGGCCGTACCAGAAGCCCGGCCGGCCGAGGGCGGTGTGGCCGGGCCCCTCCTCGGCCTCGGACTCGCGGTCCATCGGCTGCTGCGACTCGTACGCCCGCCAGGTGCGCAGCGACAGGTACCACAGCAGACCGGTGAGGGCGGCGGGTACCGCGGCCGCGAGGGCGAGCCTGCGGCCGGGCGCGCTCCACCAGCCGCCGTCGGAGACCACCGGCGACAGGAAGCCCACCCAGGAGTGGCGCTCGGCGCACACGCGCGTGCCCGCGCACTGCCAGGCCACGAGGTCGAGCGCGACCTCGCAGGCGGCGGCGACCAGCAGCACCGTCAGGGTGAGCCCCGCGAGCCGCACCAGCAGCCCGTACAGCCGTACCGTGCGGATCCGGCCGCTCGCGGCGGGCCGCATCCAATGAGCGAGGTTGACCACCATGAACGGAAGGAGCAGCAGCCACAGGGCGCGGGTGCCGTTGCCGGAGGTGAGGTTGCACCAGACGTAGGCCTCGGGCACCGGCCGGCCGCGGTAGTCCTCGGGCCGGGACTCCGCGTCGACGTCCTCGGCGCGCCGGAAGACGGCCGCGACGTGGTCGCCGGTGACCCGCACGGTCCGCGGGTCGTCCAGCATCTCGGCGGGCGTGGTGCCGCCCACTCCGTGCACCAGGAGTTCCAGGGCGGTGCCGGATCTCCCGTCCCGCTGCTCGGCCTGTTCCACTGTCCGCACTCCCCCGTGACGCGCCGTCGGCTCTGTCCGTGCGGGCACAAGGATCTCCGTTCGACGGGCTCCGCACACCCTTCGGCACGGAATCTCCCCGAACCGTGTGACGAGTGATGCCATGACGAGACACGGGTGGCCTGGGCGCGAGGGACGGGCGGTGGCGCGGCCGGCGGTGCGGCGTGCGAGGATGGGACGTCCGCGCACGGGTGCGGGGAGAAGTCCTCATCAGAGCATGTGCGGCGGCGGGTCGAGCGGTTTGCGGCGAAAGGACCGAAGCGTACGTGAGTGAGAATCCGAACCTCCTCGCGGAGCAGCGGCGCGCCCTGATCCTCGACGAGGTGCGCCGCCGGGGCGGGGTCCGGGTCAACGAGCTGACTCGCAAGCTCGGCGTGTCGGACATGACGGTCCGTCGTGACCTGGACGCGCTGGCCCGGCAGGGTGTGCTGGAGAAGGTGCACGGCGGCGCGGTCCCGGTGGCGGAGGCGAGCACGCACGAGCCGGGCTTCGAGGCCAAGTCGGGTCTGGAGCCGACGGCCAAGGAGGACATCGCGCGGGCCGCGGCCGAGCTGGTCGCGCCGGGTGCCGCGATCGCCCTGTCCGGCGGTACGACGACGTACGCGCTGGCGCACCGGCTGGTGGACGTGCCGGACCTGACGGTGGTCACGAACTCGGTGCGAGTGGCCGACGTGTTCCACGTGGCGCAGCGCACGTCGGGGACCCGGCCGGGCGCGGCCACGGTGGTGCTCACCGGCGGAGTGCGCACGCCCTCGGACTCGCTGGTGGGCCCGGTGGCCGACCAGGCGATCGCCACGCTCCACTTCGACGTGCTCTTCCTCGGCGTGCACGGGATATCGGCCGAGGCCGGCCTGTCCACGCCGAACCTGGCGGAGGCCGAGACCAACCGGCGGCTGGTGCAGTCGGCTCGGCGGGTCGTGGTGGTCGCGGACCACACCAAGTGGGGTGTCGTGGGCCTGAGTTCCTTCGCGACGCTGGAGCAGGTGGACACGCTGGTGACGGACGGCGGCCTGTCGGCGGACGCCCGCGCGGAGGTCGCCGAGCACCTCGGGCTGGTCGTGGCGGGCGAGCCGGAGCCGACGACCGACTGATCCGGATGGGCGGACGCCGCGCGTCGCTGCCGGCCCGGCGTCCGTGACGCCCCGTGCCTCGCGTGCCCGGTCCGTCCCGACGGGCCCCGCTGACACCGGACGCGCCCCCGGCTATCGTGGCGCCACTCGGCCGATCGTCCGCATGCGCCGCCGCGTACAAGGGGGTTGTGTCCATGGCTCACCGTCTGCGTCCGGTGGGTCTCGACTTCGTCGAGACGGCGCCGGTGCGTCTGGTCTTCGCGCGGGAGATCTCCGCCGCTCCCGACGCGGTGTTCCGCGCGCTCGCCGATGACGTGGCGGGCTGGCCCACGTGGTTCTCGGCGGTGACGTTCGCCCGGCCCATCGGTGAGGACGCGGGGCGCGAGGTCCGGCTCCGGGGCGGGACGCGCTTCGTCGAGACGGTCCTGACGGCGGAGCGGCCCGCGGTGTACGCCTATCGCGTGGACGTCACCAACGCGCCCGGCGCCCGGGCGATGGCCGAGGAGTGGCGGCTGGCGCCGGCCGGGACGGGCACGCGCGTGCAGTGGACCTTCGCGGCGGACGGTACGGCCCTGTTCCGTTTCGTGCTGGGCCGGGCGCGTCCGGGGCTGGGGCGGTCCTTCCGGGGGGCGGTCACCGCGCTGGACCGGCGGCTGACCCGTTCCTAGGACTGTCCGGCGGGGTCAGTCGGGCCACGTGCCCGTGCGCAGCAGGGTCTCGATGGCGGTCGTGTACGGGCCGATGTCGAGTCCCTGTTCGGCGAGCCAGGTGTCCGAGTAGTACTTGTCGAGGTACCGGTCCCCCGGGTCGCACAGCAGCGTAACAACGCTGCCCCGGCGTCCCGCGGCCACCATCTCGGCGACGATCTTCAGCGCGCTCCACAGCCCGGTGCCCGTGGAACCACCCGCCCTGCGGCCGATGGCCTGCTCCAGGGCGCGGACGGCCGCGACGCTCGCCGCGTCCGGGACCTTCATCATGCGGTCGATGGCGCCGGGTACGAAGCTCGGTTCCATCCGGGGCCTGCCGATGCCCTCGATCCGTGAGCCGCGGTCGCAGGCGACGTCCGGATCGCCGGTGGTCCAGCCCTCGAAGAAGCAGGAGTTCTCCGGGTCGGCGACACAGACCCGGGTGTCGTACTGCATGTAGTGCACATAGCGCGCGAGCGTCGCCGAGGTGCCTCCGGTACCGGCCGTGGCGACGATCCACGCCGGTTCGGGAAAGCGCTCCAGCCGCAGCTGCCGGAAGATCGACTCGGCGATGTTGTTGTTGCCGCGCCAGTCGGTGGCACGTTCGGCGTAGGTGAACTGGTCCATGTAGTGGCCACCGGTCTCGGCCGCGAGGCGGGCGGACTCCTCGTACATCCGGCGGGAGTCGTCCACGAAGTGGCACCGTCCGCCGTGGAACTCGATCAGGCGGATCTTCTCCGTGCTCGTGGTGCGCGGCATCACGGCGACGAAGGGCACGCCGACCAGTTTCGCGAAGTACGCCTCGGAGACGGCCGTGGAGCCGCTGGACGCCTCGATCACCGGGCGGTCCGGGCGGATCCAGCCGTTGCACAGGCCGTAGAGGAAGAGTGAGCGGGCCAGGCGGTGCTTGAGGCTGCCGGTCGGGTGGGTCGACTCGTCCTTGAGGTAGAGGTCGATGCCCCACCGCTCGGGGAGCGGGAAGAGGAGCAGGTGGGTGTCGGCCGAGCGGTTCGCGTCGGCCTGGACCTTGCGCACGGCGTCTTTCAGCCATGCCCGGTAGCCGGCGTCGCTGTGGTCGACGTCCAGGGTGGCGCCGGTGCGGGTCTGCGGGGTGGTGCTCACGAGGAGGCTCCTTACGCTGCGCGCCGACGGCGTGCCGGGCGGCCGACGCCTCGATCATAGACATCTTCCACACGCTTCTCACCTGCATAAACACACCTTTGGGCGCCTCAAAGGCACCCCTGGGTCGCGTCGGCACGCACGGTGGGGGCGCATTCGCGCGAGTGCTCCGGTCGACCCCGGAAAGAGGGGGTGCGTACTGGTGCTCGACGCGCGGTGCGGGCAGACTGCCAGCGGGTGGGACGACCGACGCGCGCGCGAGGGGGCGACGGCATGGCGGACCCGGAGTTCAGGGCCACGGGAGTGCGGATCGGCAAACGGCTGCGCTCACTCACCCGGGCCGGGACGGTCCGGATCAGCGATGGCAGGGTCGAGTTGCTCACCAGCTACGGCAGTGAGATCGACAGCGCTCCGGTGCAGGCGGTACGGGCCTCGCGCCCCTGGTTCGGCCCGCACGACCGGGCTCTCGCCGACCTCAACGGGAAGCGGTACCTGCTGACGCTCGGCGAGCGGGACCCCGCTCCGGGTGAGCCGGGCCCGCCAGCGGCGCGCCGTTTCATCGAGGCCGTGCACAGGGCGGCCGGACATCACCGTTGAGATGTCCGTAAGTTGCGGTGCCTCACCCCTTGCGTCACGCTGGTCTCACGTCACTCTGGGTTTACCGGCGATAACGCTGCGAACCAGCCCGCCGGCCACGACAGCAGGCGGCGGCGCGCCGCGCCCTGCTGGATCCGAACTCCGTGTTCTTCCGGACCTCTTTGTCGGGGAGTCGCAGCCGTGATCAGTCACCCAAGCAGACACTGCACGGTGGAGCTGCAAGCCCTGCCGTCGCGGATCGGCCAGGTCCGCAGAATCGTATCTGCGCAATTGCGCTACTGGCATATGCACTCCCTGATCGACCGGGCCTCGCTCGGCGTGACGGAGCTGCTGACCAACGTCCACCTGCACGCCCGGCCGGACAAGACGTGCACCGTGGAGATAGAGCTGCTGCTGGAGCGGCTCACCGTCTCGGTGCGCGACCACGATCCGCGCCTGCCCGTCGTGGACGACGCCGAGCCCCTGGCCACCGGCGGGCGGGGGCTCGCCATGGTGGCGGCGATGAGCGAGAGCTGGGGCGCCCGGCCGGACGGCGAGTCCGGCAAGGTCGTCTGGTTCACGCTGCCGACGAGCGGCGGACTGGCTCCGGTCACCGCGCGCCCGCCGCGCCGCCCGGTCGAGGAGGTGCCGGCCGCCGTGTTCGCGGAGACCGAGCACGCCGTCGATCTGGGCAGCCCCCAACCCGCTCCCGCCCGGTCGGCCGTTGCCGGCTGACCGGGCGGTGACCCTTCGCTGCCGCGGGCCGTGCGGTGCGGGTGCGGTACCCGGTGGGTTCGGTCGGGGTGGGGGTGCGGGTGCGGGTGCCCGCGCATGACCCCGTGCCCGTGCCCGTGCCCGCGGAGAGCATGCCCCGCAAGGAGTACGTCCGGCGCGTGCGCGCGCGGAGTCCCCCAACACGCGTGCCCGGCAAGGAGGACGCCCCTTCCGGGCGTGCGCGCCGTGGGACGCCTGCCGCGCGCACCCGCAAGGGGGACACCCACCGCGGGCAGGCGCTCGAAGCACTCCGACGCCTGCCCGCACGGAGCCCCCCCTCGCATGCGGGTCGCCAGCCCACCGCGAGTCGACGGGCGGCACGGCGAAGGCAAAGGCGGTGCCCCGACCGGGTCCGTGACGGTCAACGCCCTTTCCTCACCGTCGACTTCCGCGGCGCCTCGTCCGAACCGGCGCACAGTGCGTCAGGGGCGGCTTGCCGTGGCCCGACGGTCCCGTGACCGCCGTGAAGCGGTCGCTCCTGGTCGTCGTGGTCATGCCTCACCGCCCCTGCGGGTCCGGCCGAACTGCTCGTCCAGCACGGAGAGCCGGCGCCAGTACTCGTCCTCGTCGATCTCGCCGGAGGCGAAGCGGTGGCCGAGTACGGTGATGGGCGAGTCGTCCTCGACGGTGGGCCGTCCGGGCCCGCGGCGGCCGCGCCACACGGTGCGGCGGAGCAGGGTGACGCCGGCGCCGATGACCAGCGCCCAGAACAGCGGGAAGAGCAGGATCCAGGGGCCGGGCCCGCCGTCGCCGAAGTGTGCCAGGGTCTCCATGTCGTCCAACTCCTCGGTGGCGATGTCGTTCGTGTCGCTTTCGAGCGTCGTCCCCGGGGCGGGCCCCGGTCGTCGTACGGCCAGCGGCAGTGTGCGTACCCCGCGGGGAGTACGTACGCCGTCCGGGCCTGCTCCCTCCCCCGCCGGGCTTCGGGTGTCCTGCGCCTCGACCTCTGTAACTACTAGTATGTACAGTGGATGCATGAGCACCTCGGAGCGGCTGATCGAGTCCACCCGCGAGCTGTTGTGGGAGCGGGGGTACGTGGGGACCAGCCCGAAGGCGATCCTGGAGCGGGCCGGCGCCGGACAGGGCAGCATGTACCACCACTTCAAGGGCAAGCCCGATCTCGCGCTGGCCGCGATCCGGCGGACCGCCGAGGAGATGCGGGCCACCGCCGCGGGGGTGCTGGGCGGTCCGGGCACGCCGTACGAGCGGATCGCGGGGTATCTGCGGCGCGAGCGCGAGGTGCTGCGCGGCTGTCCGGTGGGGCGGCTGACCATGGACCCGGACGTGATCGCCGACGACGCCCTGCGCGCACCCGTCGACGAGACGCTCGACTGGCTCAGGGAGCGCATCGCCCGGATCGTCGAGGAGGGCAGGGCGAAGGGCGAGTTCGCGCCCTCACTGGACGCCGAGGAGATCGCGGCGGTGGTCGTCGCGACCGTCCAGGGCGGTTACGTCCTCGCCCGCGCGTCCGGCTCCCCCACCGCGTTCGACGCAGCGGTCCGGGGGCTGCTGGCCCTGCTGGCCCCGCACGACACCCCCGCCCGGTAAGGAGCCCCGCCGATGCACGCCATGCAGTACGAGTTCACCCTGCCCGCCGACTACGCGATGGACGCCGTACGGGAACGGGTCGCCCGCACCGGGCACCTCCTGGACGACTGGCCCGGTCTCGGCGCCAAGGCGTATTTGATGCGGGAGCGCGGGGTGCACGGCTCGCCGGTCAACCAGTACGCGCCGTTCTACCTGTGGCGCACCGTGGAGGGCATGAACTCCTTCCTCTGGGAGGGCGCCTTCCAGCGGCCCACCGACGACTTCGGCCGGCCCGCGGTCCGGCAGTGGACTGGCCTGGCCTACGAGGAGGGCGGCGCCGCCCACTCCCCCGCGCGGGTGGCCGTACGACACCGGCGGCCGGTGCCGGAGGGGGTTCCCCTGTCGGAGTGGGCGGCGGAGGCGGTGCGGGAGACCGGGCGGCTGGCGGCCGGGGACGGCGTGTTGCTCGCGGCGGCGGTCGTGGACACCGGCCGCTGGGAGCTGGTCCACTTCTCGCTGCACGCCGACGAGGCACCGGACGGGGTGGCGGGCGAGGTCTTCCAGGTGCTGCACGTGTCGGCACCGGAGCGGGAGCGGCTGCGCCGGGGGCGCCAGTGGTGAGCGCCGTCCGCGTTCGCAAGGCGCGCGACGACCCGTTCTTCGCCGGTCCCCAGGCTCCCGGGTGGGGCCCCGTCCTCCGACGGGCCGTCGCGGCCCCCCACACCACCCGCTGACGTCCGTGCGCCGAACCCCCAGACCCCGAACCGCCTCCGCCCGACCGGGAGATGCCCGCATGCCCTTCGTCCGCATAGACGCCCACGGCACCGACGGCGACCGCCTCGACGCGCTCGGCCGTGCCGTCCACGATGCCCTGGTCGAGACGCTCGGGATCCCGCACGACGACCGGTTCCAGGTCCTCACCGGACACGACGGCGCCCGCGGCACGCTGCGGTACGACGACTACCTCGGGGTGCACCGGGACGAGGGCATCGTCTTCGTGGCGATCACCCTCCGGGCGGGCCGGACGAGCGAGCGCAAACAGGCGCTGTACCGCCGGATCGCCGAACTCGCCGAGACCTACGCGGGTACCGAGCCCCGGAACGTCTTCGTCACCCTGACCGAGAACACCTCCGCCGACTGGTCGCTCGGCCACGGGATCGCGCAGTACGCGGCGCGCGGTACGTAGGCTCGGACCATGTTGAGACTCGGTGTCCCCGTCATCGGCGTCACGGACGTGCCCCGCGCGGAGGCGTTCTGGACCGCGGCGCTCGGTCTGGTCGCCACGGACGAGTGGCGGAGCGAGACCTGGCGCACGCTGAACCACGCCGACGGCTCCGGGCGGGCGCTCGGCCTCATGCGCAGCGAGTCGCCGGCCGAGCCGCACCCCCGCGTCCACCTGGACCTCTACACGGACTCGGCGGAGGATCAGCGGGCGGAGGTGCGGCGGCTGGTCGGCCTCGGCGCGCGGGAGGCCGACTGGGACCGCTACCCGCCCGACCCCGACTTCGTCGTCCTCGCGGACCCGGACGGCAACGTCTTCTGTGTGGTCGACCTGAGCAACGCCCCCAGCGGCGGCGCCCGGCCGTCCCCCTAGGTGTACTGCCCAGCCAGGTTGGTCGAGTTTGTGTGACGACACGGTCTGAATCTGTAGGACGGCGAAGGCCTCCGGTTGTGGAGTGGAGCTGTCGAGGAACCGCTCCGCCAACCAGGAGGCCTTCGTGT
>NZ_QHJH01000196.1 GCF_003947455.1 Streptomyces sp. WAC 04229 | reverse complement strand
CCCTCCTCCCCCGCGAGTGCCGCCGCCGCCTCGTGCATCGCGAGTTCCAGCAGGGCGGGGTCGGTGAGGGTGCCGGAGCCGTCCGGCGGGATCAGCCAGCGGACCCCGCCGGACGCTCCCCCCGGGTGCGGCACCACGATCCAGGTGCCGAGCCCGGCCGTCCGGACCCCGGTGCCCACCCAGCGGGTCGCCGTGCCGGCCGGCACGAAGAATCCCGTCCGCGCGTCGCCGAAGTCGACGAGCACGGGGCCCGGCCGGTCCAGGACGCGGGAGAGCACGTCGAGGGTCGGATAGCCGAGCCTGCTCGGCAGGATGAGCACGTCCCAGACCCGGCCCGCGGGCAGCAGCGCGACACCCCGGGGGTCGCGCTCCCACTCCCGCCGGCAGGACTCGGGATCCGGTGCGACGGATGCCAGCCACGCGACCGCCGTCTTGGCACCAGGCATGTGAGGACCTCCCTCTCGCTCGTTGGACGCGGGGTGCGTCACGAGGGAGAGGGAGGTCACCGGCGGGCATTACGCGAGTCGCCGCACCTCGTTCGGGTGAAGCGGGTCACACGGACTCCCGGCCGGCTAGCTGTCGAAGCCCAGTCCCAGCTTGTCCATCGTCCGCAGCCAGAGGTTGCGCCGGCCGCCATGGGCGTCCGCGCGGGCCAGCGACCACTTGGTGAGCGCGATGCCCGTCCAGGCGAAGGGCTCGGGCGGGAAGGGCAGCGGCTTGCGGCGGACCATCGCCAGTTCGGTGCGCTCGGTGCGCTCCCCCGACAGCAGGTCGAGCATCACCTCGGCGCCGAACCGGGTCGCGCCGACGCCGAGGCCGGTGTACCCGGCGGCGTAGGCGACCTTGCCCTGGTGGGCGGTGCCGAAGAACGCCGAGAAGCGGGAGCAGGTGTCGATCGCGCCGCCCCAGGCGTGCGTGAAGCGGACGTCCTCCAGCTGCGGGAAGCAGGTGAAGAAGTGGCCCGCGAGCTTGGCGTAGGTCTCCGGGCGGTCGTCGTACTCGGCGCGCACCCGGCCGCCGTACGGGTAGATCGCGTCGTAGCCGCCCCACAGGATCCGGTTGTCGGCGGAGAGCCGGAAGTAGTGGAACTGGTTGGCGCTGTCCCCGAGCCCCTGCCGGTTCCGCCAGCCGATCGAGGCCAGCTGCCCGTCGGTGAGCGGCTCGGTCATCAGGGCGTAGTCGTAGACCGGGACGGTGTACGGGCGCACCCGCTTGACCAGGTTCGGGAAGATGTTGGTGCCGAGCGCGACCGTGCGGGCGCGGACCCCGCCGTACGGGGTGCGGACGGCCATGCCGGCACCGTACGGCTTCAGGGTGAGCGCCGGGGTGTTCTCGTAGACGCGCACCCCGAGGCCGAGGCAGGCCCGCTTGAGGTTCCAGGCGAGCTTGGCGGGGTTGAGCATGGCCACACCCCTGCGGTCCCACAGGCCCGCCCGGAAGGTCGGGGAGCCGACCTGTTCGCGTACCGCGTCGCCGTCCAGGTACTCGACGCCGTCCGCGAGGCCCTTCGCGCGGATCTCCTCGTACCAGTCCTTCAGCTCGGCGGCCTGGTACGGCTCGGTCGCCACGTCGATCTCGCCGGTGCGCTCGAACTCGCAGTCCAGACAGTGGCGGGCGACCGCCGTCTCGATCGCGTCGAGGTTGCGGGCGCCCAGTTCCTCCAGCTTGTGGATCTCGTCCGGCCAGCGGCTCAGGCCGTTGGACAGGCCGTGGGTGAGGGAGGCCGCGCAGAACCCGCCGTTGCGGCCGGAGGCGGCCCAGCCCACCTCGCGGCCCTCCAGCAGCACCACGTCCCGGCCCGGGTCGCGCTCCTTGGCGATCAGCGCGGTCCACAGCCCGCTGTAGCCGCCGCCGACGACCAGCAGGTCGCAGGTCTCGGCGCCGGTGAGGGCGGGCTGCGGACGGGGGCGGCCGGGGTCGTCCAGCCAGTACGGGACCGGCTGGGCGTCGGAAAGGGATTTCGTCCAGTCGTTGCTGCGGCTCATGGCGCTAGGGGCCATGATTTCAACTCCCTACGAATGTATTGCTCAGTGCGCTACGCCTTGCGGCGATTTCGGCGGTTGCCGACGGCCATGGAGGCCAGGACGAACAGTACGGCGATGACGAACATGGCCGTACCGACGACATTGATCTGAACGGGCGTTCCGCGCTGCGCCGAGCCCCAGACGAACATGGGGAAGGTGACGGTGGAACCCGCGTTGAAATTGGTGATGATGAAATCGTCGAAGGAGAGCGCGAAGGCGAGCAGCGCGCCGGCCGCGATACCGGGGGCCGCGATGGGGAGTGTGACCCGCACGAAGGTCTGGAAGGGACCGGCGTACAGGTCCTGCGCCGCCTGCTCCAGCTTCGGGTCCATCGACATCACCCGCGCCTTGACGGCTGTCACCACGAAGCTGAGGCAGAACATGATGTGGGCGATCAGGATCGTCCAGAAGCCCAGCTGGGCGCCCATGTTGAGGAACAGGGTGAGCAGCGAGGCGGCCATGACGACCTCGGGCATCGCCATCGGCAGGAAGATCAGCGAGTTGATCGCACCCCGCGCCCGGAAGCGGTAGCGGACCAGCGCGAAGGCGATCGCGGTGCCCAGCGCCGTGGCGCCGAGCGTCGCCCAGAGGGCGATCTGGAGACTGAGCGACAGGGAACCGCACAGCCCGGCGACCCCGCACGGGTCTTCCCAGGCGTCCGTGGAGAACTGCTGCCATTCGTAGTTGAAGCGCCCGTTCGGTTTGTTGAACGAGAACACCGTGACAATGACGTTGGGCAGCAGGAGATATGCGAGCGTCAGCAGTCCGGCGATGACGACCAGATTGCGCTTGAACCAGTTGACGAAGGTCATTTAAACCAGATCCTCCGTCCCGGACTTGCGAATGTAGAGGGTGACCATGGCGAGAATCGCGGCCATCAGGATGAAGGAGAGTGCCGCCGCCGTCGGATAGTCCAGCACCCTGAGGAACTGCGACTGGATGACGTTGCCGATCATTCCGGTGTCGGCCGAGCCCAGCAGGGAGGCGTTGACGTAGTCGCCGGTCGCCGGGATGAAGGTCAGCAGCGTGCCGGAGACGACGCCGGGCATCGACAGCGGGAAGGTGACCTTGCGGAAGACCGTGGAGGGCTTCGCGTACAGGTCGCGCGCGGCCTCGTGCAGCCGCCCGTCGATGCGCTCCAGGGACGTGTACAGCGGCAGGACCATGAAGGGGAGGAAGTTGTACGTCAGACCGCAGACCACCGCGAGCGGCGTCGCCAGCACGCGGTCGCCGGACGTCCAGCCGAGCCAACTGGTGACATCCAGGACGTGCAGCGTGTTCAGGGCGCCGACGACCGGTCCGCCGTCCGCGAGGATCGTCTTCCAGGCCAGGGTGCGGATCAGGAAGCTGGTGAAGAAGGGGGCGATCACCAGGATCATGATCAGGTTCCGCCAGCGGCCCGCGCGGAAGGCGATCAGGTACGCGAGGGGGTAGCCGAGCAGCAGGCACAGCACGGTGGCGGAGGCGGCGTAGGCGACCGAGCGCAGGAACTGCGGCCAGTACTCGGACAGCGCGTCCCAGTAGGTCACGAAGTGCCAGGTGACCTTGTAGCCCTCCTCCAGCGAGCCGGTCTGCACGGAGGTGGAGGCCTGGTAGACCATCGGCGCCGCGAAGAAGACGACCAGCCACAGGATGCCGGGCAGCAGCAGCCAGTACGGCGTCCAGCGGCCCCTCTTGCGCGGGGGCTTCTCCGGCTCGGGCGCGGGCGGGGTGAGCGGCGGTGGCGCCTCGGTGAGGGTCGACATCAGGCGGCCTCGCCCTCGGTGACGCCGGCGTCGATGTCCTGGGAGGCGTCCAGGCCGAAGGTGTGCGCCGGGTTCCAGTGCAGGACGACGTCGGCGCCGGGCACGAGGCGGGCGTCGCGGTCGATGTTCTGGGCGTACACCTCGAAGTCGGGGCAGGCCGCGCAGTCCACGACGTACTGGGTGGAGACGCCGATGAAACTGCTGTTGCTGATCTTGCCGGTGATGCGGTTGCGGCCCTCGGGTATGGAGCCGGCCTCGTCCGCGTGGGTGAGGCCGACCTTCTCCGGGCGTACGCCGACCAGCACCTTGCCGCCCGCCTGCGCGGGCACGGCACAGCGGCTGCCGGGCAGGAGCAGCTTGTCGCCGGCCGCGCGCACCACGACGTCGTCGCCGCTGCGGGTGTCGACCTCGGCCTGGATCAGGTTGGAGGTGCCCAGGAAGTTGGCGACGAAGGTGGTCTGCGGGTTCTCGTACAGGTCGGCGGGGGCGCCCAGTTGCTCGACGCGGCCCCCGTTCATCACGGCGACCTGGTCGGCCATGGTCATGGCCTCCTCCTGGTCGTGCGTGACGTGCACGAAGGTGATGCCGACCTCGGTCTGGATGCGCTTCAGCTCCAGCTGCATCTGGCGGCGCAGCTTGAGGTCGAGGGCGCCGAGCGGTTCGTCGAGGAGCAGCACCTTGGGGTGGTTGATCAGCGCGCGGGCGACCGCGACGCGCTGCTGCTGGCCGCCGGAGAGCTGGTGCGGCTTCTTGCGCGCCTGCTCGCCGAGCTGGACCAGCTCCAGCATCTCCTCGACCTGCTTCTTCACCGACTTGATGCCGCGCCGGCGCAGGCCGAAGGCGACGTTCTCGAAGATGTCGAGGTGCGGGAAGAGGGCGTAGGACTGGAAGACCGTGTTGACCGGCCGCTTGTAGGGCGGGAGGGCGGTCACGTCCTGGTCCCCGAGGTGAACGGTGCCGCCGCTGGGCTCCTCCAGCCCGGCGATCATGCGCAGGGTGGTGGTCTTGCCGCAGCCGGAGGCGCCGAGCAGGGCGAAGAAGGAGCCCTGCGGGACGGTCAGGTCGAGTGGGTGCACGGCGGTGAAGGAGCCGTAGGTCTTGCTGATGCCGGAGAGGCGGACGTCGCCGCCGCCCGGCTGAGCCTTCGTCGTATTCGTCATCGTCGTCACGCCCCAGTGAGCTTCGCGAACTTCTCTTCGTATGCCGTCTCTTCCTTCGAACTCAGGGAGCGGAAGGAGTGCGACCTGGCCTGCATGGCCTTGTCGGGAATGATCAGCGGGTTGTTCGCCGCTTCCTCGTCGATCTTCGCCAGCTCGTCCTTCACCCCGTCGACGGGGCAGACGAAGTTGATGTAGGCGGCGAGTTCCGCGGCCGGGCGGGGCTCGTAGTAGTAGTCGATGAGCCGCTCGGCGTTCGTCTTGTGCCGCGCCTTGTTGGGGACCAGCATGTTGTCGCTCGACGTGACGTAGCCGCTGTCCGGGATCACGAAGTCGATGTCCGGGTTGTCGGCCTTGAGCTGGACGACGTCCCCGGCCCAGGCCAGGCAGGCCGCGAAGTCGCCCTTGCTCAGGTCGGACGTGTAGTCGTTGCCGGTGAAGCGGCGGATCTGACCGCGGTCGACGCCCTTCTGGAGCCGGGCGATCGCCGCGTCGTAGTCGTCGTCCGAGAAGCGGGCCGGGTCCTTGCCCCCGTCGAGCAGCACCATGCCGACGGTGTCGCGCATCTCGGTGAGGAAGCCGACCCGGCCCTTGAGCTTCGGGTTGTCGAGCAGGTCGGAGACCGACCTCACCTCGATGCCGTCCAGCGCCTTCTTGTTGTAGGCGATGACCGTCGAGATGCCCTGCCAGGGGTACGAGTAGGCGCGGCCCGGGTCCCAGTCCGGGTTGCGGAACTGGGGCGACAGGTTGGCGAAGGCGTGCGGCAGGTTGGCCGGGTCCAGTTTCTGGACCCAGCCGAGGCGGATCAGGCGGGCCGCCAGCCAGTCGGTGAGGACGATGATGTCGCGGCCGGTCTCCTGGCCCGCGGCGAGCTGCGGCTGGATCTTGCCGAAGAACTCGCTGTTGTCGTTGATGTCCTCGGTGTAGGTGACCTTGATGCCGGTGCGCTTGGTGAACGCCTCCAGCGTGGGGTGGCGCCGGCCGGCCTCGTCGACGTCCATGTACTCGGTCCAGTTGGAGAAGGCGATCCGCTTCTCCTTCTCGGACCGGTCGTCGGCGGAGACGCCGCCCTCGGTCTTGCCGGCCGCCGGGATCCCGCAGCCGCTCAGCATGCCGAGGCCGCCGACCGCGAGCGCGCCGCCCGCGGAGGCGCGCAGCAGTGAGCGACGGGTGAGGGCGGCCCTGCCGCTCCTGAGACTGCGCCGCATGGCGGCCACTTGGGCCGGTGACAGGCGGTCGGGCTCGTACTGCTCCATGCGCGTGGTTGCCCTTTCGGGTGGGTCGGCCGTGGTCGGCGGCCTCTCGACGTGACTACCGGTCCCCGAAGACAGTGCGGTGCCAGTCCTTGGCCGCCACCGCGGTGTTGTCGAACATGACGTGCTTGACCTGTGTGTACTCCTCGAAGGAGTAGGCCGACATGTCCTTGCCGAAGCCGGACGCCTTGTATCCGCCGTGCGGCATCTCGCTGATGATCGGAATGTGGTCGTTGATCCACACGCAGCCCGCCTTGATCTCGCGGGTGGCGCGGTTCGCCCGGTACACGTCCCGGCTCCAGGCGGAGGCGGCGAGCCCGTACGGCGTGTCGTTGGCCAGCCGGATGCCCTCGTCGTCGCCGTCGAAGGGCAGCACGACCAGGACGGGACCGAAGATCTCGGACTGGACGACCTCGCTGTCCTGCGCGGCGTCGGCGATGAGGGTGGGCCGGTAGAAGGCGCCGTCCTCGAGGTCGCCCTGCGGTGCCTCGCCGCCGGCCACCACGCGCGCGTAGGAGCGGGCCCGGTCGACGAACCCGGCGACGCGGTCCCGCTGGACGTGGCTGACCAGCGGGCCGAGGTCGGTGCCCGGCGCGAAGGGGTCGCCGACCCGCACGGTCTCCATGAGGGCGGCGGTCTTCTCCACGAACGCCTCGTACAGGGGCCGCTGCACGTACGCGCGCGTGGCGGCGGTGCAGTCCTGGCCGGTGTTGATCAGCGCGCCGGCGACCGCGCCGTGGACGGCGGCGTCCAGGTCGGCGTCGTCGAAGACGAGGAAGGGCGCCTTGCCGCCCAGCTCCAGGTGCAGGCGCTTGACGGTGGCGGTGGCGACCTCGGCGACCCGCTTGCCGATCGCGGTGGACCCGGTGAAGGAGGTCATGGCGACGTCGGGGTGGGCGACCAGGTGCTCACCGGCCTCCCGCCCGGTCCCGCTCACGATGTTGATCACGCCGTCGGGGATACCGGCGGCGGTCGCGGCCTCGGCGAACATCAGGGAGGTGAGCGGGGTGATCTCGGCGGGCTTCAGCACGATGGTGTTGCCCGCGGCGATCGCCGGGAGGATCTTCCAGGCGGCCATCTGGAGGGGGTAGTTCCAGGGCGCGATGGACCCGACCACGCCGATCGGCTCGCGGCGCACGTACGAGGTGTGGTCGCCGGAGTACTCCCCCGCCGACTGCCCCTGGAGGTGCCGGGCGGCGCCGGCGAAGAAGGCCGCGTTGTCGATGCTGCCGGGCACGTCGAACTCGCGGGTCAGCTTCAGCGGCTTCCCGCACTGGAGGGACTCCGCGCGGGCGAAGTCCTCGGCGCGGTCGGCGAGCACGGCGGCGAACCGGTGCAACGCGTCGGAGCGCTCGCCGGGCGTTGCGCCCGCCCACCCCGGGAACGCCTCCCGCGCGGCGGCGACGGCCGCGTCGACGTCGTCGGGACCGGCGAGCTCGTAGGTCAGGACCTCCTCGCCGGTCGCCGGATCGACGACGGTGTGCGTACGCCCGGAGGTGCCCTTCGTCAGACGGCCCGCGATGTACTGGGCGCCGTCCGCGAAGCGGTCCTGGGCCGGGAATCGGTCCGGGGTGGCGTTGCCCGGGTTGTGCATGTCGGCTCTCCTCGGTCTCCCCGTGGCGGGGGCCGGTGTGGCTCAGGCTCGATGTGAGTGCCGATCCTGACAGAGCACTAGGGCTCCAACAAGTGATTCCGTTGTTGCCATTTGGTTACGCGACGGAATCTGTCGACCAGGTGTCGAGTCGCCACGGAAAAGCACGGACGGAGTGTCAGTGGCGCGTGCCAGACTCGCGTGCATGGACAGGATCACGGGGGCGGCGGACGGGGTCACGGAGGCGGCACCGGCCGTGGACAGCAGAGAGGCGCTGCTCGCGAGGGTCCGGGCGGGGGCGAGGATCAAGTACCTCTGCTTCTGGGGTCACCGCCCGCTCCCCGACGGCAGGACCGGCCCGAGCTGCCTGAGCCAGTGGTGGCCGTCGCCCTTCACCGTGGCGGGGGTGGAGTACGCGACGGCCGAGCACTGGATGATGGCCCGGAAGGCGAGCCTCTTCGGGGACGCCGAGGCCGAGCACCGGGCCCTCGCCGCCGGGCATCCCGCCGAGGCCAAGAAGGCGGGCCGGCTGGTCCGCGGCTTCGACGAGGCGGTGTGGGAGCGGGAGCGGTCCCGGATCGTCGTCGAGGGCAGCGTCCACAAGTTCGCGTCGGACCCGGCACTGCGCGCTTACCTGCTCGGCACGGGCGAGCGGGTCCTGGTCGAGGCGAGCCCCGTCGACCGCGTCTGGGGCATCGGCCTCGCCGCCGACGACGCGGCGGCGACGGACCCCGAGCGATGGCGGGGGGCGAATCTGCTGGGGTTCGCGCTGATGGCGGCGCGGGAGCGGCTGCGGGCCTGAGCCGGCCCCGCTCCCGGGCGGGTGGGGGGCGGCCGACCGCCCCGGGCGTCACACCGAGCGGTACCACTCCGCGAGCATGAAGGCCAGGTCAAGGGCCTGCGAGTGGTTCAGGCGCGGATCGCACGCCGTCTCGTGGCGCAGCGGCAGCGTGTCGAGATCGACGGCGGCGCTGCCGCCCAGGCACTCGGTGACGTCGCCCCCGGTGAGTACCAGGTGGACCCCGCCCGGATGGGTGCCGAGGGCCCGGTGCACCTCCAGGAAGCCGCGGACCTCGTCCGCGATCGCGTCGAAGTGCCGGGTCTTGTGGCCGCTCGGGGCGACGAACGTGTTTCCGTGCATGGGGTCGCAGACCCAGCAGACGAGGGCGCCCTCGGCTCCGACCTTCTCCACCAGCGGCGCCAGCAGCTCCCGCACCCGCTCCGCACCCATGCGGACGACGAACGTCAGCCGCCCGGGCTCGCGGTCCGGGTCGAGCCGGTCGATGTACCGCAGGACCGTGTCCGCCGTCACGCTCGGACCGAGCTTGACCGCGACGGGGTTGCGGATGCCGGCCGCGAGGTCGATGTGCGGGCCGTCGGGGCGCCGGGTCCGCTCCCCCACCCACAGCAGGTGACCGCTGGTGCCGTAGGTCCGGCCGGTCTCCGGATCCGTGCGGATCAGCGGACGCTCGTAGTCGAGGAGCAGGGCCTCGTGGCTGACGTAGAACTCGGCCGTGGCCGTGGCCCGGGTGTCGCCCCCGCAGGCGCGCAGGAAGGCGAGCGCACGCTGGATCTCGCCGGCCAGCCGCTCGTAACGCCCGCCGGAGGACGCGGTGGCGACGAACGCCCGGTTCCACTCGTGCACCTGCGCCAGGTCGGCGAAGCCTCCGGCCGTCAGCGCGCGCACCAGGTTGAGTGTGATCGACGACGTCTCGTGCATCCGCAGCATGCGGGCCGGGTCGGGGGTGCGCTCGCGCGCCGAGAATCCGGGTTCGTTCACGGCGTCCCCCCGGTACGACGGCAGCCGCACGCCGTCCCGCTCCTCGAAGGGCCGGGACCGGGGCTTGGCGAACTGGCCGGCCATCCGGCCCACCTTGACCACGGGCAACGACGCGCCGTGCGCCAGTACGACCGCCATCTGGAGCAGCGTGCGGAGCTTGCCGCCGACCGACTCCTCGGTCGCGGAGGCGAAGGTCTCCGCGCAGTCGCCGCCCTGGAGCAGCAGCGCCTCCCCCCGGGCGACCGCGGCGAGCCGGGTGCGCAACGCCTCGCACTCCGCCGGGAAGACGAGTGGTGGCGCCGCGGCCAATCGCCCGGTGACCTCGCTGAGCCGTCCCGCGTCCGGCCATTTGGGCTGCTGATCGTCCGGCGGCGGGCCGGCCAGGTGTTCCGACGTCATTTCTGTCCCCTCGGTCTGTTCCGCTCTTGAACCGGGAGGTCCCACTTCAATTGCCTGTGCATTCTCCGTCAAGGCCATTCGGACGTGGACCGGACGCACGCGGCGGAATTGGTCTGTCCGACCACCGGTTCCCTTTGATTCGCTGTCTCCCGGCACTGGAACGAGAGGATTGGACAATGGCACGCAGCGCACCCGTTCACGTACGCGTCACGGAGGAACACCTGCCGGCGCACGACCCGATCGACCTCTACGAGGAACTGCTGCGCACCCGCCCCGCGGACGACGTCTTCGTGCTCGAGAACGCCTCGGGCGCGGAGCAGGCGCCCGACCGGGCCTTCCTGGGATGCGGACGGCTGCTGGAGGTCCGGGTCCTCGCGGACCCGGAAGCCGCGGCGGTCATCCGGATCACCGGCGAACCGGTACTCGTCGCCACTCTGCTCCACCTCGCGGACGGTCTCGGTCTCACCCGCCGTGCCGCACCGGAGCCGACCGGGGCCGGCGGTTCGGCGGCCGCGGTCCGGGCCGCACACCCCGACCTCCTGTGGACGTTCCTGGACGCCGTCGGGCGCGACGCCTTCGAGGTGGACGGCGACCTTCCGGTGAACGAGTTCGCCTTCGGCTTCCTGACCTGCCTGGCGTACGAGTCGAGTTGGCACATGGACCAACTGCAGCCGCGGACCAAGGCTCCGCGCGGCCCGGACATCACGCTCGCGCTCTTCCGGCACACGGTGTGCTACGACCGTGAGACCGGCCGGATCCGGGAGCTGCGGGCCGAGAGCGACGCCTTCGGCACCGGTGCCGACCCGGGGCTCGCACGGCTCGCCTCGCGGACGGCCGGGCGTAAGGCGGTACCCGCGCCGCCGGCCCCGGAGCCCCGTTCCGTGCGCGACACCCTGGACCGCGAGACGTTCCTGCGGTGGGCGGAGCGCTGCCTGGAGCACATCCGGATCGGGGACATCTACCAGATCCAGATCGGTCACCGCCTCGACGTGCGCAGCGACCTGACACCCGTGGACGTCTACCGGCGGCTGCGTGCGCGCAACCCGTCGCCGTACATGTACCTCGCGCCGCGCGGTGACTCGCTGCTGATCGGGGCGAGCCCCGAGCTGTTCTTCCGGATCGAGGACGACCGGATCACCATGCGCCCGATCGCGGGGACCGCCCGGCGCGGTGCCGACGAGGAGGACAACCGGCTGCGGATCAAGGAGATGAGGGAGAGCGTCAAGGAACAGGCCGAGCACGTCATGCTGGTGGATCTGTGCCGCAACGACATCGGCCGGGTGTGCGTGCCGGGCACGCTGCCGGTCGACCGGCTCATGGCGGTGGAGGCGTATTCGCACGTCTTCCACCTGGTCTCCAGCGTCTCGGGGCGGCTCGCCGAGGGTGTGACCGTGTGGGACGCGGTGCGCGCCACCTTCCCCGCGGGCACGATGACGGGTGCGCCGAAGCTGCGCGCCATGGAGATCGTCGACGGGCTGGAGCGCGAGGCCCGGGGCGCCTACGCGGGCGCCCTCGGACTGTGGGACGTGCGCGGATGGAGCGAACTGGCCCTGTGCATCCGGACGGTCGAGTACGACGGCGCCACCTACTCCACGCAGAGCTCCGCGGGCCTGGTGGCGCAGTCCGAGCCCGAGTCCGAATGGCGCGAGACGCTGGCGAAGATGGGGGCCGCCCACTGGGCGCTCACCGGGAAGGAACTGCTGCCGTGAAGGTGCTGCTCATCGACGCGTACGACAGCTTCGTGCACGTCATCGACCAATACCTGCGCACGCTGGGGGCGTCGACCGAGGTCGTGCGCTCGCGCACCCGGACTCCGGGCGAGCTGGCCGCCCTCGGGCCCGACGCGGTGGTGCTGGGTCCGGGTCCGGGCCATCCCGCCGACTCCGGTCACGTGGAGCTGGTGCACCGTTTCGCCGGCACCGTGCCCCTGCTCGGCGTCTGTCTGGGGCACCAGGCGATCGCCCTCGCGTACGGGGGGCGGATCGAGGTCGCCCAGCAGGTGATGCACGGCCGGACCAGCGCCGTACGCCACGACGGCGCCGGTCTGTTCGCCGGGCTGGGGAACACGCTGGAGGCCACTCGCTACCACTCGCTGGTGGCCGCCGAACCCCTGCCGGAACCCCTGGTGACCACGGCGGTCGCCGTCGACCACGGATACGTGATGGCCCTGAGGCACCGTTCGCTGCCCGTGGCCGGGGTGCAGTTCCACCCCGAGAGCATCATGACCACGGGCGGACTGCGCCTGTTCGAGAACTTCCTCACCGGCGCCCAGAACCCGGTCCCGGCCGGCTGAACCCGGCGCCGATCGCGTGGAAGGCCTCGGCAATCCCGGTCCGGGGAAGGTGGGCGTGGCCGACGACCAGCGCGGGTTCGGCCCTGGTGCGCGCGGCACCGAACGCGGTGCCGCCGCGCACCAGCACCCCGCGCCGCAGCGCGCCGGCGACCAACGCCGCCTCGTCGGTGCCCTCGGGCAGCCGGACGCTGGCGTGCAGGCCCGCGGCCGGACCGCGTACCGTCGCGCCCGGCAGATGGATTCTCACGGCCTCCTCCAGCGCCCGCCGCCGTACCGCGCAGCGCTGGGAGAGCCGGCGCAGGTGCCGGTCGAACAGCCCGCTGCGCAGGAGTTCGGCGAGGGCGAGCTGGGTGAACGCCTCGGTGCCGAGGTCGTGCCGGGCGCGGACGTGGAGCAGCCGGTGCAGCAGCTCGTCGGGGGCCGCGAGCCAGCCCAGGCGCAGGCCGGGGTCGAGGACCTTGCTCGCGGTGCCGGCGTAGACGACCCGTTCCGGGGCGAGGCGTTGGAGCGCCAGCGGCCCGGGAGAGCGGCCGTCGTACCAGAGCCCCCCGTCGTAGTCGTCCTCCACGATCCATCCGTCGACGGAGCGTGCCCAGCGCACCAGCGCGTCGCGCCGGCCTGCGGAGAGTACGGATCCGGTGGGGAACTGGTGTGCCGGGGTGACGAGGACGGCACGGGCGGAGGTCGCCCCGAGCGCGTCGACGTCGATCCCCTCGTCGTCCACCGGCACCGGGACGACGCGCACGCCGTTGTCCCGTACGAAGCGTCGCTGCCCGGGGTGGCAGGGATCCTCCACCGCCAGCTCGGTGATGCCCAGTGCCGGCAGCACGGCGCACAGCAGGGTGAGAGCCTGGGCGAAGCCGCCGACCACCAGCACGCCGCTCGGCGTGGCCGACACCCCGCGGAGCCTGCCGAGGTGGCGGGCGAGTTCGCCGCGCAGTTCCGGCTCGCCGGCCAGGTGGGGGCGGGTGGTCCCGGGC
>NZ_QHJH01000195.1 GCF_003947455.1 Streptomyces sp. WAC 04229 | reverse complement strand
TGACGGTGGGGTTGTCGTCCGGGGGCGGCTGTTTGTCCTCGGCGCGGGGAGAGTCGGGGGCGGACGACGAGGGATCCGTCGGCGGCAGGGCGGTCACCGGCGGGTCGGGCGCCGGCGACTCGGGTGGCCGTGGTTCGGTCGACGGTGACTCTGGCGCATGCGGTTCGGTCCCCGGTCGATCGGTCGCCGCGGGACCGGTCCCCGGCGGTACGGCCGCCGAGGGTCCGGTCGCCGCAGGATCCACCGCCCAGGGATCGACCGCCGCACAATCGACCGCCGACGGCTCGGGCGCCGGTGGATCGGTGGCGGCGGTCGGGCGCGGTGGGCCCGTGGGTGAGGGCCGGGTGACGGTCGGCCTGCGGGGGGCCGGCGCCCGTTCGCCGTCCGCCGCCCGGTGACGCGCCGGGGGTACGACCGCGCCGGAGACGGCATCCGCACAGGCACCGCTGCTGTCGTCGGCCGCACACCCGTCACCGGCCCCGGCACCGGCACCGGCACCGGGGCCCATGTCGCCAATCTCGTCAGCGAGTTGATGTACGAGGATCCCGTGCCGGAAGGCGGTCTCGCCGATGTCCGCGCATGTGCTGCCGTACACCGCGAGCCGGTTGCCGCCCTCGCGTACGACCTCGACGGAACGCCGTGCCGAGCGGGCCTCTTGGGCCAGCAGGGCGCCGAGGCGCGCGGCGTGCGGGCTGCGGACGGCGACGCGCGGGCGCAGCCGGGTGCGGGAGAAGTCCGCCGCCTCCTGGTCGGCGACCACCCGGCCCTGTTCCAGCGTGACGACGTGGTCGGCGGCGCGCGCGGCCTCCTTGGGGTCCGCGGTGCTGAAGAGGACGGTGCCGCCCTGGGCGGCGTGCGCACGCAGGGCGCCGTGCAGCCAGTGTGCCTCGCGCGCGGAGAGTGCGCCCGCCGGGTCGTCGAACACCAGGGTGTGCGGGTCGGGAACCAGGGCGCAGGCCAGTCCGAGGCGACGGTCCATGCCCCGGGACAGGGTGCCGAGGCGTTCGTCGCGCAGGCTCACGAGTCCCGCATACTCGATGACTTCCTCCGCACGCTGGACCGGGACGCCCGCCGCCGCGCACAGCATGCGGAGGTGCCCGCGCACGGTGCGGGCCGGATGTCCCGGAACGTCTCCGAGCAGTACGCCGACCTCGCGGGAGGGGTGGGCGATGCGGTGCAGGGGGCGTCCTCGGAAGTGGGTGAGCCCACGACCGTGTTGCAGTTCGAGCATCAGTCTGAGCGCGGTCGTCTTGCCGGCGCCCGGCGCTCCGAGCAGTGCGGTGACGCGGCCCGCGCGCGCTTCGAAGGAGACGTCGTCGACGGCGGGCGGAAGCTCCTTGCGGGGGTTGCTGGTCAGTCCGAAGGCCTGGATCACCCGCAGCAAGATAGCGCGCCATATCCGGTTTTTCGGGCACCGCAGGGCCTATCGGGGGCGAGGAACCCTCAGACCTCGGGTCGCAGCATCGGGGGGTTGAGGAGCGTCGCGCCGCCCGCCCGGAAGAGTTGGGCGGGGCGGCCGCCCTGTCGGGTGGTCGTGCCCCCGGTGGGGACGAGGAATCCGGGCGTGCCCGTCACCTTGCGGTGGAAGTTGCGCGGGTCGAGGGCCACGCTCCACACCGCCTCGTAGACACGGCGCAGCTCGCCGACGGTGAACTCGGGCGGGCAGAACGCGGTCGCCAGCGAGGAGTACTCGATCTTGGAGCGGGCCCGCTCCACCCCGTCCGCCAGGATCTGGGCGTGGTCGAAGGCGAGCGGCGCCAGAGGCTCACCGGCACGGCCGTAGCCGCTCTGCTCCAGCAGTTCCTCGACCGGCGCCCAGCGTGCGTTGCTGGCGTCACCGCCCGCGCGCGGTGCGGGCAGGTCGGGGGCGAGCGCGAGGTGGGCGACACTGACCACGCGCATCCTGGGGTCGCGCTCGGGATCGCCGTAGGTGGCGAGCTGCTCCAGGTGGGCACCGTTGTCCTGGGTGGGCTCGGCCGGGTCGTGGACGCACAGCCCCGTCTCCTCGGCGAGCTCGCGCGCCGCCGCCTGCGCCAGATCCTCGTCCGCCCGTACGAAGCCTCCGGGCAGGGCCCAGCGGCCCTGGAACGGCGGCTCCCCCCTGCGCACCGCCAGCGCACACAGGGAGTGACGGCGCACGGTCAGCACGACCAGGTCCACAGTGACGGCGAAGGGCGGAAAGGCTGACGGGTCGTAGGGCATGCGGCGATCATAGTCGTCTGCCTGACGATAAACACTCCCTTCCCCAACCGCTTCGCACGCTGATCCACATCACTCCGACGGGTACCTCACCGTCTCCTCCCGATCACCGGGCGGTACCACGTCATGCCAGGTCAGGATCAACCTGCGGCCTCCGCTTCGCCATCATTCGCCGGCTCCTTCGGCAGGTTCCCCGGGGTACGCGAACACGTCCGTCCAGTCCCCCCGGCTCCAGAGCGTTCAGTCCTCGACGGGGTGCGGGGGCGCTGGTTCTCCGGCCTCGGCTCGCGGTTCTGCGGCGTCGCACGGCGCCGGGTGCCGGCCGCCGGGGTGAGGCAACGCGTACGGCGACGTCGGCCGGACGGTGGCCGCAGAGCAGGAGAAGGCTCACCCGACCCACGGGACCCGGCCGCGTCGGTCCGCTCGCCGTCGTCGGGGCTGCCGACTTCCGCGCCGCCGCGCTCCTCCCGCTCCGCACGCAGACAGCGGCGGATCGACTCGGGATCCAGGCCCTCGTTGCACGCCTGGTGCAGGAGCCGGGCGAAGAGGTAGTCGGAATCCGCGCCGAGTGCCATGGCCAGCGCCTCGCGTGCCTCCAGTTCGTCACCCGTGGACCAGGCGACCCAGCCCGCGAGGGTGAGCGGCGCGGCCGCGTGTTCTCCGTAGGGTCCGACGCAGCGACGGGCGAGGGCCCGCCAGAGGCGCAGCGCGGGTCCTGCCTCGTCGCCCTCCATCCACCCGGCCGCGCGGTCGCGGGTGGTGCGGTCCTGGAGGCCGAGGATCAGGGCCGCCGCCTCGTCGTGCCCGAGCAGGTGGTCGTCGCGCAGATCCTCGGCCGGCACGCCGGACACCGGCGGGGCACCGGCGAGCCGTCGCATGACCCGCTCCGCCGTTTCCAGCGTCTTTCGGGCCACCTCCGAACGGCCGTCGGGGTCGAGGATCCGGGCGACCAGAGTCGTGGCGGCGGCGTCCAGGGCGGCGGTCTGCTCGTCCGCCACCGCGTTCTCCCCCGGCAGCAGCCTGGCCCGCAGGTCGCTCAGCGAGCCGCGCACCTGAATACCGGCGTAGGTGGCCGCCGCGGCCAGCACCGAGGTCCCCGGCAGCCCCATGGGCAGGCCCTCGGCCGGGCAGCATGCCTCGTCGTCGCAGCAGTACGACCAGAAGCGTCCGGCCGAAATGCACAGCGCCTCGACCACAGGCACGTCGAGCGTGCCGCACTCGACGCGCAGGCGCTGGGCGAGTGGTCGCAGTCGCTCCATCACGTCTCGGCCGGTCTCGCCCCGCGCCGGCTCCTGGCAGAGGTAGGCGACCATCTGTTCGGGACGGACGCCTCGGCGCTCGCTGCCGGTGACCAGGCCGTGGACCAACTGTCCGGCCGCGCAAGCCCAGTCGTCCGGACTCGCGGGGATGCCGAGCCGCGCCCGGCCGCCGAAGCACCCACGCCCCTCCCTGTCACGCAGGGCGGCCAGGACGATGCTGTCCTCCGGGCGGTAGCCGAGGAGATAGGGCAGGGCGTCGGCCAGTTCGGCGGGGGTGCGCAGGGTGACCTGGTGCTCGTCACCGGGACTCTCGTACGAGGTCAGGGCCTTTCGGTTCGGCTGCTCGGGGCGCGGGACGTCACCGCTGCCGGAGGGGCCGGTCGTTTCGCTGTGGTTCGTCATGCCCCGACGATCTCGCGGATCGAGACGCTCCGCTTTGCCCTGTGGATAACTTCAATCAGGGACACGTCACTCGCGGACGCCAAGCCGGGCTCGGCGCCGTCCTCCCGTCCACAGCTCGCCCGCTTGTCGGTCCCGTCCTGTTGTATGGAACGCATGGAGCACACGAACAACGCGGATCTGCGGACAGCGGCCGACGCCGTCCTCGCCCGTCTCGTCGGGGACGCCTCCGGCGGCGCCCGGCTGCGGGAGGACCAGTGGCGTGCGATCGAGGCGCTGGTCGCCGAGCGGCGCCGGGCCCTGGTAGTCCAGCGCACGGGGTGGGGCAAGTCCGCGGTGTACTTCGTGGCGACCGCCCTGCTCCGCGACCGGGGCGCCGGGCCCACGGTGATCGTCTCCCCGCTGCTCGCGCTGATGCGCAACCAGGTCGAGGCCGCTGCCCGGGCCGGCATCCGCGCCCGGACCATCAACTCCTCCAACACCGAGGAATGGGACACGGTCCAAGAGGAGATCGCGGCGGGCGAGGTCGACGTGCTGCTGGTGAGTCCCGAGCGGCTCAACAACCCGGACTTCCGCGACCAGGTACTGCCCAAGCTCTCCGCCGCGACCGGTCTGCTCGTGGTGGACGAGGCCCACTGCATCTCCGACTGGGGCCACGACTTCCGCCCCGACTACCGGCGGCTGCGCACCATGCTCACCCACCTCCCGCCCGGTGTCCCCGTCCTGGCGACCACGGCCACGGCCAACGCGCGAGTGACCGCCGACGTGGCGGAGCAGCTCGGCACGGGTGGCACGTCCGACGCCCTGGTGCTGCGCGGTCCGCTGGACCGGGAGAGCCTCAGTCTGGGGGTGCTGCGGCTGTCCGACGCCGCGCACCGGATGGCCTGGCTCGCCGACCATCTCGACCGGCTCCCGGGTTCCGGCATCGTCTACACGCTCACGGTGGCCGCCGCCGAGGAGGTCACCGCCTTCCTGCGGCAGCGCGGCCACACCGTCGCCTCCTACACCGGCAAGACGGAGAACGCGGACCGGCAACAGGCCGAGGACGACCTGCTCGCCAACCGGGTCAAGGCGCTGGTGGCCACCTCGGCGCTCGGCATGGGCTTCGACAAGCCCGACCTGGGTTTCGTGGTGCACCTGGGTTCGCCGTCCTCCCCCATCGCGTACTACCAGCAGGTCGGTCGCGCGGGGCGCGGGGTCGAGCACGCCGAGGTGCTCCTGCTGCCCGGGAAGGAGGACGAGGCGATCTGGCAGTACTTCGCCTCGCTGGCCTTCCCGTCGGAGGACCTGGTGCGCCGCACGCTCGACGTCCTCGCGCGCGCGGAGCGTCCCCTGTCGCTGCCCGCGTTGGAGCCGCTGGTGGAGCTGCGCCGTTCCCGCCTGGAGACCATGCTGAAGGTCCTCGACGTGGACGGGGCGGTCAAGCGGGTCAAGGGGGGATGGATCGCCACGGGACAGCCCTGGACGTACGACGCGGAGCGCTACGACTGGGTCGCGCGCCAGCGGAAGGCCGAGCAGCAGTCGATGCGCGACTACGCCGCGACGACCGAGTGCCGGATGGAGTTCCTGCAACGGCAGTTGGACGACGAGGGCGCGAAGCCCTGCGGCCAGTGCGACAACTGCGCGGGCCCGCGCTTCACCGCCGACACCTCCTCCGACTCCCTCGACGCCGCACGGGTCGATCTGGGGCGGGCCGGTGTCGAGGTGGAGCCGCGCCGTATGTGGCCGACGGGGCTTCCGGCGATCGGCGTCGACCTGAAGGGCCGGATTCCGGCGGCGGAGCAGGCGGCGCCGGGCAGGGCGCTGGGCCGGCTGTCCGACATCGGCTGGGGCAACCGGCTGCGGCCGATGCTCGCGGTCCAGGCGCCGGACGGCCCGGTGCCGGACGATGTCGCCCAGGCCGTCGTGACGGTGCTGGCCGACTGGGCGAAGGGGCCCGGCGGCTGGGCCTCGGGCGCGGCCGACGCCCAGCCACGGCCCGGCGGCGTGGTGACCGTCGCCTCACGCACGCGGCCTCAGCTGATCCACTCCCTCGGTACCCGCATCGCCGAGATCGGCAGGCTGCCGCTGCTCGGTTCGGTCGAGTACACGGGTGAGGCGCCCGGCGGCTCCCGCAGCAACAGCGCGCAGCGGCTCAAGGCGCTGGACGGGGCGCTGACGGTGCCGCCCGCCCTCGCCACCACGCTCAGCGGACTGGACGGCCCCGTTCTCCTCGTGGACGACTGCACCGAGACCGGCTGGACCCTCGCGGTGGCCGCCCGGCTGCTCCGCCGCGCCGGCGCCCGCGGGGTGCTGCCGCTCGTCCTGGCCGTGCAGGGGTGATCGCGCGCGCCACGCGCCTGCCGCGTCCCAGGCGTCACCCGGCGGCACTCCGGGTAGGGATATAGGACGCGCATCAGCAGATAACGGTCGTCGGTCCCAATTGCTCGTTGCCGCATCCAAGTTCGACAGGAAGAATCGAAGTCCGCTCCCCGCACGGCCCGGCCGTGATCCGGCAGGGCTTCACTGCGGTGCGCGCTCCCCGAATCCGACCCCTGCCCGCAGTGTGGGCGCGTAGCCGAAGGGAGGAACGTGACCTTCGGATTCGCTCCGTCCTCGGCCGCCTCGTTTTCCTCGTCCAGCGCTTCCGCCACTCGCCTGCTCGAACCGGCGGAGTGGGCCGCGGCCGGAATCCCGCTGCTGCGCAATCCGCGCGAGGTCGTCAGCGGCCTCCACTCGCGGCACCGCCCCGGGCCGGCGACCGCGATCGTGGCCGTACTCGATCCGGACGAACGGCTGCGCGCCAGCGCCTCGTTCACCAGTCGCAGGTCACCGGCGGACGGCTGGATGTTCCGCAACGCTCTGCTTTCCCAGTTGCGCCGCGTCATCCCGCACGATCTGCGGCGCCGCACACCGGTGCGCACCGCCGTTCTGCTCTACTGCCGTGACGGCGACGCGCGTTGGACGGAGGAGGACGGCGCGTGGATGTGGGGGCTGCGGGACGCCTGCACGTTGCACGGGCTGCGCTGCGGCGCGTACATCACGCTGACCCGGGACGGGTGGCAGGTCCTCGGCGAGGGCCGCGGTGGGCGCCGGCCCAACGCGGCGTCGGCGCCTGAGCCCTTCGCCACCTCGGAGACGCCTCCCCCGTCACCCCGCACCGGCGGTGTCGCCTCGGAGGTACTGCGCCGCGCGGCGGCTCGCTGAGCGCCACGGACACACCTCGGTGCACCACGGTGTTAACCACCGCGGCGCACCGAGCAGGCACACCACGGCGGTCCGCACCGCTGCAACCCTGGTCAGGCCCAGGGGCGGAAACACAGGCGCACGCCGCAGCGACCACCGCGCCAGTTCCCTGACCGACGCCCGCCGCACGCGGCGGAAGCGGCTCAGACGCCCGCGCCCAGCACCGAGTTGATCCGCTGCGGGTCCCCGCAGACGATCAGCAGGGCACCGGCCCGGGTGTGGGCCACGCCGAGGGCGCGGGCGGCAGCCGCTTCGGGGCCGCCGTTGACCGCGAGTACGACCACGGCCCGCGAGGCCGCACGCTCCGCGACGGCGGCGTCCGCGTAGAAGACGTCGTCGCCCGCGTCGTGCTGCGCCCAGTAGGCGGCGTCGCCGAAGGACAGTTCGTGGGCGGCCCACGGGTGCGGTTCGCCGGTGGTGAGCACCAGCACGTCACCGGGGGTACGACCCGAGTCCAGCAGCAGGTCCACGGCCTCTTCGGCGGCGTCGAGCGCGCCGTCGGGGGTGGCCGGGATCAGCTGGATCTGCGGGGCCGTGACGGTGGCCGCGTTCGCCGCCGGAGCCGCTTGGGCGACCGGAGCGGCCGGGGCTGCCGGACCCGGGGGTCCGGGCTTGGTGGTGGTCGTGTCGCGTGGCGCGCGCTGCGCCGGCGCGGTCGGCCGCATCGGGCCGGGACGACCGGGGCGCGGCGGGGCCGCGGGACGGGGGCCGGGTACGGGGCGAGGGGTCGGCGCGGTGCGGCCGCTGGCCGGAGTGGCGCGGGGACCCTGGGCCTTCTCGTGAATCTGAGGCTCCTCGGGAATGAGAGGCATGAGCTGATATTTATCAAACGTTGGTGCGGCTCGCGTCGGCGGGTGGCACATGCCTGCGAGCGGAACCGTCAGAAATCGAATCCGAGCTGACCCTCGATTTCCGGAACGCTTCCCTCCACCCAACTGCGGACCTTCTTGAGGTGCCGCCACTGGGGCAGCGCATCAAGATACGCCCACGACAACCGGTGGTACGGGGTGGGCCCCCGCTCCTCCAGTGCGGCCCGGTGCACGGGTGACGGATACCCGGCGTTGTCCGCGAAGGCGAAGTCTGCATGGTCGATGCCCAGTTCGGCCATCATTTTGTCGCGCTGGACCTTGGCCAGGACCGAAGCCGCGGCGACGGCCACACAGGACTGGTCACCCTTGATCACCGTACGGACCCGCCAAGGCGCCCCGAGATAGTCGTGCTTGCCGTCGAGGATGACGGCGTCGGGGCGTACCGGCAGGGCCTCCAGCGCGCGCACCGCCGCCAGTCGCAGCGCGGCGGTCATCCCCATGGCGTCGATCTCCTCGGGAGAGGCGTGCCCCAGGGCGTAGGAGGTGACCCAGGTCCGCAACTCGACGGCGAGTTCGGTGCGTCGCTTGATGGTGAGCAGCTTGGAGTCGGTGAGGCCGGCCGGGGGCCGGCGCAGTCCGGTGATCGCGGCGCAGACGGTCACGGGACCGGCCCACGCACCGCGCCCCACCTCGTCGACACCGGCAATGACCTTCGCTCCGGTCGTGGCGCGAAGGGAGCGCTCGACGGTGTGAGTGGGTGGTTCGTACGGCATGGCGCACCTAGCGTACGCCGCTGGGAACCCCCGGCGACACCCCGGTTCCCCAAACCGGCCCGGGGCCCTCCACAGCGAGGATCAGGCGCCCTCGGGCCGCAGCAGCGGGACCATCAACTGGTCGATCATTTCCTCCAGCTCCAGGTCCGGCCATTCGCTTGCACAAATTTTGGAGCGGTACATCATCATCGCCGGGATGGCGTCGAAGACGTAACCGTTGGCCGCGTCACGCCTGACCTCTCCCCGCTCTATTCCACGGTTGATGACCTCGCGGAGCATCTCGAGCGTCGGCTCGACCACACCCTTGAAGATCACCGCATGGAAGCGCTCAGCCTGCACGCTGTCGCATTCGTGAATGACCGAGCGAAGGGCGAACCCCGGCCGGGAGTACATCGCGTCGCGCGCCCTGCGACACAGCGCCAGCAGGTCCTCGCGCACGCTCCCGAGGTCGGGCACCGTGTCGAAGCGCGGCAGCCCGGACCGCAGCGCGTCGGCGACGAGGTCTTCCTTGGACGGCCAGCGCCGGTAGACCGCCGCCTTGCCGGTCTGGGCGCCGGCGGCGACACCTTCCATCGTGAGGCCGTTCCAGCCGACGGTGCCGAGTTGCTCCAGCGCGGCGTCGAGGATCGCGCGTTCGAGGACGGCTCCACGCCGCCGCGAGGACGTCTGGGCAGAGGCGGCCGCCCAGTTCGAAGCAACCATGTCGGGGATCTCCAGTAAGCGGTGCAGCGGGTTTCGGGGGAAGGGGAAGCGCCGCGCGGCCACAAGGGGGACGGGACACACGACGACGCCACAAGTGAACGGTTGCGTTCACTGTCTGGGGTTCACTAACGTTGGCGCAACAGTGAACGCGGGCGTTCACTAAGTGATTCGTGGGGGACACACAGTGACAACCTCATCTCTGATCCGAGACCAGAAGCCGGGAGCGGCCCGCCGGGAGGGGCATCCCGGCATCGCGCTCACCGTCATCGCGGCCTGCCAGCTCATGGTGGTACTGGACGCGACGATTGTGAACATCGCACTCCCGCACATTCAAGACGCGCTCAAGTTCAGCACAACCGACCTCACCTGGGTCGTCAGCGCCTACACCCTCACCTTCGGCGGCCTGCTCCTGCTCGGCGGCCGAGCCGGTGACATCCTCGGCAGGCGCCGGGTCTTCATGACCGGCATCCTGCTGTTCACCTTCGCCTCGCTGCTCGGCGGCTTCGCCCAGGAACCCTGGCAGCTGCTGGCGGCGCGCGTCCTGCAAGGTGTGGGAGGCGCGATCGCCTCGCCCACGTCGCTCGCCCTCATAACCACCACCTTCCCCGAGGGCCCGGAACGCAACCGGGCCTTCGGCGTCTTCGCGGCCGTGTCCGCGGGCGGTGGCGCCATCGGTCTGCTGGCCGGCGGCATGCTCACCGAGTGGCTGGACTGGCGCTGGGTGCTCTTCGTCAACGTGCCGATCGGCGTGCTGATCGCGGTGCTCACCCCGATGTACATCAGTGAGTCCGAGCGGCACTCCGGCCGCTTCGACATCGCCGGGGCGGTGACCTCGACAGCGGGCATGGCCTCCCTCGTCTACGGCTTCATCCGCGCCGCGGACGACGGCTGGCGGGACGGCCTGACCATCGGTTCCTTCGTGGCGGCCGTGGTGCTGCTGCTGTCCTTCGCGTTCATCGAGTCGCGGGCCAAGGAGCCGATCACCCCGCTGCGGATGTTCGCCGACCGCAACCGCTCGGGCACGTACGTGATCATGCTCAGCCTGGCCGCGGCGATGTTCGGCATGTTCTTCTACATCGTGCTGTTCGTCCAGAACGTGCTGGGCTACACCCCCATCGAGGCGGGTCTGGCCTTCCTGCCGGTCACGGTGGTGATCGCGGTCGGCGCGGGGATCTCGCAGCGGTTCCTGCCGGTCCTCGGACCCAAGCCGTTCATGATCGTGGGCTCGGCGCTCGCCGCGGTGGGACTCGGCTGGCAGGCCCTCATCAGCTCCGACAGTTCCTATGTCGGCGGCGTGCTGGGGCCGATGCTGATCTTCGGCTTCGGCATGGGCCTGAACTTCGTGACGCTGACGCTGACCGCTGTCTCCGGGGTCGCCCAGCACGAGGCCGGCGCGGCCTCCGGTCTCCTCAACGCCATGCAGCAGGTGGGCGGATCGATCGGCCTGGCCATCCTGACCACGGTCTTCGGCACGGCCAGCAGGGACGAGGCGGAGAAGCAGGTGCCGGACTTCCTCACCACCGGCTCGCCGGAGCAGAAGGCCGAGTTCGCGCAGACGCAGCAGCTGCCGGCGCCGTGGGGGCACGACGTCCTGGCGCAGGGCATCTCGGCGGCCTTCATCCCGGCCGCCGCGATGGCCGTACTCGCCCTGGCCACGGCATGGCTGGTGATCCGGGTCCGCAAGAGCGACCTGGAGGCCCTGTCCGGCTCGGCGGGCCCGGGGGTCGGCTGACCGCGTGGTCGTGCGGGGGCGGGCATCGGACGGCGGCAGGACCGCCTTCCGGCGTCCGCCCCGTCGTCGGTGTCCGCCCCGTCGTCGGCGCCCTGCGGTCCGGAGTACGAGCCCGTCCATGTCCCACCCCCTCGTGACTCTCCCGGCCCCGTCCGGGAGCCGGACCGCGCACAGCGGATGTCCCGACAACGTGCGAACCGTCACGGAGAGTTCCCCTCACGCACGGAGAGTTCCCTCTGTGCGGGAGAAGGCGACTAGGACCGCGCCGCCATCCACTCGGGCAGCGCCTCGACCCGTCCCGCCCACTCGGCCGGGGGCGCGCCCGCCTCGCCGGCCGCGATCACTCCGCCCACGATCGCGCAGGTCGTGTCCACGTCCCCGCCGACCTGGGCGGTCGTCCAGAAGGCCGTTTCATAGTCCCCGAGGGCGCGGGCGGCGGACCAGAGGGCGAAGGGCACCGTGTCGTGCGCGGTCGTACGCCTGCCGCAGCCGAGGACCGCCGCGACCGTGGCCGCGTCGCCGTAGTCCAGCATGTCCCGGGCGCGCCGGAGTCCGGCGCCCACCGCGCTCTTCGGCACCAGGGCGATCACTGAGTCGAGGAGCGCGTGCGCCTTGGGCGGTCCGGCCGGGTCCGCGGCCAGTGCGGCCGCCGCGGCGACCGCCATGGCGCCGACCACAGCCTCGCGGTGCTGATGCGTGGGGTAGGCGGAGATCTCGGCCTGGTGTGTCGCCTGTTCCGGGTCGTCCGCGTACCAGGCGCCCAGGGGGGCGATGCGCATCGCGGCGCCGTTGCCCCACGAGCCCTGGCCGTTGAACAGGGCGGAAGCCAGCTCGCGCCAGTCGCCGCCCTCGCGGACCAGCCGCAGCAGTCGGTTGACCGCGGGGCCGTAGCCGCGGTCGAAGTCGTGGTGCTGGGCGAAGGAGAGGGCCAGTGCGTCCTGGTCGACGCGCTGGTGGGTGGCGAGGACGGAGACCACGGAGCAGGCCATCTCCGTGTCGTCCGTCCACTGCCAGACGCCGGGCGGCAGCTCGCGGCGCTTCAGCAGCGGATAGTTCGCCGGCACGAAGAACTGGGAGCCCAGCGCGTCGCCCACCGACAGTCCGCGCAGGCTGGACAGGGCCCGGTCCAGGCGCCCGTCAGGAGATGAATGAGCGGTCATCGCCCTGCCACTCTATCCGGTGATCCCGTACGGTTCCGGATCTCGCCAGCGTTCGAAGGGCCGGTCAAGGGTGTACTTGCCGTCCTCACCGAGAACGAGCATCCGCATCTCGGCGTTCCCGGGGTTCGACAGGGACTCGAACTCCGCGACCGTCCAGTGGAACCACCGCATACAGAACAGCCGCATGGCCAGTCCGTGGGTCACCAGCAGCACGTTCGGCGGATGGTCGGGGTCCTCGAAGCTGCGGAAGAGGCTCTCCAGGAAGCCGCCGACCCGGTCGTACACGTCGGCGCCGGACTCCCCCTGGGCGAAGCGGTAGAAGAAGTGGCCGTAGGCGTCGCGGTAGGCCTTCTGCAGGCGTACGTCGTCGCGGTCCTGCCAGTTGCCCCAGTCCTGCTCGCGCAGCCGGGGCTCCTCCCGTATCCGTATCAGTCCGGGGTCCAGGTGGAAGGCGCGGAGCGTCTCGTGTGTCCGGCGGTACGGGGAGACGTACACGCTGACCCGCTCGCGGCCGAAGACGTCGCGCAGTTCCTTGCCGGTCTCCTCCGCCTGCACCCGGCCCCGGTCGGTGAGGGCCAGCGCGTGGTCGGGTTCGCGCTCGTACACGGTGTCATCGACGTTTCCGGTCGATTCGCCGTGCCGGACAAGAACGATGCGCCGTGGTCGTGCCATGCCAGCACCCTAGATCGAGTCGGCCGCAACCAAGCACTCGTACGGGCACCGTACGGCGTACGTCACACAGTTTCCACACGCCGGCGGCGGGACGGCGGGTCCGGATCTCAAATCGTCCAGGTGGGTTCCATCTGGACGACGTCCCCGGTCAGCGCCGCGATGTCGGCCTCCGTCTGAGCGCGCAGGGCGAGCCGTTCGACGCGCTCGGTGCGGTACTTGCCGTGCTCGGCCGCCGACCGCCACATGGACAGCACCAGGTACTCGTGCCCCGGGGCCTCGCCGAACAGGCCGCGGACCATGCCGGGCGAGCCGGCCATCGCGGGGTTCCAGACCTTCTCCTGCATGAGGACGTAGTGCTCGGCCCGCTCCTCGTGGACCCGGCAGAGTGCCACCCGCAGCAGGTCGGCGTCGGTGAAGCGCGGTTCGAAGCCCGTCTTCACGTCGAAGCGGTAGTCGAAGAGCCTGACGCGGGCGTCCTTGAAGGTGCCCACCTGGGCGGAGGCCAGCCGGTCGTGGGAACGGGCCATGAAGGAGTCGTAGAAGGCACGGCTCTCCCAGAACGCGAAGACGTGCGCCACGTCCGGATGCCGTCGGCTCCAGCCACCCCCCTGTC
>NZ_QHJH01000194.1 GCF_003947455.1 Streptomyces sp. WAC 04229 | reverse complement strand
CCGTCACTCCTCCCCCAACCGCTCCGCCAGCACCTCCGCCAGGTGCCGCCCCCGCACCCCCGCCAACTGCTCCAACTGCGTCCGGCACGAGAAGCCGTCCGCCAGGACCACCGCGTCCTCGGGTGCCTCGCGTACCGCCGGCAGGAGCCGGTCCTCCGCGCAGGCGGCCGAGACGTCGTAGTGGCCCTTCTCGAAGCCGAAGTTGCCGGCGAGACCGCAGCAGCCGCCGGTCAGCTCGCCGGTCAGGCCCGCCGCCTCGCGCAGGCGGCGGTCGGGGGCGTCGCCCAGGACCGCGTGCTGGTGGCAGTGGGTCTGGCCGGTGACCGGGCGGTCCACGGCGGGCGGGGCCCAGTGGGGGGCGTGGCGTTCCAGGGCCTCCGCGAAGGTCAGTACACGGGCGGCGAGCCGAGCCGCCCGGGGGTCGTCGTGGAGCAGCTCCGGGAGGTCCGTGCGCAGGGCGGCGGCGCAGCTCGGTTCCAGGACGACGACCGGCGCCGACGTCTCCAGCACCGGGGCCATCAGGTCCAGCGTGCGCCGCATCACCGCGCGGGCCTGGTCCAGTTGGCCCGTCGACACGTACGTCAGTCCGCAGCAGACCCGGCCCCGGCGGGTCGACAGCAGCGCCGCCGACGACGTCGACGTGCCGTCGCCCACCCGGGCGCGTCCGCGCAGCGTCGGCGGCAGCGCCACCCGCAGCCCCGCCGCCTCCAGCACCCGTACGGCCGCCCGGCCCACGGACGGCGAGAGGTGTTCGGTGAAGGTGTCGGGCCAGAGGACGACCAGGTCGCCCGTACGCCCGGGGTCCGCCGCGCGCCCGCGCCACCAGCGGGTGAACGGCTCGCGGGCCAGGCGGGGCAGGTCCCGCTCGGCCGCGATGCCGCCCAGGCGCTTCGCCGCGGCCGCCAGGGGGCCGACGGAGGCGAGCGCGTTGACGACCGGCGCCATCCGCACCCGCGCCGCCCAGCGCAGCCACACCGGCAGCCTGCCCATCGCGTAGTGGGCGGCGGGGCGGCGGCGCCCCGCGTAGTGGTGGTGCAGGAACTCCGCCTTGTACGTGGCCATGTCGACCTCGACCGGGCAGTCGGAGCGGCAGCCCTTGCAGGACAGGCACAGGTCGAGCGCGTCGCGGACCTCCGTCGACCGCCAGCCGTCCGTCACCAGCTCGCCCGCGAGCATCTCGTGCAGCAGGCGGGCGCGTCCGCGGGTGGAGTGCTCCTCCTCCCCGGTCGCGCGGAAGGACGGACACATCACGCCCGTGCCCGACACCGACGTCGTACGGCACTTGGCGACCCCCACGCAGCGCCGTACCGCCGCCGAGAAGTCACCCCCGTCGGACGGGTAGCCGAACGCCACGTCCACCGGCTCGCGCGGCAGGACGGAGAAGCGGAGGTTGGTGTCCAACGGCGCCGGGCGCACCAGCATGCCGGGGTTGAGGAGGTCGTCCGGGTCCCAGACCGCCTTGGCCCGCTCGAAGAGCGCCACCGTCTCCTCCCCGTACATCCGCGGCAGCAGTTCCGCCCGCGCCTGCCCGTCCCCGTGTTCGCCGGAGAGCGAGCCCCCGTGCGCCACGACGACGTCCGCCAGCTCCTGCGAGAAGCGGCGGAAGCGTGCGACGCCCGTGTCCGTCAGCAGGTCGAAGTCGATGCGTACGTGGATGCAGCCGTCGCCGAAGTGGCCGTACGGCGTGCCGCGCAGACCGTGCGAGGTCAGCAGTGCCCTGAAGTCGCGCAGGTAGGCGCCGAGGCGGGCCGGGGGCACCGCGCAGTCCTCCCAGCCGGGCCACGCCTCCGACCCGTCCGGCATCCGCGTGGCCGTACCGCTCGCGTCCTCCCGTACCCGCCACAGCGTCCGCCGGCCCGCCGGGTCGGTCACCACGCGCGCGTCGACGACGTCGGCCGCCCGCACGATCGCGTCCGCACGCGCGCGTGCCTCCGCCTCCGAGTCGCCGCCCGTCTCCACGAACAGCCAGGCCCCGCCCCGGGGCAGCCCCTCGGTGGACGGCACCAGGTCGGCCGCCATGCCCTCCACCGTCAGCGGGCCGTACGGCAGCAGCCCGGCCGCCGCCTCCGCCGCGCCGGCCTCGTCGGTGTAGCCCAGCACCGCCAGCGCACGCGCGCGCGGTGCCTCGACCAGCCGTACGGACGCCTCGGTCAGCACGCCCAGCGTGCCCTCGGAGCCGCAGAAGGAGCGGGCGACGTCCCCGCCCCGCTCCGGCAGCAGCGCGTCCAGCGCGTAGCCGGAGATGCGGCGGGGGAGGTCGGGGAAGCCGGTGCGCAGACGTGCCAGGCCGCCGTCCACGAGGTCGCGCAGGCCGTCCGGCGCCCCGGCCCACTCCGGCCCGAGCCGGAGCCGCTTCCCGCGCGCGGTGAGCACCGTCAGCTCGCGCACGCTGTCGGCCGTCGTGCCCCACGCCACCGAGTGGGAGCCGCACGAGTTGTTGCCGATCATGCCGCCGAGCGTGCACCGGCTGTGGGTGGAGGGGTCGGGGCCGAAGCGCAGGCCGTGCGGGGCGGCGGCGTCCTGGAGGCGGTCGAGGACCAGGCCCGGCTGGACCACGGCCGTCCGCGCCTCCGCGTCGAGGGAGACCAGCCGGTTCATGTGCCGGGTGAAGTCCACCACCACGCCCGTGCCGGTCGCCTGCCCGGCGATCGACGTGCCGCCGCCCCGCGCGACGACCGGCACCGCGTGCTCCCGGCACACCTCCAGCACGGCCGCCACGTCGTCGGCGTCTCTGGGCGCCACCACGCCGAGCGGGACCCTCCGGTAGTTGGACGCGTCCATCGTCGTCAGCGCGCGGGAGGTGACGTCGAACCCGACCTCGCCGCGGACGGCCCTGCGCAGTGCTGCCTCCAGATCGGTCATGTCATCCAGCATGGGCTCTCGTCGTTCCGTACAGGTCCGCAAGGCGGAGATCTCGTCTCATCGGACGGACATGGCTTCGCCCGGTTTGGCCGACGGGATACCCTCCGGCACGTGGCTGAGATCCAGATTCCTGCTGACATCAAGCCCGCGGACGGTCGATTCGGCGCGGGTCCCTCCAAGGTGCGGGTGGAGGCGCTGGACGCCCTGGCCGCCACCGGTACGTCCCTCCTCGGCACCTCCCACCGACAGGCTCCGGTCAAGAACCTGGTCGGCAAGGTCCGCGAGGGCATCCGCGAGCTGTTCCGGCTCCCCGACGGCTACGAGGTGATCCTCGGCAACGGCGGCTCCACCGCGTTCTGGGACGTCGCGACGCACGGCCTGATCGAGAACCGGTCGCAGCACCTGAGCTTCGGCGAGTTCTCGTCCAAGTTCGCCAAGGCCGCGAAGCTCGCGCCCTGGCTGGCCGAGCCGACCGTCGTCTCCTCCGACCCGGGCACCCACCCCGACGCGCACGCCGAGGCCGGTGTGGACGTGTACGCGTTCACCCACAACGAGACCTCGACCGGTGTCGCCATGCCCGTCAAGCGGGTCGCCGGCGCCGACGAGGGCTCCCTGGTGCTGGTCGACGCGACGTCCGGCGCCGGCGGTCTGCCCGTCGACATCGCCGAGACCGACGTGTACTACTTCGCCCCGCAGAAGTCCTTCGCCTCCGACGGCGGCCTGTGGATCGGCGTCTTCTCCCCGGCCGCGATCGAGCGCGCCGAGCGGATCCACGCGTCCGGCCGCCACGTCCCGGAGTTCTTCTCCCTCCCGACGGCGATCGACAACTCCCGCAAGAACCAGACGTACAACACCCCGGCCCTCGCCACGCTCTTCCTGCTGGGCGAGCAGCTGGACTGGATGAACGGCCAGGGCGGCCTGGACTTCACCACCGGCCGCACCAAGGACTCCTCGACCCGCCTGTACACCTGGGCCGACGAGTCCAAGTACGCCACCCCGTTCGTCTCCGACCCGGCCAAGCGCTCGCAGGTCATCGGCACCATCGACTTCGCCGACGACATCGACGCCGCCGCCGTCGCCAAGGTGCTGCGCGCCAACGGCGTCGTCGACACCGAGCCGTACCGCAAGCTCGGCCGCAACCAGCTGCGCGTGGCGATGTTCCCGGCGATCGACCCGGCGGACGTCGAGGCGCTCACGAAGTGCGTGGACTACGTGATCGACAAGCTGTAGCCTCCGGCGGCGGCACGTGAAAGGGCGCCCGGCGGATGATCCGCCGGGCGCCCTCCGCACATCCGCGGGCCCCGCGCTACTCCTCGCCGAACAGCTCCTCGGCATGCGTCACGCTCAGGGAGCGGTCGAGCCAGGTACCCAGCACGTCGAGGTCGGTGCAGTCGGCGACCCTCTCCCGGACGGAGTCGGAAACCTCGATACCCCGCACCTCAAGGATGTGCAGGATGTCCTCGGCCTTGCCTTCCGCCTTGCCCTCGCTCTGGCCCTTGGCTCGGCCTTCGAGCCAGGACTCTTCGACGATCGTGTTGCTGCCCGGAAAGTTCGGGGTGTAAGTGGCCATCAGATGCCTCCAGTAGTCACGACCCGGGCCCTCACCCAGACCGATCTCGACGATCTCCGCCCAGTCCACACGGTCCACGTCCCCGGCCTCTTCCGCCTCGGCGCTGTCCCTGGACCCGGACCTTTCGGCGTCGTCCGCCACTCCTGACGCCAGCGCGTCCAGTATTGCAGTCAGCCCCGGATCCTTGGCGTGCGCGAGCGCGGAGAAGACGGCGACTCCGAGGTCCCGGGCCGCCTCGTCCGCCTCGGTGATCGCGGGAAGGGCCCCACGACTTGAAGCTGACACCGTGTGAGGACCTAGCGTTTGCCTCGTGAACGACGGGACGTGGTGGACGGTGGGTGATCTGGCACTTGCGACCGGGGTGTCGGTGCGGGTGCTGCGTCACTGGGACGCGTTGGGCGTGGTGTCGCCCGAACGTGCGCCGAGCGGCCACCGTCGTTACGGCCCCGCACATGTCACCCGTCTCTACCGGGCGATGGCCCTGCGCCGGACCGGGCTGGGGCTTCGGCGGATCGCCGCGCTGCTGGACCAGGAGGATCCGGACCCGGCGGCGACACTGCGCGCCCACCTCGACGACGTCGAGGAGGACCTCGAACGGCGAAGACAGCTCCGCGACCGGCTCCGGGCCGCCCTGGAGAGTCCGAAGTCGGTCCAGTTGATGAAGGTGATCGAGACCATGACCATGTTCGAGCAGTACGTGCACGGCTACCGCGCCGAGGAGAGCACACGTCTCACGGACCAGGCAGACGCCCTCGTCGAGCTGCTGCACGGCGACACCCGCTTCGGGCCCGGCGAACGAGTCCTGGAGATGGGATGCGGCGTGGGCGCCCAGACCGCCACCCTGGCATCGCGGAGCCCGCATACGGACTTCGTGGCAGCCGATATCGCCCCGGAATCACTGAAGTCGGCCTCACGTCGCGTCGCCGCCGCGGGTCTGACGAATGTCGAGTTCGCCGAGAAGGACGTGTTCGCCCTTCCCGAGCATGAAGGCGGCTTCGCCGAGGCGTCCTTCGACCACGCCTTCGTATGCTTCCTGCTCGAACACCTGCCCTCTCCCGTTGACGCGCTGCGACGGCTGCACCGCCTGGTCCGGCCCGGCGGCACGATCACCGTCATCGAGGGCGACCACGGCTCCACCTATTTCCATCCGGACGACGCATCGGCCCGAGCGGCCATCGCGTGCCAGGTGGCCCTGCAGCGCCACGCCGGCGGCGACGCACTCATCGGCCGACGGCTCTTCCCCCTGCTGCACGAGGCGGAGTGGTCGGACGTCGCCGTCACCCCTCGCACGGTCTATGTCGACGGCAGCCGACCGGAACTGGCCGACAGCTTCACCAGACGCACCTTCACCGCGATGATCTCCGGGGTCCGAGAGCCCGCCGTCGCGGCCGGGCTGATCGACCCGCGTACCTTCGACGCGGGGATAGCCGCCCTACGACGCACGGCCGAACCCGACGGAGTGTTCTGCTACACGTTCTTCAAGGCGGTCGCACAGCGCCGAGCCTGACGGACCTCAGGCCAGCCCCGCCCCGATGGCGCGGCGGACCGCTTCGGCGCGGTCGCGGATGTGGGACTTGGCGAACAGGTTGTTGATGTGGGTCTTGACCGTGGCCTCGCTGATGAAGAGTTTCTCGGCGATGCCCCGGTTGGACAGGCCCTGGCCGATCAGGGCGAGGACCTCGCGTTCGCGGGGTGTGAGGTCGTCCGGCAGGGGCCGGCCGGCAGGTCCCGGAGCGGGCGCCTTGGCCCTGGCCGTCGCCAGCAGCCGGTTCTGGACCTCTCGGTCGAGGACGGACTGCCCGGCGCCCGCGGCGCGGATGGCCCGGGTGATGTCCTGGCGTCCCGCGTTCTTGGTGAGGTACCCGCGGGCGCCCGCCCCGAGCGCGCCCAGGATCGACTCGTCGTCGGCGAAGGGGTCAGGACGACCACCGCCACCTCCGGATGCTCCTCGGTCAGGCGGCGCGTGGCCTCGATGCCGTCCATCACGGGCATGCGCAGGTCCATCAGCACCACGTCGACCGGTCCGGCGGCGACGGCCGCCAGTACTTCGCCGCCGCACCCAGACCTGGAAGCCCATGCGGGCGCCCATGCCCAGCACCCACAGGAGCGCCGACACGGCACCGGCCTTGATCACGAGGTGTCCGTCGAGTGCCCGGATCCGGGTGTGGACGCCGCCCGCGACGCCGAGCGCGGCGCCCACGGCCGTCAGGGCCGCGATCAGCACCAGGTCGTTGCCCGCGGTCGGCACGGAGTCCAGGTACGAGTACGCCACGAAGGCCACGATCCCCAGCGGGATCAGGAAGGTCTTGCGGTCCAGCCGGGACTCCCGCAGCTGCCGGAAGACGACGAGGACGAGGACGGTGTCGGTGATCCACTCGGTCGTTGTCATGCCCTCAAAGCTGCTCGGACGCGGCTCGCGACACCTGGACCCACGGGTGGAGCCGGGGGTGGAGTTCCGCCGCCCTCCCGGTCTCCACCCCCGGCCCGCTCCTCCTGGACGCCCCTACCGGCTCAGCCGCTGGAACCGCCGTACCGCCAGCGGCAGGAAGACCGCCGTCAGGATCACCGGCCACACGACCGCCATCAGCAGCGCGTGCTGCTCGATCCACGTGTCGCCGCCGCCGACCGGGGTGCCGAACAGGTCGCGGGCGGCCGCCGCCGTGGAGGAGATGGGGTTCCAGGCGGCCACCCAGCCCAGCCAGTCGGGCATGAGCTGCGGGGCGACGAAGATGCTGGAGATCATCGTCAGCGGGAACGCCACCGCGAACAGGCCGCCCGCCGCCTCCGGGTTGGGGACGAGCAGGCCCAGCCACACGCCGATCCAGATCAGTGCGAACCGCAGCCACAGCAGCAGCCCGAACGCGGCGAGAAAGCCCCATCCGCCGTCCGGACGCCAGCCCATGGCCATCGCCGTCAGCATCATGATGGCCAACTCGGCGCAGGCGACCAGCAGGTCGGTGACGCCGCGTCCGGCCACCACCGCGGAGGAGGCCATCGGCATGGAGCGGAAGCGGTCGATGACGCCCTTGGTGGAGTCGTAGACGACGAGCGTCGCGGTGTTGATGAAGCCGAACGCCATGGTCATCACGAACATGCCCGGCATCAGGAAGTCCTTGTAGTCCCCGCCGCCCGGCACCGTCATCGCGCTGCCGAAGACGTAGCCGTACAGGAGGACGGAGAGGATCGGAAAGCCCAGCTGCCAGGCGATGTTGACGGGCTGGCGCTGGTAGTGGAGCAGGCCGCGGCGGACGAGGTTGCCGCAGTCGGCGAGCAGCCAGTACAGACGCCCGCGACCGCCTCTCTCCCCAGTCGTCAGGTCGAGGGCGCTCATGCGGTCACCATCTCCTTCTCCGCACGATCCGTGCGATCCGTGCGATCCGTGCGGTGTCCGGTCAGGCGCAGGAACACGTCGTCGAGGCTCGGCCTGCGCAGCCCGATGTCCTCCACGGCGACGCCCTCGTCCTGGAGGGTGCGCGCCACCTCGGTCAGCGCGGACACCCGGTCGGTGACCGGGGCGTGCACGCGCAGCGTCTCCTCGTCGGCCTCGGGCTCGCCCTCGCAGACCCGGGCGACCACCTTCACCGCCCGCGCCAGGTCGGCCCGTTCGGCGACCACGACCTCGACACGGTCGCCGCCGACCAGGTTCTTCAGGCCGTCCGGGGTGTCGTCGGCGATGGACCGGCCCTGGTCGATGACGGTGATGCGGGAGGCCAGCTTGTCGGCCTCCTCCAGGTACTGCGTGGTCAGCAGCACGGTCGTGCCGCCCGCCACCAGGGCCCGCACCGATTCCCAGACCTCGCCCCGGCTGCGCGGGTCGAGGCCGGTCGTCGGCTCGTCCAGGAACAGGACGGACGGGGCGAGGATCATCGACGCGGCGAGGTCCAGGCGGCGCCGCATGCCGCCGCTGTACTTGCCGACGCCCCGGTCGGCGGCGTCGGCCAGGTCGAACTGGTCCAGCAGCTCGACGGCGCGGGCCCGGGCCCGGCGGCCGCCGAGGTGGAACAGGCGCCCGAACATCTCCAGGTTCTGCCGGCCGGTGAGCACCTCGTCCACCGCCGCGTACTGGCCGGTCAGGCCGATCCGGGCGCGCACCTCGCGCGGCTGCCGGGCGACGTCGAGGCCGGCCACCTCGGCCCGGCCCCCGTCCAGCCGGATCAGCGTGGACAGGATGCGTACCGCCGTGGTCTTGCCCGCGCCGTTCGGCCCGAGCAGGCCGTGCACGGTGCCCTCGCGGACGGCCAGGTCGAAGCCGTCGAGGGCGTGCTTCTCGCCGTAGCGCTTCTCCAGGCCCTCGGCGCGAACCGCGTGTCCGTCGCTCATGGGTCCCCCTCTCACTCGCCAACTGAGTACACCGTACCCGATTACGCGTACGCCGTACCCAGTTTTTTCCCGCAGCCCTAGACTGACCCCATGGCGAGCGGCACGGAGACCAGCGGCAGCGGCGACATCGCCCGCACCCTCGAACTGTTGTGGGACACCGGCCCGCGTCCCAGCCGGGGACCCAGGCCCGGCCTGACGCTGGAACGGATCGTGGAGGCCGCCGTGCAGGTCGCGGACCGGGAAGGGCTCGGCGCCGTCTCGATGCGCCGCATCGCCACCGAGCTGGGCACCGGCACGATGTCGCTGTACCGCTACGTCCCCGGCAAGGGCGAACTGATCGACCTGATGCTGGACCGCGTGCAGCGCCCCTCCGAGAACCCCGCCGAGCCGGGCGACGACGGCTGGCGCTCGGCGCTGCACGCCCTGGGCCACGCCACGCTCGCCCTCTACCGCCGCCACACCTGGCTGCTGGAGGTCAACCAGTCCCGCCCCATCCTCGGCCCGAGCGCGCTGGACGGCATGGAGAGGGTGCTCACCCGGATCAAGCCGATGGGGCTGACCGACCCCGAACTGCTGTCGGTGATCCTCCTGGTCGACGGGTACGTCGTCGGGGCCGCCCGGACCCAGGTGTACGCGGAGGAGGCCGAGCGCACTTCGGGGCTCACGGACGCGCAGTTCTGGGAGGCGCAGGAGCCGACGCTGGTGAAGGCCATGACCAGCGGGCGCTACCCCGTCCTGGCCGGGATGTCGGAGGACACCTTCGGCCCGGGCTTCGACCACTTCGAGTTCGGCCTGCAGCGCATCCTGGACGGTCTCGAGGTCTTCGTGGCCGCCCGGAACGCGGCACCGGTCCCCGCCGCGGACACCGGCACCGACTGCTCAGCTCCGCCGGAACAGCCGTCGTAGCCCGAAGAGCGCGAGGCACGCGACGACCAGTCCGGCCGCCCCGACCTTGAGCGTGTCCCCGCCGGGGACGCCGGAGTCGGAGTCACCCCCGCCCGAGGCGTCCGGACCGCCCCCGCCCGAGGAGCCCGCGCCGGGCGCGTCCTGGGCCTTGACCGGGCTGCTCGCGCCCTCCATGCCCAGCAGCAGCTTCGCGCCGTCGGTGGTGTAGGTGACGGACTCGCCCTGCCCGAGGGGCACGCTGATCCGGTCCTTGCGCTGGATCTTCCCGCCGTTCCAGTCGTACCAGATGCCCCCGAGGTAGCCGCGCACGGCGAGCGACCTCCCGTCCGGGGAGAACGCGGCGTCGGTGGCCCAGAGGTCGACGGGGACGGTGGGCCTGAAGACGTTGGTGCCGGAGGCGGAGAGCTTCGCCGGGCCCTCGTAGAGGTGCCCGCCGTCCTCGTTCTTGTCGATGAGGTAGACCCGCCCGGTCTTCGGGTGGACGGCCATCGACTCCGCGTCCCGGGCGCCGTCCGCGTACTTCACGACGTACTGCGTCGCCTTGACGGTCTGGTCCTTCAGTTCCTTCGGCTCGGGCAGCTCGTAGATCCACACGTACGGCCAGGTGCCGCCGAGGTTGTCCCCGATGTCGCCGACGAAGATCCTGTTGCCCGGCCCGACCGCGATCGCCTCGACGTCGCGGGGCTTGCCGACGCCGGAGAGGGCGACGCGGGCGACGGTCTCGCCCGTGGCGCCGTCGACGGCGTACAGGTAGGGCCCGTTGTCCTGGTCGTTGTGGGTCCAGTAGACGCCCGGGTGGAGGCGGGAGGCGGCGAGGCCGCTCGACTCGGTGATGCGCGGGTCCTTGATCGTGAACCCGTCGCTCCCGGGGACGCCGTCGGCTGCGGAGGCGGGCACGGCGAACGCGCCCACGAGGAGGGCCGCGGCGAGGAGGGCGAGGGGTCGGCGCATGCGCCAAGCCTGCCATCCCGCGCGGGCGTTCACGCGGACGGTCACCCTGGGTGGCCGGGCTCACATCCCGGGTGGCCGGGCCCACGTCGCGCCGGCCGGACCGATCGTCCATGATGAGCGGATGCTCAGGTTCATGTTCGTCGGTGACTCCATGACGATCGGAAGCGCCGGCGAACACACGTGGCGCTACCGGCTGTGGCAGCACCTGTGCGCCTCCTACGGCCGCCCCTTCACCTGCGTCGGCCCGCGCGAGACGCTGCACGACCAGGTGACGGACGCCCCCACCTCGTACGCCTACGCCGAACCCGCTTTCCCCCGCGCCCACCTGGCCGGCTGGGGCGAGGGCTGGCACCACATGACGCCGCTGATCGCCGAGACGGTACGGGAGTACCGCGCGGACGTGCTCCTGGTCTCCCTGGGCCTGATCGACCTCGGCTTCTACACCAACGCGGAGCAGACCGCCGACAACGCCCGCGCCTTCGTCGCCGAGGCCCGCTCGGCCAACCCGCGCGTGCGCATGGCCGTGATGCCGGTGCTGCACAACATCCGGGTGGACGCGGACCCCGCCTTCGCCGGGCAGGTCCACCGCTTCAACGAACTCCTCGCCAAGACCGTCGCCGACCTCGACGAACCGCGCTCCTCCCTGCTGCTCGTCCCGCCGCCCGCGGAGTACGCGTTCCACGCGGACACGTATGACGGCACCCACCCGAACGAGAGCGGCGAGCACCGGATCGCGGCGGCGTTCGCCGAGGCGATGGACGAGGGGTGGGGTATCGGCGGGCCCTACTCCGCAGCCGCGTAGATCCTCGCGCAGACCACCGCGTAGACCGCCGCGGTCACCCGGCCCCACCCCCTACCGGGGTATCACTACGACCTGGCTCCGCAGGGTGACGCCGCGCCCCCGACCCGCACATAGGCTGGCGCCCATGACCTCAGTCGAGGAGGGTCGCCCTCGCCCGCTGCTCGCGAGGGCTTCGCGGCGGTGGGTGCGGCTGCTGCCGTGGGCCGTGGCGTTCGTGCTGTCCGTCGCCCTGCTGCCCACCACCATCGTGGTCCTCACCGCCGACTACGGTCTGGGCGGCGGCCTCGCGAGCGCGCTGGCCGTCGCCCAGGCGGCGCCGCTGCTGCTCGCCGTCGTACACCCGCTGCGGGCCTGGTACGTGATCTTCACCGCGGACGTGGCCGGGGCACTGGCCCTGCTCACCGTCGACTTCGAAGCGCGCCTCCTGTGGCCGTTCCCGCCCATGGGCATCGTCGGGTACATCGGCCTGTGCCTCGCCCTCGGCCTGCGCGAGCGGCGCCGGACGCTGCTGCTGGTGTGGCTGGCGACGGCGGCCGCCAACGTCGGCCTGGGCTTCGCGGCGCCCCACGCCTTCGGCGCCAAGGGCCTGTTGCTCACCATCCTCGGGGGCGTCGCGCTCCTGCTGGGCGGTGTGCTGCGCGAGCGGCACGAGGTGCAGCGCAGGCTGGCCGAGCAGGAGACCATCAGCGAGGCCGAGCGGGGGCGGCGGACACTGCTGGAGGAACGTGCCCGCATCGCGCGCGAGCTGCACGACGTGGTGGCGCACCACATGTCCGTCATCACGGTGCAGGCGGACACCGCCGAGTACCGCCTCGCGGCGCTGCCCCCGGACGTGCGGGAGGAGTTCACCTCCATCGCGGCGACCGCGCGGGAGTCGCTCGGCGAGATGCGACGGCTCCTCGGCGTGCTGCGCAACGAGGAGGCGCACGGCGAGCTGGTGCCCCAGCCGGGTCTCCCGCAGATCGCGCAGCTGGTGGAGGCGACCGCGAGGACCGTCGGGCCGGTGGAGTTCAGCCCCTGCGACGCCGAGGTGCCGGAGGCGGTGGGCCTCTCGGCGTACCGGATCGTCCAGGAGGCCCTCTCGAACGTCGTACGGCACGCGCCCGGTGCCGCGACGCGGGTGTCGCTGTCGGTGTCGGCGCCGGTCGCGGACGGCGGGGACCGGCTCACCGTCCTGGTCGTCAACGGACCGCCGCCGAAGCCGTCCGCCGCGCCGCTCGAGGTGGGCGGCACCGGTCACGGCCTGGTGGGCATGCGCGAGCGGGTACGGATCATCGGCGGCACCCTCGACGCGGGGCCGCTGCCGGACGGCGGGTTCCGGATCGCCGCCCGACTCCCCATGACCGAAACCGACTCTCCCTGACTGAACCCGACTCCCCCCGACCGAAGAGGACTTCACATGACCACGCGCGTCGTGATCGTCGACGACCAGGCCATGGTGCGGGCCGGTTTCGCCGCACTGCTGGCCGCGCAGGCCGACATCGACGTGGTGGGCGAGGCGCCCGACGGCGCTCAGGGCGTCGAGCTGAGCCGGCGCACCCGGCCCGACGTCGTGCTGATGGACGTCCGCATGCCGGAGATGGACGGCCTGGAGGCCGCGCGCCGCCTCCTGTCGCCCCCGCCGGGCGTGACCCACCGGCCGCGCGTGCTGATGCTGACCACCTTCGACGTCGACGACTACGTGTACGAGGCGCTGCGGGCGGGCGCCAGCGGCTTCCTGCTGAAGGACGCGCCGCCCGCCGACCTCATCGCGGCCGTACGCGTCGTGGCCTCGGGCGACGCGCTGCTCGCCCCCTCGGTGACGCGCCGCCTGATCGCGGACTTCGCCCGGCAGCGCCCCGCCGCCCGGGGCAGACCCGCACTGCGCCTGAAGGCCCTCACGGAACGCGAGACCGAGGTCCTCACCCTGGTGGCCCGCGGCCGGTCCAACACGGAGATCGCCCAGACGCTGGTACTGGCCGAGCAGACCGTGAAGACCCACGTGAGCCGCGTCCTCACCAAGCTCGACCTGCGCGACCGCGCCCAGGCGGTGGTCTTCGCGTACGAATCGGGGCTGGTGGCACCGGGCGAGTGACCCCCGGCAGGTCCCGTTCCCCTCCTGCTCCCTCCTCCGCCACCCCCTACCCCGGTAG
>NZ_QHJH01000193.1 GCF_003947455.1 Streptomyces sp. WAC 04229 | reverse complement strand
CCCCGTACGGCCCCCGCGCCGCCGCAGCCACGTCCCGCGCACCGGTTCCCCGGACGCCCCCTCGGCGCCGTCCGCACGCGTGGCCTCCGGCTCGGTGGCACCCTCCGGCTCCCGGCCGTCCCCGGGTTCCGTGTCGCCGGACTGCCCCGTCCGGCCCGCCTCCTGGGTGGTGTGGTCGGTGTGCTCGGTGGGGTCCTGGTCAGTGACGGCGGTCACCGGTCACCTCTCCTTCTGCAGTACGGACAGCGCGGCGATGAGTTCGGCCTGTGGCTCGGGATGCACTTCCAGCCCGTCGAGCGGTGCCAGCCGACGCTCGCGCTCGACGTGCAGGACGCGGTCGACGTGTTCGTCGAGCAACCGTCCGCCCCGGTCGCGCAGCCGCAGCGCGCCGTGGGCGCCGAGCCGCTCGGCGAGCCGCTCCCCGGCGACCCGCGCGCGCCGCCCGCCGAGCAGCACGGTGGCGACCAGCCCGGCCACCACCCCGGGATCCGGGGCGAGGTTCCGGTCCAGCTCGCGGACCTCGTCCTCGGCGTACTCCTCCAGCTCCCGCCGCCACCGGCGTACGGCCAGCCCGATCCGGTGCTCGGCGCTCTCCGGCGTGGGGTCGTGGCGCGCGAGTTCCGGGGCGGCCGCGGCCGGTTCGCCCCGCCACGCCTCGTCGACCCGCTCGTCGGCGGCGGTCACGGCGCACAGCAGCAGGGCGCTCAGGCTCTCCACCAGGGAGTCGAGGAGCTCCTCCGGGGAGCAGTCGAGGGGGAAGGCCCGCCAGCGCTTCAGGGCGTCCCCGGCGAGCACGGCGCCCGCCTGCAACCGCCCCCGCACGCGCGCGTGCTCACCGTCGTACGCACCCTCGACGGCGGCGGTGAGCCGCAGCGCGGCGGCGTACTGCGCCGCGGTGGCACCGGCCAGTTCGGGCATCCGGGACTTGAGCGAGTCCAGGATGCCGTGCGCCGTACGGGCCATGGTGTGGTGCCGGGCCTCCAGGTCCTGGGCCCGGTGCACGAGCCAGGACCGCAGCGGCGCCACGGCGCTGGCCGGCAACAGCCCGCCGCCCCAGGCCGATTCCGGCAGCTCGGGCACGGTGAAGCGGGGTACGTCGCCGAGACCGGCCTTGGTGAGCAGGGCCCCGTACTGCCGGGACACCTCGGCCACCACCTGGTGCGGCACCCGGTCGAGGACGGTGACCAGGGTGGCGTCGTACTCCTTGGCGGTGCGCAGCAGGTGCCAGGGCACCGCGTCGGCGTACCGGGCGGCCGTGGTGACCATCACCCAGATGTCGGCGGCGCAGATCAGCTCGGCCGCCAGGACGCGGTTGTCGGCCACGAGGGAGTCGATGTCGGGCGCGTCCAGGAGGGCGATGCCCGGCGGCAGGGTGTCGGCGGTCTCGACACGCAGCACGCGCGCGGGGTTCTCGCCGGGCAGGAGCAGGTCGTCGTCCGGTTCCCGGTGCGGCACCCACACGCGCGTGAGGTCGGGCAGCACCCGCATCCCGCTGAACCAGTGGTGGTCCTCCGGATGGCACACCAGCACCGGCGTGCGGGTCGTGGGCCGCAGCACGCCGGCCTCGCTGACCCGCTGCCCCACGAGGGAGTTCACCAGGGTGGACTTGCCGGCGCCCGTGGATCCGCCCACCACGGCCAGCAGGGGCGCTTCGGGGTCCTTCAGCCGGGGCATCAGGTAGTCGTCGAGCTGGGCGAGCAGCTCGTCGCGGTTGGCACGCGCGCGTGGCGCACCCGCCAGGGGCAGCGGAAAGCGTGCGGCCGCGACACGGTCGCGCAGCGCGGAGAGTGCGTCGAGCAGCTGAGGCCGTACGTCCAAGGTCACCACATGTGAAGAATGCCCAATTTTGAGGGAATTCTGAAGCATATGAGCATGATGAGCATGTCTGCGCGCCGACCGGACACTCCGGACGGAAGCCACTACTGGGACGTGAGCGCAGTCCAGGCATAACGAGTGGACAACACCCGATGCGCGAGCGGCCAAAAGCGATGCACGATTCGCACCTGCCTGCGATTATCGGAACCGCTTCACCGAACCTCCACATCGAGCCACGGAGGGGAAGCATCAGGGACATGGAGCCGGGAGCCCTATCCTTGTCCCCGGCAACGTCACGGACCCGCCCACACCCGGGCACCACGAACGAGGCCACCACACCAGGCCCCCGTAGCTCAGTGGATAGAGCAGGCGCCTTCTAAGCGCTTGGCCGCAGGTTCGAGTCCTGCCGGGGGCGCCACTGCCCGTTTGGCGAGGGGGACCGGACCACGTGCGACTGCGCTGCGCCGTACTCGACGACTTCCAGCGGGTGGCGACCGAGATCGCCGACTGGTCCCCGGTCGCCGGCGACGTGGACGTCGTGTCCTTCGACACCCATTTCGGTGACGAGGACGCTCTCGCGGCCGCCCTCGCCGACTTCGACATCGTGGTCACGCTGCGCGAGCGCGTGTCCTTCCCCGCATCGCTGATCGCCCGGCTGCCCCGGCTGCGACTCCTCGTCGCCTCCGGCATGCGCAACAGCGTGATCGACTACGCCGCCGCCGAGGCACACGGCGTCACCGTGTGCGGCACGGCCTCCTCCTCGGCCCCGCCCGTCGAACTGACCTGGGCGCTGATCCTCGGCCTGGCCCGCGGCATCGTGCGGGAGGGCAACGGGCTGCGCGAGGGCGGCCCGTGGCAGCAGACGGTCGGCGCCGACCTGCACGGCCGCCGCCTGGGCCTGCTCGGCCTGGGCAAGATCGGCAGCCGGGTGGCCGCGGTCGGACTCGCCTTCGGCATGCGGGTGAGCGCGTGGAGCCGGAACCTCACCCGTGAGCGCGCCGACGAGGTGGGCGTCGAACTCGCCCCCTCCAAGGAGGCGCTGCTGCGCGACGCCGACTTCGTCTCCGTCCACCTGGCGCTCGGCGACCGCACGCGCGGCCTGCTCGGCCCCGCCGAACTGGCCCTGCTCAAGCCGACGGCCTATCTGATCAACACCTCGCGCGCGGCGATCATCGACCAGGACGCCCTGCTCGCCGCGCTGCACGAGGGCCGGATCGCCGGCGCGGGCGTCGACGTCTTCGACACCGAGCCGCTGCCCGCCGGCCACCCGATGCGCACCGCCCCGCGCCTGCTGGCGACGCCCCACCTCGGCTACGTCTCACAGGCCAACTACGCCACGTACTACGGCCAGGCCGTGGAGGCGATCCGGGCCCACCTCGACGGCTCCCCCGTACGCCGCCTGCCCGTGGCCCCCGCTCCGGACGCTCAGGCGGTTCCCACCCGGTCGGATTCCGCCGGGCGCGCGTAGATTCCGCCACTCCGGCGGAGGTGTCCGAAGTCCACCAGATGGCGCCGGAGCGTCACATGGTCGACCTCGCCGTCCTCGCACCACGCCCGTAGCTTCTGGTCGACGGTGCGCTCGGGGTACTCCACGCCGGGGGCGAAGGTCCGCTCGGCGATGTGCCGCAGCACCACCTTCTTGCGCGTCCAGCGGGCGGGGAGGCGGACCAGGCGCCCGTCCTTCACGAAGGTCCGAAGGATCATGCCGGTGCGGTCGCCGTCGGCCGCCGGTGCGGGGGCACCGGCCGGGCCCGCCGTGGGGCGGGCCGCGCGGGCCAGTTCCCTGAACCGGTCGTGCGCTACGACGAGTTCACCGTCGCCCCTGGACACCACCACGCCCTGCTCCCGCAGCCGGCGCAGCGCACCCGCCGTCTCCTTGGCGGACAGTCCGGCCGTCCGGGCCACCTCCGCGCTGCCGCCGGCCCCCAGCGCGACGGCGGCGAAGGCGCGCACCCTGCTCTCCTCGGAGAAGAGGCCGGGCAGCGCGGCGAGCGCGGACGGCTCGGAGAGATCGGAGGGATCGATGGACGCGTCGGGCAGGTCGTTCGGCATGGCGGGGAGGCTAGTGGACGTCCGCGCGGGAACGGCACTGGTTTTCCGTCGCCGCCCGCTCCCTCGCCGTCCCTCGCCCTCTCTGCAAAAAGGGTGATCCTCACATTCTCCCCGTGACCCGCTTCGACCAGGGGCGTTGAACCGGCCGCGCGGCGGCGCGTCCTGCCGCCGTTTTCCCCGAGTCAGAAGGAGAAACGTGATGTCTCGCATCGCGAAGGCGGCCGGCGTCGCTCTCGGCGCCGGCGCCGTGGTGCTCAGCGGCACCGGCCTGGCCATGGCGGACGCGGGTGCCGAGGGCGCGGCCATCGGCTCGCCCGGCGTCCTGTCCGGCAACGTCATCCAGGTCCCGGTGCACGTGCCGGTGAACCTGTGCGGCAACACCGTGAACATCCTCGCTCTGCTCAACCCGGCGTTCGGCAACGCCTGCGAGAACGGCGCGGACGACAAGAAGGACACGAGCGACAAGAAGAAGGACACGAGCGACAAGAACGGCAAGAAGCACGGCAAGAAGAACGTCGGCTACGGCGGCTGAGTCCCGTAGGCACCCGAGGAGCCCCGGCCTTCCCGGCCGGGGCTCCTCCCGTGGGTCCCCGTGCACCGGTGAACCCTTCAGGTGCACCGGTTGATCCGTCAGGCGTAACGGTAGATCCGCCCGACGTCCTCCAGCTCGTCCGGCGTCACGTTCCACGGCGGCATCCGCTCGTGCCGGGCGACGATCCGTCCGCGCTGCGCGCTGCCCCGGCCGGGCGGATTCGCGGGCAGGTAGCGGGCGCCTCGGTGACGGGCCTGCCAGCGGGACCACTGGAGGTCGACGAAGGCGTGGTGCAGCCAGAAGACCGGGTCGTTGACGGAGGCGCCGCCGACCATGGCCCCGCCGACCCACCGGTGCACCCGGTTGTGGTTGCGCCAGGAGACGCTGCCACGGCCGGTCCCCCACCCCTCCAGCTTGTTGCGGAACCCCTTGCGGACCGTGGAGTCGTAGGGCGCGGTGTCGTACACGGGGTCGTCGAGGGCCCACTCCAGGTCACTCCTGGTGGGCAGCTTGAGGGGATCGCCCGCCCGCCCGAGGTCCCGGGTGAGGTACTCGGTGTCGGTGACGTTCACCTTCAGCGTCCAGTTGCCCTCGGCGTACGCGAACGGCCCGGTGGTGACCCGGTGGTCGGAGCGTCGCCCGGTGCCGCCCAGGAAGTCGGCGGTCCAGGGCGCGGACGTGGTGCTGCGGTTCTTCGTCCAGTCCCAGTACGGCACGGTGACCGACGGGTCGACCCGGCGCAGCGCCTCCTCCAGATCCAGCAGGAACCTGCGGTGCCAGGGCAGGAACGAGGGCGCCATGTGCGCCGTACGCAGCCCGTCCTCGCCGTCCGAGACGTAGTAGTCGATGTGGATGCGGACGAACTCGTCGTACTCGCCGCGCCGTTTGATCTCCAGCAGCGCCTTGACGAACCGTCGCCGCTCGGTGCGGGTCAGCGTGCTGACGTCCCTACGCGTGTACGCCATGACGTCCCCCGGAGCGGTGGTCGTGCCCCTGAGGGTCGTGCTCCTCGGCGACCGGCGTGTCGCGCAGGTGCTCGCCGGGGCCGAGTTCGTCGACGGCGCGGCGGGCCGCGGAGAGGGGGGTGGGGTACGACCGGTAGTGGTCGATCATGGTCAGCCAGCTGCCGTCGGCCCGGCGCATCAGGTGCAGCGGGCGGCCGTCCACGGTGACGTGCCAGGTGCCGGCGCCGACGGCGCGTCCCGCGGCGGACCAGACGCCGCGGATCCGGCGGCCCCGGTAGGTCTCGTCGAAGGCGCCGCTCGCTGCCGGCTCGGCGGTGTGCGGCTCGGGGCGGGAGGCGGCGACCAGCGGCGTCAGGGTGACTGCGAGAGCCGGGGCGAGCAGCCCTCGCATCAGCTGCCGCCGGGTGCCCTGCGCCGGACCGCCTCTCGCCCTGCTCTCCGCCCCGCGATCCTGCTCCTGCTCCTGCTCCTGCTCGGTGTCGCTCGTTGCCGCGCCCGCGTCGACGGCCATGGCTCGCTCCTCGTCCGGTTCCGGTGATCCGCACCACTAACCGGCCGACGGGCCACTCGGTCACCGCTCGCAGGGCCAGTCGGAGCACGGACGGCCCGGGCGTGTGACGGGCCGAGCGGACTAGAGCCCCGGTCCGACGCCCAGGTCGGCCACGGGGGCCGTCTGGACGACGGGGGCCGCCACACCGGCCTCCGGGAGCTTGGCCGCCGGCAGGCCGAGGGCGTCGGCGCGCGGCGCGGTGAGCGGCACGTCCGGGGACAGACCCGGTGCCAGGGTGCGCAGCCCGGCGGCGGGGGCGTCCAGGGCGGCATGGTCGAAGTTGTCGCCGAGGACGTGCGGCACGGGCTGGCGCAGGTCGGCGCCCGGGAGCCCGCCGTGCACCGGCAACTGCGGCAGTGTCCGCTCCGGCAGCAGACGGCCCTCGACGTAGCGCGGCCCCTCGGGTGCGCCCACCGTAGGCACGGGCAGCTCGCCGGTCACCTCCGGCAGTTCCATGCCGAGGGCCGTCTCCGCGCCGCCCAGGGGCACGGGCACGGGGATCGCGTCGGCCGCGGCGGCGGGGGCCGCGGACACGCCCACGGCTGCCGCCACTCCGGTGACGACGGCTGCCAGGGTTCGTCTGGTGGTCGACTTCATGTCAGGCACGGTCCCTTTCGAGAATGCGGGAAGACGGGAGGAACGGGCGGGAAGAGCGCACGCGGAAGACGGTCGGGGGCTCAGCCGCCCAGCGGGAGGCCCCCGAGCCGGCGGCTCTTCGAGTTCAGGTCGGTGGTCGCACCCTTCACGGTGTGCAGCACGGAGTCCTTGTTCTCGGTGTCGAGCGCCTTCGACTGGTGCTTGAGCGGCATGACGTCGATGGGCTCCGCGGTCAGGGCGTTCACGGCGCCGTTGAGGCTGGTGGGCATGGACCGGGCGGCGGTGTCGGCGTCGTGGGCGAACGCGGGCACGGCGGAGCCGGCGACGACCAGGGAACCGGCGACGACCGCGGCGGCCTTGAGGGACTTCATCGTGTTCCTTTCTTCGGCGACCCGTGTCACCGGAGGAAATACGGACGCTCTCTCCAACGACCTGTACCGGACACGGAAACTCCACCGTCCGGAAGACATATGAGATCTCCGGACCCTCGAATGGCGGAGGGGCAGAAAGGCGGCAATGCAGAAGGGGCCGTCGCGCCACCCCGGAAAGGGGGTGGCGCGACGGCCCGGGGACGCGCGGGGCGTCAGGAGGGGTTGGCCGGCAGCGGGTTCGCCGGGACAGCGGCGTCCGGCGTGGTGGCCTCCGGAGCCGCCGGGAGGGCGGGCAGACCGGCCAGGTCCGCGGCGGGCATGCCGTTGCCGACGAGCGTGGCGGCGACGACGTTGACGATGCCGGTCATCACCTCGTCGATGGCCGGGCTCACCTGCTCGGCGTTGCCGGCGGTGGTGGCCTTGACCAGCGCGTCGATCCGCTTCTGGAGGTCGGCGTAGGCCGTGGCCGTCAGGTCGGACGCCGCCGCGGTCTGGTCCTCCGCCACGACGGGCGCCGGCAGCGTGACCGGGTTGCCGGCCTGCGGCGCGGTCACGGTCGGCGGCTGGGCCGGGGTGGTCGTGCCGGGCAGGTTCACCGTGTCGTCCGCGTCCGCGTCGGCCGCTTCGGCCTTGGCGAGCGCGTCCTTGACTGCGGCGGCGAACTGGTCGGCCTCGGTGGCGGGAAGCCGGCCGTCGTCGGCCTTGAGGATGGCGTTGAGCAGGTCGGTGACGGGCGTGAGCACTCCGCCCAGGCCGGCCAGGTCGGCGACCTGGCTCTGCAGTTCCGCCAGGTCGGGCAGGGGTGCCTGGGACACCGCGTGGGTGCGTTCCCGGGCCGATTCGCCATCGGCCGCCATCACCGCCGGCCCCGAGAGACCGATCAGCAGGCCGGCGCAGAGAGCGGTGGTGGCGATTCGTCGTGCGGGCAGACGCATGGGTCGTTCCTTTCGGTGGTGCGTCGGATCTTGTGCCCACCGTGAAAGCGCCTGTGGCGCTCTGCAACCGAGCGATGACCACACGTACTCGCCCGGATTTCCCGTCCTCGGCGTCTTACCTGGTGAGACGCCCTGTCAAGGTCCGCACACCGTGTCGGCGTCCGCACCCCCCATTCGGGGCAGCGCTCCGCCGTCCGCACAAAAACGCGGACCGGCCGCCCGGTCGCGGAGGAACCGCGGTACGGACGGCCGGTACGGAAAGGCGTGAGCCGAGGTCAGTCGTTCTCGCACTCGTTGCCGAACGCCGGGTTCAGCAGGCCGATGATGTCGACGGTGTTGCCGCAGACGTTGACCGGGATGTGGACCGGGACCTGCACCACGTTGCCGGACAGGACGCCCGGGGAGTGGGCGGCGGCGGCCTTCGCGCCGCTGTCGGCAGCGGCGACACCGGCGGTGCCCGCCACCGCGGCGGCGGCGACGGAGGTCAGGGCCAGGCCCTTCGCAATACGCGACATGGAGAAGTGCTCCTTGGGGTTGTCACACACATCCGGGCGGCTGCCCGGCGCAGTGTCAACGCGTGGCATCCACGTGGGTTGTGCCGCCAAAGGGGTGATCTGACGAAGGACCGGTATTCACAAATCCAACACACTTAACCGGTTTCACCGTATTAGTACGGATAGCAGCTAGAGTCCCACTTCGTTCCCCACTCCATCGACGCCTCCCCGTCGCACCATTCAGGGACATCGGCCGAAGGCACTCTCCGAGAACTCCCGACGCGGCGGTGACCTGCCGGTTTCCGGCTCGTTTGGCAGCGGGACGCGGCGTGCGCCGGCGTACGCCGCGTCGCGGCCGACGCCCCGCCGTCAGACGCGTTCCCGCACGTCCCGAGCAGTCTCCGTGAACGAGGAAACGCGCATGCACCTGCCACCGACCGGCTCCCGGCCACGGGTTCTGCATGTCACCCAACCGGTGGACGGCGGGGTCGCCCGGGTCGTGACCGACCTGACGCGGGCTCAGCTCGCCGCCGGGCTGAGTGTCGCCGTCGCCTGCCCCGACGGGCACCTCGGGGACCGCCTCCGCGCCCTGGGCGCCGACGTACACCACTGGCCGGCCACCCGCTCGCCGGGCCCGGCACTCGTGCCGGAGGTGCGCCGGCTCACCCGGGTGACCTGGGCCGTGCGCCCGGACCTGGTGCACGCGCACAGCGCGAAGGCCGGTCTCGCGGCGCGGCTCGCGGTGCGGGGACGGATCCCGACCGTTTTCCAGCCGCACGCCTGGTCGTTCGAGGCGGTCGGCGGCCCCGCGCGGGCGCTCGCTCTGTACTGGGAGCGTTGGGGCGCGCGCTGGGCGGCGCGGACGGTGTGCGTGAGCGAGGCGGAGCGGTGGCGCGGGGTACGGGCCGGGGTCCGCGGACGCTGGTCGGTGATCCCCAACGGCATCGACACCAACCGCTTCCCCGCGGGCGGAACACCCGAGGACCCCACCGACGCCGACGGCGTGCGGTTCCGGCACGGCATCGGCCCGCACGCCCCGTTGGTGGTCTGCGTGGGGCGCCTGTGCCGGCAGAAGGGCCAGGACGTCCTGCTGGCCGCGTGGCGTTCGGTCCTCGCACGGGTGCCGGACGCCCGGCTGGTCCTGGTCGGCGACGGCCCGGACCGCAGTCCGCTCACCGCACGGGCCTCGGCGTACGGCTTCCTGGACGGCGCCCGGGCGTCGGTGGTCTTCGCGGGCGGTGTGGACGACGTCGCCGCCTGGTACCGGGCCGCCGATCTGGTCGTCCTGCCGTCGCGCTGGGAGGGGATGGCGCTGGCCCCGCTGGAGGCGATGGCCTGCGGGCGGCCCGTGGTGGTGACGGACGTGGACGGGGCCCGCGAGGGCCTGCCGCCCGCTCTGGAGCCGCACTGCCTGGTGCCCCCCGAGGAACCCGCGACGCTGGCCGGCGCGGTCGCCGCCCTGCTGCTCGACGCGCCGCTGCGCGCGTCGCTCGGCCGCCGGGGACACGCGCACGTGCGGTCCGCGCACGACGTACGGCACACGGCCGCGGCGGTCGCGGCACTCTACGACGCGCTCCTGGCGGGTGCGCGGACGACCGGGACGCACGTCGCCGACGGCTGCGGGGCGGCAGGCCCGGACCTGCCCCGCCCGCACGACGACCCGGCAGCCCCGGACCCGTCCCTCCCGCACCACGACCCGGACACCGCAGGCCCGTCCCTCCCGCACCACGACCCGGACACCGCAGGCCCGTCCCTCCGCCGCGGCGGACCGTCCGACGCCCTCCGTCTCCTCCCCGGCGACCGGCCCGCAGCCATGGGCCGGCCGGCCGTCGTGCCCATCGAGTACAGGGAGTCCACCCACCCGTGACCGCGGAAAGCACCGTCCCCACCCCCTCCGGCCAGGCGCACGACCTCGGCCCGTCCCCCGTCGCGGTCCTGCCGCCGCGCACCCGCCCCGCCGGCTTCCGGCTGCCCGCCGGGCGCACCGCGGCGCGGCCGGACTCACCCCTGCCACTGCTCGTCGCGGACGGCACGGCCGCGCTGCCGGGATCGCTGGCCCTGACCGGCACCCCGTACCAACCGCTGCTGACGGCACTGCTGGTCGGTGCCTCGCTGCTGCTGCGCCCGCGCCCGGACCCCGCCCGGCGGCCCACGGGGGTGCTGGACGACCTGCCCGCCCTGTGCGGGCGGATCGCCGTGGTCTGGCTGGCGCTGGCGGCACTCGTCGCGGCGTACGCACCGCCGCAGGCGCTGTCCGCGCCCACCCTGCTCCTCGGCTTCCTGCTGCACGCGGCCGCGGGCTGCGCCGGGCGGGGCGCCGTGCACCGGCGGCACCGTACGGCGCTGGCGAACCGGCCGTACGCGGCCCTGGTCGTCGGTCCCGCCGCGACCGCGCAGCGGGTGGCCTCGGCGCTGCTGCGCCACCCCCGCTGCGGGGTCCGTCCCGTCGGCGTCGTCACCGACGAACCCGGCGGCAGCACCGGTCTGCCCGTCCTGTCCACCGGCGAGGAGGTGCGGCGGGCGGTCGTGCAGAACGGGGTGCGCGACGTCCTGACCGTCCACCCCTCCGTACGCACCCGGCAGGAACCGCTGCTGCGGGCGCTGGCGGAGTCCGGCTGCGTGGTGTGGGAGCTGGACGCGGACCTCCCCGCGCGGGACGGCCGGGAACGGCTCGCCGGATTCTCCCGCCGGCGGCTGGAGCCGGACGCCCGGCGACCGGCCGGCGCCGGCAAGCGGGTGCTGGACGTGACCGTGTCCGGGCTGCTCCTGCTCCTGCTCAGCCCCGTGCTGCTGGCCTGCGCGACGGTGCTGCGGGTGGTCGGCGGGCCGGGCGTGCTGTTCCGGCAGGAGCGCATCGGCCAGGACGGCAGGCCGTTCACGCTGCTGAAGTTCCGCACCCACCGCCCGGCCGACGAGCACGAGTCGGCGACCCGGTGGAGCGTGGCGGACGAGCGCCGGATGCCGTGGTTCTGCCGCTTCCTGCGGCGCACCTCGCTGGACGAGCTGCTCCAGTTGTGGAACGTCTTCCGGGGCGACATGAGCCTGGTCGGCCCACGCCCCGAACGGCCCTTCTTCGTGGCCCAGTTCAGCCAGACCTACCCCGGCTACGCGGCCCGGCACCGGGCGCCCGCCGGCATCACGGGCCTGGCCCAGATCAGCGGACTGCGCGGCGACACCTCCATCGAGGACCGGGCCCGCTTCGACAACGCCTACATCGACGACTGGTCGCTGTGGCAGGACGTCTGCATCCTGCTGCGCACCGCCGTCGCGCTCGTGCGTCCCACGGGGAGCTGACGCAGGTGGCCCAAGCCCTTCCCCTGTGGCCGGCGGCGCGGGTGCGGCGGCTGCCGCCCGTGCTGGCCGTGGTCGCGGTGGTGGCGCTGCTCGCCCTGCCCGTCGCGCCGGGCGGCGGGGGCGGCATCGGAAACGCGCATCCGGCCGACGCGGTCTCCGCGCTGGTGGTGCTCTACTGCGCGCTGCGGCTGGTGCGGGACCGGCGGCGCCCCCTGACCCGCAGGGCGGCCGTGGTGCTGGGCCTGCCGGTGCTGGGCCTGGCCGTCGCCGCCGTGGGCGCCGTCTCACCCGGGGCGGGGCTCGAGGGACTGGGCCGGTACCTCCAGGTCTTCGTCCTCGTCCCCGCCGCCGTACTGCTGCTCCTGCGGAAACGGGACGACGTACGGCTGCTCGCCCGGTCGATGGTGGGCCTCGCGGTGTGGCAGGGGGCTGTCGGCGTCCACCAGTACGTGACCGGCACCGGCGCCTCCTACCAGGGCGAGCCGATCCGGGCGGTGGGCACCTTCGGGGCGCAGGACGTGATGGGGATGGCGACCGTGGTCTCCCTGGGCCTGGTCTGCGCGGTCGGTCTGGCGCTGGGGCGTACGCCGGTGCGGCACCGGCTGCTCGCCGCCGGGTGCGCGCTCGCCCTGCTGCTGCCGCTCGCCCTGTCGTTCAGCCGGGGCGCGTGGATCGCGACGGCGGTGACATGCGCGGCGCAGCTCCTGCTGTCCGGGGCACGCCGTGCGCTGGCGGTGGGCGCGGCGGCGGTCGCGGCGGGCGTGGTGCTGGTGGGCGGGCTGGGGGTGGGTACCGCGATGCTCCAGGAGCGGGTCGGCAGCATCACGCAGGTCACGGACGCCCCCGACCAGTCGGTGACCGACCGCTACACGATGTGGGCGGCGGCGGCCGGGATGTGGCGCGAGCGGCCGCTGACCGGCGTGGGGCTGAAGGGGTTCCCCGAACACCGCGACTCGCACGCCTCCCTGGCGCTGTCCTCGGGCAGCGAGACCGACGGCGCCGGTGCCGGGTACCAACGGCAGCCGCTGCTGTCCCCGCACAACATGTACCTGCTGGTGCTGGCCGAACAGGGCCTGCTCGGGCTGCTCGCGCTCGCCGGAAGCTGGCTGGCGCTGCTCGTCCTCGGGCTGCGGAGGCTGCGTGCCGTACGGCGGTCCGGGACGGCCGGGCAGGACTGCGGGCTGGTCGCCTGCGGGCTGCTGGTGTGGCAGTTGACCGACTTCGCGTACGCCGACATCGGCGGGCCCTCGACGGTGCTGACGGCGGTCTGCCTCGGGCTGGCGGCCTGGTGGGCGCTCGGTTCCGCGACGGGTGAGCGGGTGGCGGAGCGGTGAGGACGACCCCGCGGCGAGCGGTGGACGGGACGTCGGTCCCGCCGGCCCGGACCGCCCCGCCGGATCCGGACGCCGCGGTGGCCGAGACCCGGTCCTCCCGGAGTTTCCTGGCCCGGGCGGCGCTGCTCACCGCCGTGCTGTCGGTGGCCGGGTCGGTGCTCGGGCTGGCCCGGGACCAGGCGCTGGCCCGGCTGTTCGGGGCGGGCAGCGAGACGGACGCCTTCCTGGTGGCGTGGACGGTGCCGGAGTTCGCGGCGACGCTGCTGATCGAGGACGGGCTGGCCTTCGCGCTGGTCCCGATGTTCAGCCTGGCCCTGGCCCGCCGCGCGCGGGGCGCCCCCGGCGACCCGGTCCGCGACTTGGTCGCCGCCACCCTGCCCCGGCTGCTGCCGGCCTTCGTCGCGGTCGGCGCGCTGGTCGTCGTCTGCGCTCCCGCCCTGGTCCGGGCCCTCGCGCCGGGCCTGGACGATCACGCCCTGGCCGTGGACTGCACCCGGCTCACCGCCACCTGCGTCGTCAGCTTCGGGCTCGCCGGGTACTGCAGCGCGGCGCTGCGGGCGCACCGCCGGTTCCTGGCGCCGGCGGCGATCTACGTCGCCTACAACACCGGCATCATCACGGCGATGTTCGTGCTCGGCGGGCGCTGGGGGGTGCGGTCGGCGGCGGTGGG